>JAQVQU010000021.1:2592-14327 GCA_028701415.1 Clostridia bacterium | reverse complement strand
GTTGTCAAAAGGAAGAGCGAATCTACAAAAGGCAATTCCTCTTTAGTGAATTCAGCTGACCTTGCGCTCCTTCCAGAAGACAGCATGTCATAGATTTTTTGCTCAGTTTCTAGCTCGTCTTTATACTTTTGTTCCCCGGTTTTAATGTATGTCTTAGTTTTATCCATACGCCTTGTTAGGGTATCCAAATCCGCTAGAATAAGTTCCAGATTGATGTCTTCTATGTCTCTTATCGGATCCACTGAACCTGCTACATGAGATATATTTTCATCATCAAAACATCTTACAACATGTACTATCGCATCTACTTCTCTAATATGAGAAAGAAACTTGTTTCCAAGGCCTTCACCTTTACTTGCTCCTTTTACAAGGCCGGCTATGTCTAGAAATTCTATGTAAGTATAAACTATCTTTTTCGTGTTGTATAAAGCCCCGAGTTTTTCCAATCTTTCATCAGGGACGGTGACCACTCCTACATTTGGTTCTATGGTGCAAAAGGGATAGTTTGCTACTTGTGCTCCAGCTGAGGTAAGAGCATTAAAAATAGTACTTTTCCCGACATTTGGAAGTCCGACAATTCCCAGTTTCATTTGTTCCTCCGTGTATAAATTATGTAGATATTCTTTTTAACGTATTGTTTGATTTTAATTCGAATTATTTTAATAGTAAAAAAAGCAATTTAATAGTTATTTTTCCAAGTCAAACATTTCTCTATTTTTAATTATCTTTTTTTTGCATGCGGCTATTGTGTTATCAACTTTCTTTTTTGTCAGTTTGGTTTTATCTGCTATTTCTTCGTAAGAAAAACCCTGAAGATATAAATCCCATACCGTTATTTGCTCGGTGGTCATAATTTCTGTTATTGTATCTCGAAAGTTTCGTAGCCAAGCGTTTTTTTCATATTCGTCTTGAGAAGTTATAGGCGAGCATGGAACATCTTTTGAAAAGGAATTTTCCTCCATTGTTTCATCTAAAGATATAATATTTTCCTTTCTTCTTGCAGAACGGACTAAACTCGTAAGCTTGTTCACCATACAGGTGTTAGCATAGTATAAAAGACTTTTATTTTTCTCCTCATTATATGTTGAAACTGCCTTTAGAAATGCAATTGAGGCATCCTGTTTAAAGTCCTCAAAAGAAAGAGGGATGTTTTTGAATTTTGTGAAAAAATAGATACTAACCTTTTTAATAGCGGGATCATATTTTCTTAGCAACTTGACGATAGAAGCTTCGTCTTTTTGTTTTGCTTTTTTTACAAGAAGTCTCTCTTCTTGGTCCATATTTTCACCCCAGATAAAAATATTTTACAATTTCTATTTATATATAGTTTTTTGTTGTCACAAGACTTAATTTATTACATTATATCAAAAAAATTACCTTAATCCTTTTTGTCGCACACTTTCATATAAAATAATACCAGTTGCAACGGACGCGTTTAAAGAATTGATTTTTCCTAGTTGGGGGATAGAGACCACCTTATCCGATAGTTTTTTCACTAGTTCGTGTATTCCTTCTCCTTCTCCTCCCACAACAAGGGCTATGTTTCCTGTCAAATCAGTATCATATATAGACGTTCCAGCCATATCGGCGGATACAATTACAAAACCCTGTTCCTTAAGATACCTAATTGCATCATTAATATTTGTAACCTTTGAAACTGGAACGTGAGCAGTTGCTCCCGCACTAGTCTTTATTACGATTTCGTTAACCGAGGCACTTCTATGTTTGGGGATTACAACGCCAGCAGCCCCTGAGCAATCTGCGACCCTGATTATTGCCCCCAAATTATGAGGGTCTTCCACTCCATCCAAAAGTATAATAGTCGAGGCTTTTCCCAAGGAAAGCGCATCTTCGACTAGTTTTTTAAAATCAGAATACACAAATTCGGTTATTATTGCCATTATTCCACGTGCTCTTCCTGTTTCAGATTTAGCTTTGAAAGCATCTTCAGGTAGTATCATCACTTTTACATTCTTGGATCTAGCAAGAATAATTGCTTTTTGGGTAGTATTATCGAAGCTACCTTTTTGGACATATAGTGTTTCGACCGTAACATCTCCGTTAAGGGCTTCCAGTATAGAATTTTTAGTTTCTAGTAACATATTTTCCTCCGTGCGCAAGGACGCAAATAATTTTAATAATATAGACTATTCTAGCATATTTATTAAATTCTTTCCCTAAATTATAACATAGTTTAAAAGTTCATTTGGTTTGCTCGGCTATTAAATTATTTCTGAATATATCAGTTTAACCTTGAAAAATATTATTATCTGTTGATAGATTAATTTACAGAAGAGTTTCTGTCACATATAAAAGGACGGATTTATGAAATTCTCTTCCGGTTGTTTCCTAGATTATTATGTAACATAGTAATTACGGCAAGGGTGCACACTTTTTTTTCGACGGAAATCGGTTGTATTATCTTTTTATTCGTGATTATTTTGCCTATACAAACTTGCTTTTTCGTGATTATTTTGCCTATACATACTTGCTTTTTCGTGATTAAATTAGTATAATCAAGAAGCATTTAAGAGATAATATAATTAAATAAGGTGGTTTATATGCTGAAAAGAAAGATATATGATAAGCTCATCGCTTGGAAAAAGAAGAGTAATGGACAGACTGCCGTTCTAATTGACGGAGCTAGGCGGGTTGGAAAGAGCTATATCGCTGAAATGTTTGCGAAGAACGAATACAAAAGTTATATTATGATTGATTTTGGAAATACATCCCGAGAGATCCTTGACCTTTTTGAAAATGAGACAACAGAGCTTGACTTGTTTTTTGGAAAACTATCGGCATATTATTCATCCATTTTGTATCCTAGGGAGTCGATTATCATTTTTGATGAAGTACAACAGTTTCCGAGAGCAAGACAGCTAATCAAATATCTAGTTGCGGATGGTCGTTACGATTATCTCGAGACTGGGTCACTTATAAGACTAAAAAAGAATACGCAAGATATAATAATTCCTTCCGAGGAAGAACATCTTGAAATGTTTCCATTGGATTTTGAGGAATTTCTCAGCGCAATTGGAAACGATGCAAGTATTCCTCTTATGAAAAGCTGTTTTGAAAATCGCGTTCCTCTTGGCCCAGCCGTGCATCGAAAAATAATGAATGATTTTAGACAGTATGTTCTTGTTGGTGGAATGCCTCAATCAGTTCTTGCTTATCGCGACGGAAAGAATTTTGAGGCCGCTGACGAGGTAAAACGTAGCATATTAAATCTTTACCGTGAAGATGTTACAAAGTTTGCATCGGGGTATGAAGAAAAGGTATTATCGGTCTTTGACAATATTCCAGGTCAGTTATCAAAAAAAGAAAAAAAATATAGGTTTAATTCTCTGGGGAATACTGCACGGTTTAGAGAATATGAGGATTCCTTTGTTTGGCTCGCTGAAGCGATGATAGTCAACACTTGCTTCAATGCTACAGACCCAAATGTTGGCCTTGCTCTTAGCGCTGATTATTCCAAGCAAAAGTGCTATATGGCTGACACCGGCCTTCTAGTCACGCACGCTTTTATGGATTCATCATTTACTAACAATGATCTTTACAAGGCAATATTGTTTAATAAACTCGATGTGAACGAGGGTATGATAATGGAAAACGCTGTTGCTCAGATGCTTAGATGTCGTGGACATAAGCTATATTTTTACTCACGTAGCGACAACATAAATAGAGAAAATCATATGGAAATAGACTTTCTTATATCAGAAAATAAAAAGATATCTCCAGTGGAAGTAAAATCCGGGGATTACCGATTTCATTCCTCTCTTGATAAATTTCGAAGAAAATTCTCTGGAAAAATTAGAAATCCATATGTTCTGTACTCTAAGGACCTGATGAAAAAAGATGGTATTTTATATCTTCCGTTATATATGGCCATGTTTCTATAGCTATAAAAACGGATAAATTACGTAAGCATAACTATAGGGCTTTTCGGATACAAAAAGTGATTTGTCATTTGCATTAAGCAAGAATAAACTTACATTACAAGATGATTAATCATATTTTTTGAGCTAGTGGTGTCTAGTCCAAGAATATTAGGTTTAATAAGGAGAAAAGCGCAAAAAACGGTTCTATTTGTTCTCTTCAGGATAAGCCACTGCCATTAACTCAGATAGCCTTTCTTTTTGCCCAGTAAGATAAAGGTATCCAAGAACTCCCTCAAAACCAGAAGCTAGATTGTATGATGCTACTGAACTGTTTTTGGGAATATTTTGCTTATGGGAGTTTCTGCATCTTTTAAAAACAGAGATCTCATCATCATTTAGCAAGGATTCAATATTTTTTAAAGCATTTGCTTGGCTAGTCGCATTGATTTCTTTAGAAACCAAATTGTGAAGGGTCTGTATTTTGCAGTTTCTCTGTTTTGAAAACTTAGTTCTAACAAACAAAGTTTGAACAGCGTCCCCAATGAACGCTAAAACCTCGGCGGGAAGAGTCTTAGCTTTTTCTATAGAATCTGGTTCCGAATATACGGGCATGAAATGTATTTCCATACGCGCATTATACAATAACGAAAGATTATTAACAAATGTACTGAACGAAAAACAATTTAGGAAATGATATTCATTTGTACTGAACGGAAAACAATTAGGAAGTGATATACATTTGTACTGAACGGAAAACAATTAGGAAGTGATATACATTTGTACTGAACGGAAAACAATTAGGAAATGTTATACATTTGTACGGAGCGGAAAACAATTAGGAAGAGATATACATTTGTACTGAACAGAAAACAATTAAGAAGTGATAAACATTTGTACGGAACAGAAAACGATTAAGAAGTGATATACACTTGTACTGAACGGAAAACAATTTGTCACTGGCCGACGTTAGAATGGCAATAATATTACACCCTGTAATTTGTGGCACTTTTCTGGGAATAGTAGTAACATATATTTGAAAAAGGGCGGGTTTTTGATAGGAGAAATATGGAAGTATCTGCTACATGGAAGAAGATAGAGGAACTATCTAATAGATTTTTTCATTCCGATTTGTTTATTCTCATAATGGCATTTTTGTCCGTTTCTGGATGGGTGATTTCCGTTTGGGCGGATGGAGCATGGGTATATTTTCTATTCATAATGATTATTATGACAATTTTTATGCTTTGTACTTGCCCAGACAGTACACCCATTTTTGCTTTGATGTTTTTTATGCTGCCAACTGCAAATATAAAAGCACAAGAGCAGTTTTCAAATTATGCTTGGCTAATTTACCCCTGTATAGTATTGGTTTTATCTATAGTTTTTAATTTGATTAGGTTCAAACCAAATTTTAAGGAAGTTTTAGAACCGGGTAAAATGAGAAAAACCACTTTTTCTATGTTTTTAATACTAATCCCAATGATTTTAGGTGGATTATTTAAGTGGTGGAGAAACTGGACATGGATGCTTATTTACGCTGCTTTATTCATAGTTTTGTCTTTTGCATTTATCTATTTTCTAGCCGTGGGGAAGGACAAGATTAAGGACAGGAGAAAGCTTATTAAAACCCTAATGAAGATGATGGTTGCAGCTGGCCTTGTGGTTAGCATCCAAATTATTGTTTTTTATATTAACCTAGGGAGTTTCCAGGCATTAATGACTTGTATTTCGGATAAAGGCTTGAATTTGGGATGGGGAAGCCCCAATCCAGTAGCGGCAACCTTGATTTTATATATGCCTGCTAATTTTTATTTCATAATCAGCAAAAACAAATATACCTTTTTATTTATTCTTAAAGCTGCTTTAGAATTCATGCTGATGGTTTCGGCGAGTTCAAGAGGAGCACTCTTGTTTTCCACAATAGGAATGGTAATTTTATCTGTATATGTCTTTATTAAGTCGGAAAATAAACTCCAGATGACTTTTACATTCGGAGCAGTTTTTGGCGTTGCTATAGGGATATTTGTAGGTTTTTACCAGACTTTCTTCCATACAATTATAGAAAGACTTAGTAGCTTTGGGATGGATGATAATGGAAGATTTGATATTTACCTTTATGGATTGAATGTTTTTTTGAGACATCCAGTTTTCGGCTCAGGTTGGGATTTTGGTATTGGTCTCCAGCATGTTAATTTCTCTCCCTACCTTTTCCATTCCACAATAATTCAAATCGCTGCGTGTTCGGGAATAGTTGGGCTATTGTGTTATGCATACTATTATTATGCAAGATATAGGACGTTTTTTATTGAAAAAAGCCCCTACTGTTATGTTTTGCTTGCGTGCATGTGGATTTTTGAAGGTTACGCGATGATAGATCCTATCTTATTTTTCCCTCCCACATTTTTTATACAATTGTTGATAATGTCGTTTGTTATGGAAATGCAAGTGGATGATTCTTACTGTAGGGCTTTTAAAGAGAATGGAAGAGTCATGAACGGAATAAGAAAGCAAAGCAAATAAGAATTTTTATAATCCTGATTGATTTTTTAAGAAGAAAATAATCTAATTGAAGTAGAAACTGCGGTGGAAAATATATTTGTTTAGAAATAACTGAGAAAGAGAAAAACTTCTTTTCAGGCAAGAGAAAAGGGAATAAATGATGGGGAAAATTATTGAAATAAACAATTTGGTTAAATATTTCGGAGACATTAAAGCAGTGGATGATATTTCATTTACTGTTGAAAGGGGGTCTCTTTTTGCTTTTTTAGGGATTAATGGGGCGGGGAAGAGCACAACAATAAATATACTTTGCACACAACTTAGAAAGGATTCAGGAAGAGTAGTTATTGACAACATCGATCTTGACCAGGCCCCTAGCACAATAAAAAACAGAATTGGGGTTGTTTTTCAAAATTCAGTTCTGGATCCTCTTTTATCGGTTAGAGACAATTTGGCAATTAGAGCCAGTTTTTATGGATTACACGGAAAAGGATGTGATGAAAGAATCAAGGAACTCAGTTCCCTTCTAGAGCTTGAGGATCTTTTGAAAAGACCCCTTGGTAAACTTAGTGGAGGGCAAAAAAGAAGAGTAGATATAGCGAGGGGGCTCATTCATTACCCAGAGATTTTGTTTTTGGACGAACCGACTACCGGTTTGGATGCAAAGACCAGAAAAATGATTTGGAATATTTTAAACGGAATTAGAAAAGAAAAAAATATGACAGTGTTTTTGACCACCCATTATATGGAAGAGTCAGAAAAGGCAAATAATGTAGTCATAATTGATTCTGGAAAGATTATTGCAAACGATACCCCGAATAACTTAAAGAAAGAATATTCTGGAGAGTATTTGAGGTTATATATTAATAAATCCTCCGAAACGGAAGAAATTTTATCAAAACTTGGTTATTCTTTCAAATATGAAAACGAATGTTATATAATCCGCCTTAAAAAGGGATATGAGGCAATTGAATTATTGAACTCTTACCCTCAATTTTCAAATGATTTTGAATATTTCAAGGGGGATATGGATGATGTCTTTTTGAATGCTACTGGGAAGAAGTTAGAGGTATAAAGTGAAAAAGATTGAATTAAAAAATGATTTAAATATTCTTGCTCAACTTACAAGAAGAGCCGTGATAATTTACTATAAAGATAAGGCAACGGTATTCTTTTCTCTACTTGGTTCTTTAATAATACTCCTGTTATACGTTGTCTTCTTAGGGGATATACAGTCAAACTCAATTACTAATATTTTTGTAAATGCACAGATTACTCCCCCTGAAAAAGCAATAAAAGGGTTTATAGATGGTTGGATGCTTAGCGGTATGTTAGCAACTGCATGTATATCGGTTTCCTTGAGCGCAAATACAATAATGGCTAGGGATAAGGAGAGAGGAACAGAGAACGATCTATTGACTTCACCCATAAAAAAATGGATTATTACATTTAGTTATTTTTTATACAATTTCACGATTACAATCATATCTCTAACCGGATTAATGATAGTAGCTTTTTTGTTTTTGGCACTAGGTGGGGGTTGGTATTTATCTTTCTCGGATGTTATGGGTATAATAGGCACGGTTGTTTTGTCTTGTTTGTCCTCAACCTTGATTACTGTTTTTATATGCTCCTTTTTAAAGACCGAAGCTCAAGTGGGGGCAGTAGTAGGACTGGTTAGTTCTACCCTAGGTTTTTTTATCGGAGCTTACATGCCCATGGGAATGATGGCAAAGCCAGTTCAGTACATTTCTTCTTCCATCCCAGGAAGCCATTCAGCAGGATTACTTAAGAACTTTTTTATGAATAGCCCCCTTGAGCAACTGAGAATAGATGGATCTCTTCCTCCCCAAGTGATTGATGGAATAAAGGGGGGATACTCAATTGAACTTAACATGTTCGGCAAGATGATAGGTCCAGATATAATGGCTGTTGTTTTAGCTGCATCAGTTGTAGTTTTTGTGGGCCTTAATTTACTGCTTTCATATACTAAGAAAGTTAAATTTTCCTCTAAAAAATAACAGATTTTCGTCGTTAACAAAGGATTTTTACCTTTTAAAAAATAACAGATTTTCATCGTTAATAAAGAATTTTTCCCTTTTTTCTTTTTTTAAACTTTTAGATACAGTTCATATTAGTACACAATGCGTACATTGACATAATATACGCGCGTTGATATAATAAAATCACCTCATGCGCACTCGCATGTTCTTTTTCGCGTGAGGAAGATGGATAAGGATTGAGGAAAAGCCGTAAGGCTGTGGAGAAATAATTAAAGTATGAAAAAAACCGGCTTAATTACAATAATCCTTGTCATTTTCGTGGTTGCAATAATCTTGTCTCTTCAAGGTTGTGGAGAGAATTTAATCGCAACAGCCGAGGTAACTCAAATACAGGTCAAGGATACAACGGTATATCTTGCTCCCGAGGGGGACGCCAGAGAATTTCAACTTGAGCCAATAGTTTATCCTTTTGATGCAAAAAATAAGGGAGTTTATTACAAGCACGTCAATACTGAAGACAGGGATTATTTAAACATATCCATGGATGGAAAGTTGTTTGCGAGAGCTTTAAAAGTTGATGATTATGGGAATAATATCCCAATTCCAATACGACTTATCAGTGCGGACAACCCCAAAATTAGCCTGCAAATTCAAGTAATAATTGAAAGCGTTCCAGTAGAAAACCTCTTTTTTAAGGATTCCGAGATGGAGATAGAGCTCCACGAGGGTTCGGTGCAGCTTGAGCCAATTTTTAAGCCCACTCACGCGTTGAAGGGAAGAAATCTAACATACAGAACTGGAGATAATAGTATAGCTACGGTGAGCAGGGATGGGGTAGTGACCCCTCTTTCTATTGGTGTAGTTGATATATGGGCGGTTTCAAGACCAGAAGGCTCCAAGGTGGAAATAACAGCACATGTGATAATAAGCGTTATTTATGCTCCTCTGAACTATCGTTTGGATATGATTACCGATACTTCCGCATTGAACCAAATGGTGGGATCTTCAGAAATGGTAAGTTTTGTATTAAATAGACTTGATAATGTCTGCGACCCCGCCCCAGGAATCACATGGTATGTAAATAACACCCCTATTAACACGGTAGGGGTTAAAGATAATCCAGTTTTGAACTATATTCCGGGCAATCTGCCAAGTGGAAAATACAGAATAGTAGCTAAACTTGAAAACAGCTCGCAAATACAAGTTTTACAGTCAAGCGAGATAAACGTATATTACCCACTTGAGAATTTCAATATAGATATTTGGAATACTGATACGACTTTTGCAACAGGAGATATTCTGCTAATAGGTGCCACCTATGCTGATTCAGTCTTCCCACCCGAAAGTTATAAATGGGAAATCACTACCCCTTCAAATAATGAAATCCTGTTTAGAAGATCAACTGGTGCTATGTCTACCATTCCGGACCTCGACTATGTATTTAGGGAGTCGGGTACTTATACAATGAAAGCCATGGCAGTGGTTAAAGGGATTTCATCGGGAGTATATTCCAACACTTTATCTATCAGTGTATCCACTGCAAGCTATGGCACAGACATATTTGGACTTTCATTAGAGGGCAAAAAAGTGGGTGAGGAATATTACCCGTACATATCTTGGGATCCACTTCCGTATAACACTTCATACAGGGTGGAAATAAAGAAAGGAGCCCCAGGAAGTGAGGAGTATTTTACTTATGATTCAACAAATCCTGATCATGAAGATAATTTTGATAAAAACGGAATGTATATTGACTTAGAGAGGGCCGCTTTCAATGAGGCTTTCTCATATAGAGTTAAGGGTGGAAGATATAATTGGTCAGAATGGACTACTTATCAAGCAGGAACAATTTCCACATTAGTTTATCCATATTTTGATGAAATCATACCGGGATTTAACAGATATATAAGTAGCATAGAGGACTTCGGGAAGTTGCTAAATTACATTGCTATATTTAGACCGGAAGATGAGGCGTTGAAGACAGGCACGAACACATATACATTTGACCTTATGATTCCCATTATTGCGGACAATCTGCCCGAGGGGGTATATACAAAAGGTGCTGCGACTCAACCCAGCTCTACGGATACGGGCATCATAAATCTGTATGATTTGCTTGCATACTCAATGGGTACCTATGTTGAATCAACTTCGTATGGAGTGTACTGGGGAGACACTCAAATCAGGGGAGGAAGAAACCAATTCTCTCTCTTGTTAAATACTGCAGATTCCCCCACCTCCTTTGAAGATGAGATTCCATATACCGAGTTAAATTACGTAACACATTATGCTGAAATACCAAGAGGAGAACAGGAACTTCTTCCGATAGATTCTTTGCTCTTTGAGTATGAGGTTTCTACAAGTAACGAACTCTTCTGGGCAACAATCAATGGATATAAACCTGTGGTCGCTGAGGGGAGCAGTGCTGAAGAGATTTACAGAATAGCAAGAAAAGTTTTGTATACAATCATCTCATCTGGAATGAGCGACGAACAAAAGGTTCACGCAATATATGACTGGCTTTCTGAAAATGTAGGATACAACCACTCTTTACTTGATGCAACTCAAGGAGGGGGAGGATATGATTCTACTTCGGATAGTTTCTTCCTTGAAGGAGTCTTCAAGGGAATTATCGATGAACAAGGGAACGTTACTGAAATATTGAGAGGAACAGCAGTATGTGATGGCATATCTAAAGCTATGAGTTTGCTACTTAGTATGGAAGGAATTAATAACTACAAGCTTACCGGACTATTGTCTGGTCCCACACAGATAGGACACGCATGGAACAAAGTAATGGTAGATGGAAGATGGTACGTTGCCGATGCTACCTGGGCAAGCGATACAGTAGAAGCGACTTGGGAGAGCGAACCTGGGTACTATGAGATGTTATCCCATAAGTATTTGTTCTTGACAGATGAAGAAGCGGCGAATACGAGAAATGTTTACGGAGTATATCCAGAAAGCGAAACCGAGTCATATCCGGGAGGCTTTGAGGAAGATATTTCAGCAGAACCTGAATACGATTCACTAATTGATTCAGATGATGAACTTACATATTACTTGTCGACATATATTCCCGCAGAACTTGGAAGCGAAGAGGATCTTTGGGGAGAGATTATGCTTTCTGAGGAATACCTTACCGATTTGCATGAGAGATATAACGAAGAACATGAGGATATCCCCTATTCCTATTTTATATTCCATTCTGAGTATATTACTTACATTACCGAGATCGAGAATCAGGTCATATCAGGCCTTACAAATAAATCTCTTGATATTTTACATTCCGGAATATACTTTTATGTGAGGGTTTATTTAACTTCTCCATAAGAGAAAAAAGATGGAGATA
>JAQVQU010000021.1:0-2492 GCA_028701415.1 Clostridia bacterium | reverse complement strand
AAAAAGATGGAGATATCCCTTTAGCAATATTGGGTTATTTCCATATATTAGTCGTTTTGGCAATATACTTCGAAAAACAGTTGCATACAAAATACATATTTTAAAGATAGGTTATTTGTTTTAGCAAAAAGAAGGAGCCTTTATACTAAAAGTAATTATGGGATATTATGAAAGAATAAATATACTTTCAATATTCCATGGCAGAGAAAAGAGAATTAGGAGAACAAGATAGGAGGAGAGAATGAAAACTTTAAAAGGGAAAGAGGGACTATGCTTTCTTGGGAAAACATTGGAACTTGAGTATGGGGATCTCTTGATGTCCGTTACAATTGATGTTGGACCTAGAATTATCCATTTTTCTAGGAGATTGGGACAAAATATAATGTTTAATGACTTAAATGACGAAGTATCTAAGGATGTCTCTAAGTATTTTGGAGAAGGAAATATATGGCATTTATATGGGGGACATCGCATTTGGGCTTCTCCCGAAGGGGAAACTACCTATATCCCGGATAATGATCCTGTTCCATACGAAATTAAAGGAAACAGCGTTGAGTTTTTCCCCAGGGCTTGGCCTAAAGTGGGACTTCGATCCTCGTTAAAGATATCTTTTTTGGGAGATAATAAAGTTAGTGTTTCCATGTCTCTAACTAATACCGGAGACCCTAAAAAGATTGCTCTTTGGGCACTAACTGTTTTGAAACCGGGAGGGAAAATGGAGGCATATCTGCCTAAAAAAGATACGGGATATCTTCCTAACCGTAATTTGGTCATGTGGCCATACGCCTCTATTTCTGATAAAAGGTTTTCTTTTAGCGATGATAAACTGACTGTTCAGAGCAATGATAGGGCAAGTAATCCTTTTAAAGTTGGATTTTATACGGATAAAGGAAAGATAATTTATACTTTGGGAAAGGAGACATTTACCAAGACTTTTGAGGTAAAAGAGGGAGAATACCCTGATATGAACTGTAATGTGGAGACATATACCAGTAAACTTATTCATGAGGTAGAAACTCTGTCTCCGCTGGTATCTATTGGGAAGGGTGATACTATATACCATGAGGAAATCTGGACTCTGGAGAGGGCATAAGATAGAGCGTCTTTGAAAATGAGTTTTAGATTGTAGTAGAATATATATAGTAGGAGAAGGATATGCTGGATAAAGAATATAAACCGATGTACCTTTGGCAAAAGGAGTTTCTATCCTCTTTACCATCAAATAAGCAAAAATTTATGCTTGCTTTAGAGAGAGGAGAGGGAGAAATTAAGGTTTACAAGACCTACATTTACCCTAGTGGGCATGAGAAAGAGAATCTTTCCTATATAGAGAGAATAGTCAAATTTATGCTTTGGGCGTATGGAGGATATAAATTTTATCTTTATGGCAATAACCGAATATCCGGAGGGCTGAGAAAAATCTATTCTCCAAATGGAGAGAGGGGCTTTGACTACGAATTCATGGGTAAAGTATATGGAAGAAATCTGGAATTTATTGATGTAAAAGAAAGCGAGTTTCCTCAAGAAAAAGAAATCCCGCTTAAAGCATCAATGGAAAAGAAAGGGTATAAGATAGGCTTTGATGCAGGTGGATCAGACAGAAAGGTTACATCGACGATTGATGGTGAGGTTGTTTTTGATTCTGAAGATATATGGTTTCCAAAGCTAAATTCAGACCCAGAGTATCACATAAACGGGATAAAGGACAGTATAAATAGGGCAAAGGATGCCTTAGGCGGAAGGGTGGATGCAATAGGGGTGTCTACTGCAGGAATAGTTGTCGATAATGAGATCCGGGTGGCTTCTCTATTCCTGAAAGTCCCTGAGGAAGTTTATCCCGAAAAAATAGTTCCGATTTATAAAAACCTTGGAAAAGAGTATAGCTGTCCAGTCAAAGTAGCCAACGATGGAGATGTCGCGGCTCTTGCAGGAGCTTTTTCTTTGGGAGAGGGAAGAATATTAGGAATAGCTATGGGAACAAGCGAGGCTGCGGGGTATGTAGATGAAAACTTCAATATTAAGGGGTATCTTAATGAACTTGCTTTTGCCCCTGTAGATGCAAATATTAATGCGCCAAAGGACGAATGGAGCGGGGATAAAGGAGTGGGTAGCGCATATCATTCGCAGGATGCAGTAATACGCCTTGCCAAGGAATTGAGGATTGAAATTAATGAAGAACTGTCCCCTGCTGAAAAGCTTAAATCAGTTCAAAATCTGACTAATGCAGGAGAAAAAAGAGGGATAGAAATATTTGAAAAACTAGGAGAATATTTCGGGTATTCCATCCTATGGTATCAGAATTTTTACCCCCTAAAAAAAGTGCTTTTATTGGGTCGGGTAGCAAGTGGAAAAGGGGGAGATACGTTACTAATTAAAGCTCAAGAAGTTCTAAAAATAGAAGGTTCAGACATAGAAATAGTAATCCCCGACGAGAAGTCAAGAAGGCTAGGGCAGTCATATACAGCGACCCTATTATAGTTTCTAAAATAAGA
>JAQVQU010000094.1 GCA_028701415.1 Clostridia bacterium | reverse complement strand
TTAGATTATTGAGTACTTAAAAAAAATAATACTACTGTAGGGACTACAGGAAGTTACGCCTATGGAGATGGAGAATACGAAGTCTATGAAGTAGGAATCTCAACACTTTAGTGATGAGAAGTTCAAACATAACAGGTGCGATTGATGATTATTTTCTTCAGGTCATCAGAAAGTTCGTTGAAATATGAGCAGTACCCTGCTACCCTAACCATTAAATACTTATACTTTTCCGGGTTATTATAGGCATCTATCAAGATATCTCGGCTTATTACGTTAGGCTGGAATTGCATTCCCCCCGTAGTTAAAAAGACTTTGAATATACTGGATAAATTCTCTATCCCTTCTTGACCGGGGAACAATGCCGAATCTATGTGGAAAGTAACAGTTGTGCCATTTGGAGCAAGATCCTTATAGTTAATTGCTGATACTGCGTTTAGAGAGGACATTAAATTGCTCTCTTCCATACCATAATGGGGAGTAACACTATTAGCTAAAGGAACTCCTTTTAACCTTCCGGATGGCAAAGCCTGTGTTTTCAATCCATAACGATCGTTCACATTTAGTGCATAATACCCAGCAACGTACTTTCCTCCTCTATCAGGGGTGGGGACATTCGCAAGAGCATCATTCCATAATCCGAGAACTAGATCGACCCATTTAGCTGGAGCTTTTGAAGAATCGTCCCCAAATTTAGGAATGGCGTTAATGTCACCAAGTATTTTTTGATTCTTTTCTCCCTGGTAATTTGAATCTATAGCCTCTATTATCTCCATCATAGTGTATTTATTTTCAGTAAAAACAAGCTGATTTATAGCATAAAGAGAATCGGCGGCATCAGTTATCCCGACTCCTTGAATGCCACTGCTGATAAAATCTGTCCCCCCTTGATAGGCACATTTTCCTCTTTTCAAACAACCATCATATAGAGAGGAAGCCAAGGGTGTTGTAAAATGCTCTCCCAGAATTTTGATTATCCTTTGTTGGTCGGCCAAAACTGAATTGGTTATGGCTTGCAATCTGACTTTATATCTATCTAGCAGTTCCTCCATTGAAGAGGGCGGATTATAAATATACATTCCTTTCTTTATTTTGCGTTTTTCAATTGATTTGTTTCTTAAGTTGACCATCATCCGGCAATAAGGACATTTTTTATATTTCCCAAAGAAATATTCGAAAAATCTATCTATTACCAACTTTAGATATTGTTTATTAGGATAATTCCATAAGTCGTGTTCATGTCCTTTTATAGCTTGCAACAAAGGAAGAGTCACATTAACGTTCGCACTGTCTGTATTCCCAAAATGATCATCGCTTGCTATTGGTTCAACGCATCCTACTATTGCGTAATTTCTAGCATTCTCGAGAGTGGTATCATGCTTTCTAACTATTGCATCAAAATACTCTTCATCACTGAATAATTCGGGCATAGGGCAACCATTTATATATATTTCCGCCAATCTATCTAAATATTTTTTGGGGCTATTTTTATTTATTCGGGCACACATATTTATCGCTAAAGGTTGCAATTCACAAGCGTCTATTAGCATATATGTTAGATCGTTTGTTGCATCATTTCCTTCTTTATCCGTACCTCCAAAAGTCAGGGCTTGATCGACAGATAGAGTCTCAAACAATTTAGCAATGTTTAAAAAACTATCCCCATCGTTGACTAATATGACCTCATCTATCTTTAAAGTGAAGAGTGCGAGAAGTTCTTTTGCTTCCTCATAAGTTATTCTTCCTGCCTCCAAATCAGCTTTGTAGTAAGGATACAGGATTTGGTCGAGTCGACCAAAACTAACTGCGTTTTCGTAAGCTTCATTACAAATCGCTATCTGTATGAAAAGAATTGCTTGTAGCGCTTCATGGAAAGTTTCCGCGGGATATCTTGGAACTTTCTTACAAATAGCTGCCATTTTTTCAAGTTCCTTTTTCCTTTCGGCACCACTTTCATTATTCGCCATTTCTGTCAAATGTGAGCTGTATCTATCCGCCCAATTTGCTAAACCTTCTAACGCGATTACAGCTCCTTCGTAAAAGCTTTGATCATTTTCTGGATGAGCTTTTGCCTCTTCCTTAACTTTTTCAATAAGTCCAGTTGTTCCTTTCTCTAGAATTCGGTCGTAATTGGGAATAAAATGAGCGATTGCAGCCATGTTATTATTAAATCCTGCAATCATTTCCGCGCTTCGCCCAAGCATCGCCATTAATTTAGATAATTTATCATTTACCTTACCAAGAACGCTTTTCTTTAACCAAAATGGTGCCATTCTTGTATAGAAATACCACCTATCTTTCGCAGAAATTTTAAAGGATACTGGAGTTTGCTTGTTAATTTTATATAAAAACGAAACATCAAGCACACCATATTGCTCTACCCACACCTGCCCTCCACATCTTTTGGAGGTAAAGTTGCCCACAAGTAATTCCTTGTCGTAGACATTGATAGATTTGTTTTCTAGAACATACTTCAATCTTTTTGCTCTATGGATATGCACCGGCTCTTTAAAACCATTTTTCCTATAAAACTGGGTTTTTAACTTATCAACCTCTATACACAAAGATCTCCCTGCATTACGAATGTCTTGCTGTATCTGATTTACCCTATCGGTAAACTCAGCCGTCCTCTTAATGCTGTTTTCTTTGATATTATATGCGTTTATTCCATATTTCTGGAAAAACTCCAATCCCTGTTTTAAAGAAATTAGGCTTTGCTCGGGAGTAATGTTTAACATGGGTATTTCAAGATTGAGTCTCTTTGCCTTTTCTTCGTACATGTTGTGGTACTTCAAAATCTCGATAGTATCATACCCCAAGGATTTTAGTAGTTCAGACATTGCCTTGATATTTTCTTCTTTATCGTTTAATCCAGGTATCATAACCATACGGAACCTTATTTTGGCCCCGGTTTTTGTAATTTTTTTAAGATTTTCTTGGATTAAAGAGTCCTCTATACCAGTCAATTCTTTGTGCTTTTCACTGTTCCCCGCAACTTTGATATCTATAAGAAATAAATCAACATAAGGTAATATTTTCTCTATAGTAGAGTAAGGAACACAAAGGGTAGTTTCAACAGCTGTATCTACCCCTTCTTTTTTTAGTGCTGACAATAAATCCACCAAATTCTCTGCATCCTGAATAAGCGGTTCACCACCACTTAAAGTTACTCCCCCACCCGAAGCAAGATAATACTCCTTGTCTCTCAAAATCTCTTCTAAAACATCATCTAATGTGTTCTTTTCATATAGAGGAGTTTCTTTGCTCAGCATTTCCGGATTTTGGCACCATTTACACCTAAGCGGACATCCTCTAAAAAAAACGGTGGTTCTAATACCATTTCCATCGTAGACCGAGGTCCTTTGGATTTTTATAACGTTCATAGTTTTATTACTCATACTTCTCCCCCAATCCTCAATACTGAGAACATAGATACTATAATTATATATATAAGCACATGTATGGGTCAATACCTGCACAAATTTCTAGAAATTATAAAAAAAAAGTAATTTTGGTGGGAGATTGTTCCGTTTTTCTGCAATAGAGGAAAGATAGTTAGAGAAAGAAGTAATCAGGAGAAAGAAAGAAGCAAAAAGAGATAGACCCGCCCTAGGGAAAGGGCGAGAGAAATTTGATATACTTAGATAATCAATTCGTTTTTCTTAAAAAAATTGGCGCATTTTATCTAGGATTACCTCTCAAAAGAAATAATCTCTCATCTTAAAAACTTCTTGCAGATCTATCTTACTAAAGAACAAAAAGAACCTGCCATTTTTAAATTGCTTAAATATCCGAATCAAACAGCTCGTGGGTTTTTAGTGTTTTTTTAATTGACATATCTAATTTATCGTTGGCAATTCATCCCATGACTAAAAATCACAGGTGTTCTTGCTATATTGAATAAAAAGTAACTTTTTAATACAACTTCATTACTTCGGTATCATCAAAGTAATCTCGGTTAATAATATCCCCAAAAGAAAGGGTTCCGTCCTGATTAACGTAATAAATAGAAGCTCCTTGTTCTAGTTTATCGCTCATTCCATTGGTGACAACACTGTAGCTACTATATCCCGAAGACCTGTTATAACAAAGCAAAACATTTTTGTATAGAATTCGATAATTATTGACATGATCATGGCCACATATAACTGCTTGAGTGCTTCCTTTAGAGACAATGGAATCAAAAAAACCACTGTTATAATCGGAAGAACTAACACTTTCCCTTGACTTACCAAAAAGCACCTTTGTCCCTTTAGCTGAGGTTGCTTCATAATCAAAAGTCCCATCCGGGTTTTTCACCGCATCATCTACTCCTTCTTGATATTCGGGCAAAGGTATATGGACAAAAATCATTGATTTTGTTCCAACAGGTAAAGCCTCCACTCTTTCTTCATACCATTTAATTTGACTCTCTTTCACAAAATCATAACTTTCAGTATCAATGTTCAATGTTTGAGCATCTTCTTTGCTTACTCGATTACCGGAATCAATAAAGAATAAAGACTGCGAAACAACTCCTCCTTCAGTTAGTACATTAATTTGAGTGTTCCCGTTCCCCCAAACTTCTTCATTATCTGAGGTAATTTTTTTCCCAGCATCAATTAAACAATGGGGATAAGATGAGTATATTTCTATAAATTTCTCCCTGCTTATACTTCTGAAGTTATCTCCTTCATGATTTCCCAGAACGGTAACCCAGTATACTTCAAGTTTTTCCATCACCTCAGCTATTTGTTCCGCCCTTTTTCTATTTGAGGAAGAGGTTACTATATCTCCCACAAAAACTACCAGATCAGGCTTTTCTCTTTGTATGTTTGCAACCATATATTCCATTGTATATTTACCCTTCTTTCGATAGGTATCGAAATGAGTATCTGTAAAAGCGAGTATTTTAAAAGGCTCCGAAGACATCCCACCATTTCCGTCAGGTTTGTATAAAGATAAGGGTTCTCCGTTTGCGGCGGGAACAACAACTGTATCCGTACCTACTTTCTCAATAGATGATATGTCTACATCTATTCCCACATTAACAAATAATCCGAGAGCAGTGCTCCCAAGTGCTAAAACTAATACCACAGAAATAATTATAATTATCAATTTTTTATTTTCCTTTAAGAATGTTTTTAAACTATCTTTTCTCAAAACGAGACCTCCATTATTAACTAATCAGATTTCTAATATATATTACTCTCTTTGAAAAAATAATGAAAGACCGAATTTACCCTCCTATAATTGTTTTTTAAATTCTATTTCTCTTAATCTTGCGTTTATTTTGTGAAATAACCGTTTATATCAAATATTTAGTTTGCAAAAATTGGGGTATTGACTTAGGTTCTTAAGCA
>JAQVQU010000093.1 GCA_028701415.1 Clostridia bacterium | reverse complement strand
CTTACAAAGATACCTGCTTACTCTGCGGCAAAGTCGGCAGTTTCTAATTTTACTCAATGGCTTGCCGTTTATTTCGCAAAAGTAGGTATGAGAGTAAACGCGATTGCTCCTGGATTTTTCTCTACAAACCAAAATAAGACGTTGTTATACAAAGAAGATGGGTCGCTTACTGATAGATCAAAGAAGATATTGGGAAATACACCCCTGGGAAGATTTGGTGAGCCAGAAGAATTATTAGGAACAATTGAGTGGTTAACAAACAATGAAGCAAGTGGCTTTGTGACAGGAATTGTAGTCCCAATAGACGGTGGATTCAGCGCATACTCCGGTGTCTAAACATAATAAGTTTAGTTAAACGAATGCTTTTGTAAGAGTTAAATTGATCCTTAAAAATCATAGTATATGTTTACATATATAAGTTATGGTAAAATATTAAGTACAAGATAAATAGATAGTCGTATCGTAAATTTATAGTCGTATCGAAGATCTATAGTCGTATCGTAAATCTATAGTCGTATCGTAGATCTATAGTCGCAAAGTTAAGTTATAAGAACAACAAAAAGGTATAGTAACAATGAAAAGGTATAAGAACAACAAAAAGGTATAGTAACAACATAAAGGTGTAGGAGCAACATGAAAGTAAAGGTGGCAGTGATTGGAGTAGGAAGGATGGGAAGCATCCATGCCAGAAACTTGAAGTTGGGGCTGATAAAAGGTGCCACTCTTGCTTGCATTTGCGACATCAAAGATGAAGCTCTTTCCTCTTTTATAAAAAAACATGGTAGGACAAAGACATACGAAGACTATAAACTAATGCTAGAGAAGGAAAATATCGATGCAGTTATTGTTTCTACACAACATTATTTTCACGGGGATATAGTAAAATACTGTATTGAGAAGGGAAAACATGTTCTTTGCGAAAAGCCTATGACCGTAACCGCAGAGGAAGCTAGATCTGTCCTGAAAGAGGCAAATAAACGCCCCGAGCTGGTTCTTGCAGTGATGTGGAACCAAAGAACAAATCCAATTCATCAAAAAGCCTATAAACTAGTCCAGTCAGGAAAAATAGGGAAATTAATTAGAATGAACTATATCGTAACTGACTGGTATAGATCTCAAGCGTACTACAACCAAGGTGGCTGGAGGGCTTGTCTTTGGGGTGAAGGGGGTGGAACTCTAATTAACCAGTGTGTTCACCAATTAGATTTACTACAGTGGATTGCGGGTTTTCCTATAGGAGTAGAAGCTAAAATGTATACCAAAGGAAGAAATATCACTGTGGAAAATGATGTAATCGCACTTTTTGAGTATCCCGAGGATGTATTTTGTTCCTTTTCTGCAAGCACCCACGAACTCAGAGGAACAAATAGACTGGAGATTTCAGGTGAAAAGGGAAGAATAGTAATTGAGAATCGCAAAATGAAGGTTTACACCTTTAAAAAATGCGAGAGTGAAGTGAATGCTGAAACCAAGTCAGGATATGGGTTTGTATCAAGAAAAGTGAAGAGATATGGATATAACCTTCAATTTGCTTTAAGACTTATAAGGGATTTTGGAGAACAGGCATCTCTAATTAGAAATTTTGTTAATAGTATTAATGGCAAAGGAGAATTATTATCCCCATTAAAGGATGGATTGCAGGCGGTTGAGATGGTTAATGCCATTTATGTTTCTGCTTGGGAAAAGAGAAAAATACAGATTCCAGTTGATGGAATATATTATGAGAAGATACTAAAAGAGAGGATCGCACAGGAAAAAAATTACCTGGGCATAGAATGAGGAGGTTAAAATGGTAAAGATTAGTGGATTTACAGATGAGTACGCTTCAGATTTATCTTTGCAAATAGAGATATGCAAAGAACTAGGAATGAAGTATATGTGCCCTAGAAGTTTAAACGGAAAAAGCATTGCCGATTATTCTTACGAGGAGTTTATGGAAAAGATCAAACCCGTATTAGATAGTGAAGGTATAAAGTTTTCCAGCATCGGTTCGCCAATTGGAAAAATAGGGCTATATAACGAGGATGCATACAATACTCAACTGAAAAAACTAGAAAACTTAGTGAAGATTGCACAAGCAATGGAATGCAAATATATAAGGATTTTCTCCTTTTTTGTAGACCCAAGAGATAATTATGCAGGATATTCGGCTGATGTAATTAGAAAAATAAAAGGTTTTGTTGAAAAGGTAGAGGGAACAGATGTAATTCTTATCCATGAAAATGAAAAGAAAATTTATGGGGATGTTCCTGAAAGAGCAATAGAGATATACGAAGGGGTTAATCACCCAAACTTAAAGCTTTGTTATGATGCCTCTAATTACATTCAATGTAACGTGGATCCATATGATGCCTATCTGAAAACTAGGGACTATACAGTATATTATCATATGAAGGATTGTTTGGATGGCGTAGAAGTCCCCTTGGGGCTAGGCCAAGGCAGGATCGAAGATATTCTAAAAGACTTAAAAGAAAGGGAGTATAATGGCTTTTTGACAATGGAACCTCACACTTGGAAATATGCCCTATTAAAGAAAGCCTTCTATCTCTGCCCACCACTTAGTCTCATTATCAAGAATAGTTACAGGGTTTTCAAACTTGTAGATAAAGCAATGAACATTAAAAGCATGCAAAAAGTATCCAGAAAGGAAGTTTTTATCTGGCAGTATAGTCAGCTGGAAGCTTTAATGGATAAAGTAGGCATGGAAAAGGGATAATTTAAAAAAAACAAAAAAGGGTGCATTAAACTTACCCTAATTTTAAACGGAGGATTAGTATGGCAAAATTAAGATACGGTATCATAGGTATAGGTAAAATGGGGCATTCCCATGCAAAAAAGATTAACAATGGGATGGACAAGAACGCAGTTCTTACGGCTGTAGCTGACACTTCCGAAGAGAGAAGAAGTTGGGCAGAGAAAAACTTGAAAAATGTAAAAATATTCTCAAATGCAGAAGATTTAATATCTTGTTCCGAGGTGGATGCTGTAATAATTGCAACTCCCCATTATTTTCACCCTGAATACGCAATCAAGGCTTTAAATGCGGGTAAACATGTTTTAAGTGAAAAACCTGCAGGAGTATATACTAAAGCAGTTAAGGAGCTAAATGAGGTTGCAAAAGAAAAGAAGGATCTTGTTTTCGGAATTATGTACAACCAAAGAACTGATCCTATGTATCGGGAAGCAAAGAGGATTATTGAAAGCGGAGAACTTGGAAAGATAAAAAGAATAAATTGGGTAATTACCAACTGGTATCGTCCACAGGCGTATTATGATCAAGGTGGATGGAGAGGTACCTGGGAAGGAGAAGGAGGAGGAGTATTGATTAATCAATGCCCCCATCAACTGGATCTTTTTCAGTGGCTAGGGGGAATGCCTAGTAAGGTATATGGTTTTGCCAAGGTGGGAGTAGAAAGAAACATTAATGTTGAAAATGATGTTACTTTTTATACCGAATATGAAGGGGGTGGAAGTGGAGTATTTGTAACTAGTACCCATGATTTCCCCGGAACTAATAGACTGGAAATATCAGGAGATGGTGGGCAGATAATTGTGGAGTGGAAGGGACTTCTTTCCGAAAAGTTTACCTTTATTAAATTAAAAACGAAGGAAAGCGAGTTTAATGCGACAAATAAAAGATTTATGCCTTTAATACCGAATACAAAGAGGACAAAAAGGATATCAACTCTTTCAAACGCTATTAAGATGGGAGTTATTGGGCAACATATCAATATTATTCGAAATTTTTCAAAGGCTGTATTGTTTGGAGAAAGTCTAATTGCGCCTGGTTTAGAAGGAATTAATGGGCTAACCCTTTCAAATGCAGTTTATCTTTCAAGTTGGAAAGGAAAGGAAATAGTTCTTCCAATAAATGAGGATGAATTTATTAAAGAGCTTGAAAAGAGAAAGGAAGAAGAGAAGGTATCTAATAAAAAAGTTTAAAAAAGGATATACTGACTAAATATCGTAAAGTTTTTCGCTACTTATAGAAAAATAACCAATAATAAAGGGTTAAAAATTACGACTTCTTTCGTTATTAGTAAAAGAAAAAGCCAATAATAACAGAGGTAACTATATGGGAAAAATTAAACTAGGAGTACAGTTATTTTCATTAAGAGATTACTTGAAAAAACCAGAAGACGTCCCACGAGTTTTTGAAAGGGTCAAAGCTATGGGCGCTGAGGTGGTTCAAATTTCTCATATGTGTGATATCGACAGTAAGGAACTAGGAAAAATATCTATTGATAACGATCTTCCTATTTGTATTACTCATTCATCAGTTGAAAGAATGAAAAACGATCTTCCTAAACTTGCGGAGGAGCATTTAAACTTTAACTGCAAAAATATGGGAATTGGCATGATGCCCAAGCAATATCGCCAAAATAATGATGGGATAAAAGAGTTTATTGATTTACTAAACAATCTCTCAAATGATTTGAAGGATTTTGGAATGACTATAGCATATCATAATCATAATTTTGAGTTTCAAAAATTTGATGATAGGACAATATACGACCTAATGATTGAGGAAACAGAAAAAGAAGTTCAGTTTATTCCAGATACCTTTTGGATAAAAGTCGGAGGATATAACCCAAACGACTACATAAAGAAGTTATCTGGACGGATTAACACCCTTCATTTAAAAGATTATATGAAAATTTTAGGGGTCCCGGTATTTCGGGCAATAGGGTATGGGAATATGGATTTCAAAGAAATAATGGAATCTGCTGAGCTAGCCATGGTTGAAAATGCAGTCATTGAGTTAGATTTGTCACCTAATCCGTTTAAGAGCATTGAAAAGAGCTTGAAATATATGAAAACCATATACTAGGCTATTTAAACGATTAAGCGTTCACATGCGTTATTTTTTAAAACTAGGAATAGAATTACTAGTAAAGGATACAAGAGGTATTAATGCTATCAAAAGATGAAATATATGAGGTGCTAAGACACACTGATCACACTTGTTTGAGGGTGGATACTACTGAAAAAGATATTGATTTGCTTATAGAAGAGGCAAAGAAGTTTAGTACTGCAAGTATTTGCATCCCCCCGAGATTCGTGAAGTATGCTGCCATCAAATGTCCTTCTATTAATATCTGTACCGTTATTGGATTCCCCTTAGGTTATTCAACTACAGCTTCGAAATTATTTGAGGCAAATAATGCCATAATTGAGGGGGCAAAAGAAGTTGATATGGTAATTAATATAGGGGATCTGAAACAAAAGAAATATGAAGAAATACTAAAAGAAGTACAAATGATAAAAAAGGGAATAGGAAACAATATCCTAAAGGTAATAGTCGAAACCTGTCTTTTAACTCCCGAAGAAATAGCTCAAGTTACTAAAA
>JAQVQU010000092.1 GCA_028701415.1 Clostridia bacterium | reverse complement strand
GAAGAGGAAGTGTTTTAATGATAATAGAAAGAGAGAACGAAGCACTACTAGCCCAAAACAAACTACTGTCTTCCGTTGAAGAAGCTTATAACTATATTGAGAAATTTGATATTTTAGAAACAATAAACAATGTAGGAAATGATGAGATTTTTACCCCAGTAAAACTTTGCAACGAAATTTTAGATGTTTTACCCGCTGAGGTATGGAGCAATCCTAAATATAAATGGCTGAACCCATGTGATAAGAATGGCGTGTTTTCGAGAGAAATAGCGTTGCGTCTTGACGAGGGTTTAAAAACCGCAATTCCTAATCAGGAAGCCCGTCGCAGACACATTATGAAGAATATGCTTTTTAGCTTGGGCTTAACTAAATTCACAGCTTTAGTTGCCCGACGCACACTTTATTATTGTGGTGTTGCAAATAGGAAATTTACAAAGGAAGAAGAGGGATGTGCAATAGGTAATGGAACCTGGTTTGATGACAACGAAGGCAACATAAAAACACCCATAACGGAACACTCATTCAATAAGGGCGGAAGATGCATATATTGCGGGACTTCCAAACAAGGAAAATATACAGATCCAAATCAAATTGAACACTATGCTTATGAGTTTCTTCATAACGATAATCTAGAAGAGCATTTACAAAAGCGATTTTTTAAAGGAAATAAAAACATGAAATTTGACATTATTATTGGAAACCCCCCGTATCAATTAGCTGATGGTGGCTTTGGGGCGAGTGCCATGGCTGTCTATGACAAGTTTGTGCTTAAGGCAATTAGTCTTGGCCCAAAATACTTATCAATGATTATTCCGACAAGATGGATTAGCGATGGTAAAGGAGGGGTAAATGAATTCAGAAAGCACATGCTTCAAGAAAGACGTCTAGTTGAAATGCATGATTACGAAGATGCTCATACCTGTTTTCCCAGCGTTAGTGATATTAAAGGGGGAGTGTGCTATTTTTTATGGGATAGGGATTATAATTCAGAGTGTAATATATATAATTACGACAAAAACGGTGATATCTTTCAAAAGTCATATAGGTTTTTATTAGAAAAGAGTCTAAAGACGGACATTGTTCTAAGGGATTCAAGATGGACGGAGATAGTTATTAAGATTCAGAGCTTATCAGAAGAGAGTTTTATAAAATTTGTATCCCCGCTTAAGCCATATGGCTTACGCGGGGATGTTTTTGATTTTATAGAAAAGTATCACTTACCCAAAATGAGTGAAAAAATAATTAAGGATGGGTATAAAATTCTGGGTAGAAGCAACAATAAGCCAGCCGAGAGATACGTTGACAAAGGATACCCTATTTCTAAGAACAGAGATTCTGTGGAGATGTGGAAAATTTTTACACAAAGAAATGTTGGGACTGGAAAAACTGGTGATTATTTACCAAAAATTATTATTGCGGAACCAGGGGTCTTGTGTACTGAGACGTACTTAATGATAGGTCCATTTCCCAGTAAAGAAATAACAAATAATGTAGCAACTTATATCAAAACCAAGTTTTTTAGATTATTAGTGGAAATGAAAAAAAATACACAGGGAGTAAAGAGAGATAAGTTCTCTTTTGTCCCAATTCAGGATTTTAGCAAGCCTTGGACGGATAAGGAATTGTATGAAAAATATAAACTTAGTCAGGAAGAAATTGATTATATAGAGAAACATATAAAGGAAATGGATTAATGACAAAGGCGGTAAATACCTTTAAGTCAACAAGCATAAATGAAAAAGACTCTCTATTTATTAGTGGGGTCCAAAAAGAGTATGATTTAGATGGGATTAACGATATCAAGGATGATTTATTCCTAATATATATATATAGATTACCAGAATATCAAACACATGGGTTCAAACTGGGTTATGCTAAATGCAAACTTGGAAAGCAATTTTGGGATTCCATAAAGAGGAGAATAGATGCCCAAATATATGAGCTTGCTTTGCATGAGGGTATACTGAACGATCGATATGAGAAATATGGATATGATAGAGAGGTGTTATTTTGGGGTATCGCGATAGATGTTAAAGATGAAGAATTCAAAGACCATCCAATTCACGATGCCATACTCGATAAACTCCCGGGAGTAGTTGATAAAAACCAAGAATGGTTTTCTGGAACAGATATAACATTTGAGGATCTTGCGGATGTATTTCTTGATTACAGAAGCCAAGAAGCAGATAAGATTCCTTGCATATATACCCCAAGAAAAGAACAGAGAGAATGCGTAGATGTTTTAAAGGAATACTTTAAAAAAAATCCCGAGGGTAACAGATTTTTATTGAATTGCAAGATGAGGTTCGGAAAGTGTTATACTGCGTATAAATATGCAGAGGAAACGAAAAAGAAAAGAGTATTAATCTTGACTTTTGTCCCAGCAGTTGAAGATTCATGGAGGCAAGATTTAAAACATATTGAAGAACAATATGATTATTTTACGGATAGTGATATAGCAAAACGAGATTTTAGTTTAGATGATGCACCTGAAAAGCCATATGTTCTCTTTTTATCTTTGCAGAATTATTTGGGAAAAGACTCCAAATCAAAAGGGGTAAAAGAAAAAATATTAAAACTTGAGAACAAGGTTTTTGATTTACTAATTTTAGATGAGTATCATTTTGGGGCATGGAATGATAGAACTCAAGAAACCTTGGAAGAGCTTGATTTAGAATATCAAAAAAAATTGAAGGCCCAAACTTCAGATAACATAATAAATACTCTAAGAATAATACCTTTGCAGACTATTTGTTTATCTGGGACTCCGTTTAAGGCTATCGACCGGGGAGAGTTTTCAGATAATAACTCTTTTACATATTCGTACTTTGATGAACAAAAAAACAAATATCCCAATGCTGAAAAACTGGATTTTTCAATAGTTAACCCTGAGTATGAGCATTTTCCAGATATGAAAATATTTGGGTATAATATGGCTAATCTTTTCGAAGGAATTTTGGATGATCTTAGTTCAGAAGTGAAAATTTTCAAGAAAAAATTCTTTTCACTTAATGCTTTTTTTAAGACAGAAAAGGACTCTGATTCAACTAAAGAATGTAAATTTGTATATGAAGAACATGTAAAAAAATGGATAGATGTTATACAAGGGAAAACCACCTTTCCATACGAGTTTCCGTATAGAAATGAAAAAATGCTTCATAATAATAAGCACACTCTTTGGCTGATGCCAACAATAAATTCCTGTATTGCCCTATCAAAGTTGCTTAAGGAAGATAGTTATTTCAAAAAATATGAGATAATCAATCTTTCTGCTCCTGAAGTGGGCGCAGGATACAAGGCCTTAAAATATTTGAAAAGAAGAATCAAAGCTTCGGAGCAGAGAGGGGCTTTGGGAACTATTGCCATTACTGTTAATAAACTAACATTAGGCGTAACTGTAAAAGAATGGTCAAGTGTATTTGTCCTTAAAGATCTAACAAGCCCAGAGCAGTATTTCCAATCGATTTTTAGAGTTCAAACACCTTATGTAGAAAACGGTAAGATTATTAAAAAGCAAAGTTATGTTTATGATTTTAATATTGATAGGGCATCTGCACTATTACTTCATTATGCAGAGAAGACATCAGAATCATATACTAAACTCGAAGTAGCAAATTTAATAATAAGGTATCTTCCAATTTATCTAAATGGAGATATGACTCAGCCCATTGCAGAGGAAGTATTTTATGAGCTAGCTTCTTTTGGATACAACTCTAAGCCCTTGTCTGACAAAGTTAAGGATATTAGTAAAACAACTAGAGGGCTCGATGAACAAACAATTGCTGATATGCTCAATGATCCAGAGTGTTCAGCAGTAATAAAAAATATTTTTGCCCATACAAAATTCTCAAAACCAACGAGTATTACGACGCCCCCTGATTCGGAAGAAGGATCATATTCGGTTGAGACTCGCAAAGGAAGAAGAATCGGGCAAGAAAAAGGTCTTAATGATTACAAAATATATTTACTTATAGACGATGAAAATGTGCAAGAAGAGTTTGATAAAAATGTAAAACTATTAGCCGATACGAATTGCCCTGTGGAGTACGATGAAAAGCAACGAAAATACTTCTATAATGGAGTTCTTAAAGGTTATGAATCAGGGGTTAATATACCAATCAAAAAACTACAGTGCGGGAAAAATGATGGAGAAAAGTTTGTCGATGAGATTAGAAAAGCGCTAGGCGATGATATTGTATATAATACAATAACAAAAGCAAAAATTTTAGATATTGTACATAAGCACTTAAATAATGAAGCCAATATACCTGAAGAATATAGGAAGAAGATGTATAAAAAATGGTACAGGGATTCTTTTAGAGGGGCAGTTCAATCAATATTAAAGCCAAAAATTAAACCCGATAGTTGTGGATCAGTTGAAGATACTCATAACGTACTTAAGCACATATTGAGTAAAGTATTTCAGTTCTTGTATATAAGTGTTTATCGAGAAACAAGGTTTAAAGATGTATTTGCGAATGCTGATCCTTATGTTTTTCACTCTGCAGTAGGTATTAAGAAGGAAGAGTTCGAAATACTAAATAGATACAATGTTTTTCAAGAAAGAGTGCTGGATTCATATATCCATGAGTTTTTTGTAAATGAGTCTTTAGGAAAAAACCTTCTTTCTGGTGAAGAAATAAATAAAAACTACAGAAACAGCTTTAATTGGTTTGGATATGGAATCGTAAAATTTGAATAAATTAATGGTGTTTATTGTCTCCCACGCTTTTATAGCAGCGACTTCAAGCCTATCATCTAAAGCCTTCTTCCAAACCCCCAACGCTTCGGGGGTAAGTGTAACTACTAGTTTCATTCCCCTATCAAATAGAAAGAAGATTGAAAGATCTATATAATACATCTGTTCCATTGCCTTTTATCAGAGAAGATTGTATAGAAACTAGAACGGAACAAGATTCGAGAGAACTTGAAAGAAGCATTCAATAACGTAATAGACAGTGTCTTTTATGGCTTGGGAAAAACCAATTATATGCTCTTTCAATCACTAATTATTAATACAGTATTTTATGGCATTATGTTTGTTCTTTATGTTACAGGGATTTATTCTCCTTCTTTAATAAAGATAGCCTTAATGTTTGCGGGCGGAACCGCTCTTGATAGTGTGTTAACATATTTCATCTTTGTCTGGATGTTGAAAAAGAAAAAGAAAGAGTACAATGTTTTAACATAGCATATTTAACTAAATCACTATTATTTTAAAAAAATATTTCACTTTAATATCAAATGTAAAAAAATATTTCACTATTATCTTGACTTTCTATTTTTTGTTTGTTATTTTAGAGTTAACACAAATAAGGAGAAATATTATGCAAAAAAGAAACATTATTAAGCAATGTCCATCTTGTGGCGGCGATC
>JAQVQU010000091.1 GCA_028701415.1 Clostridia bacterium | reverse complement strand
GTTCCCCCAAAATCCTTAATCCTATAAATCATTGCATCTTCTCCTTTTTTACTTTCTAATTAAAGAACCTTGATATAGAATTTCTACATTTTTAATATTCCTATCACTAAATTTAACATTTGAAAAATGATAAAACTTATGTTAAAATAAAGTCATAGTTTAGATTTGCATAACTTTTTAACGATAAAATTTATGCTAAAATTAAGTCATAGTTTAGATTTACATAACTTTTAATAGAATTATTCTATAATCTTATAACAACTCGTTGGAGGTAAATGATGTATATAAAAAGACACCTTTCCACAGTTATCAATTCTGCAAAGAATCATTTCCCCGCATTGCTGATTACCGGAGCACGTCAAGTGGGTAAAAGTACTTTATTAAGGAATACTCTTGAAATAGCTGATAATTATTTTACTCTGGATGATTTTATCCTTTTGGAAAAAGCAAAAACAGATCCAATTGGATTTATAAGAGAATTACACACTCCCTTAATTTTAGACGAAATTCAATATTGCCCAGATATTTTTCGCAGTATTAAGCTAGTAATTGACGAAAACAGAAAAAATGGAATGTATTTTTTGACCGGAAGTCAAGCATTTCATCTAATGAAAAACTTAAGCGAGAGCTTAGCTGGTCGGGTTGGAATTTTCAATCTATACGGACTAAGTAACCGCGAAATATCGGGTGATTCCTTCGATAAACCCTTTTTACCTACGGAAGATTATTTGCATAATAGAAGTCCTGTTGCAGAATCAAACCATGAAATATTGTGGAACAACATCCATAGAGGTAGTATGCCTGAACTATATAGGAATCCAGAAATACTCCCAAGGGACTTCTATTCTTCATATTTGAGAACGTACATAGAAAGAGATGTTCGTGAATTATCACAAATTGGAAATGAACTCGCATATATGCAATTCATTACTGCTCTAGCCAGCAGAACTGGAGAATTACTAAATATAGCTTCTATATCCAGAGATGTTGGAGTCAGCCAACCTACTATAAAAAAATGGATCTCCATTTTGGAGACATCGAATATTATTTATCTTCTTCAGCCTTTTTCTAGAAATATAACAACTCGGTCAGTAAAAACGCCAAAAGTATATTTTACAGATACTGGACTAGTGTGTTATCTATGCAAATGGAATACTCCTGAGCAACTTAAGAATGGAGCGCAAGCAGGCAATATATTTGAAACATATGTGTTTAACGAAATAATTAAAAGCATTGTTAACTCGGGAAACGAGCCATCATTATATTTTTACAGAGATTCTAATGGAAAAGAAGTGGACCTATTATTCTACGAAAACGGTACGCTCTACCCCGTTGAAATTAAAAAAACATCCACGCCCAGAAAAAATGATATTAACAGTTTTAAAATTCTGGAAAGTGCCTTCCCCACAATGAAAATTGGGGAAGGAGGTTTAATCTGTAGTTATGACAAATTAATTGCCATAGATACAAAAAATAGGATAATCCCTTTAAAATATGTCTAGTATCTTGTACTTTATTTCTATCACATAACACCGGATATTTTGGGAAAATTGTTGATAAAACTAAGTTAGGTGGAATTTTATTTTTTCCCAATATCCGTTCTGTATCTCGCACCTTCAAAAGAGATCTTATTAATTTCTGAATAAACAAGTTCACGAGCTTCATCCATTGAGTTTGACACCGTTGAAAGACACAAAACTCTCCCCCCATTCGTAACAAGTTTGTCCTCTTTCTTTGCAGTCCCGCAATGAAATAAAGTGATCCTTTTATCCAAATCACCTATGGAAATCGGAAAACCTTTAATGACTTTTCCGGGATATGTCCCACTTGCAACTATTACGCAAAACCCTATCTTGCTTTCCCATTCAATATTAATACTAGCCAAATTATCGTTCATAATTGCAAGTATTATTTCCATTAAATCTGTCTTTAGTAGTGGAAGTATTGCTCCTGTTTCGGGGTCTCCAAATCTTGCATTATACTCTATTACTTTAACTCCTTTATCCGTTACCATCAAACCAAAATAAATAACCCCTTTAAATTTCCTTCCTTCTTCTTTTAATCCTTTTATTGTGGGAAAAATTATTTTTTCAAGGGTTTCTCTCTCTGCCCCTTTTGTGTAACCTATTGCAGGACTAAAGGCACCCATACCTCCTGTATTTGGTCCCTTATCATAGTCAAAAGCTTTCTTATGATCTTGGCTTGAGGGCATAGGATAAATGGTTTCTCCATCGGTAAATGCCAGTACCGTTACTTCTCTTCCGGTTAAATATTCTTCTATAATTACCTTGCTTCCAGCATCGCCAAAAACCTTACATTCCATCATTTCATGAAGGGCAGAAATGGCATCTTTTTCATCCTCTGCAATTATCACACCTTTACCTAAAGCAAGCCCATCAGCTTTGATTACCGCTGGGTATTTGTTGCTCATTTTTATATATTCGATTGCTTTATTTATATCTGTAAATTCCTCATAATCTGCGGTAGGAATATTGTGTCTTTTCATAAAAACTTTAGAGAAAGCCTTACTTCCTTCAATTATCGCAGCCTCCGCTCTAGGCCCAAATGCATTTATCCCTCTTTCCTCTAGATAGTTAACCAAACCTCCTGCAAGCGGGTCATCTGGGGCTACAAAAACTAAATCTATTCCTTCCTTCCTAGAAAAATCGTAAATCTTTTCAAACTCCATGGGCTTTATATCAGTTAGCTTTGCCAATCCTTCAATTCCAGCATTTCCAGGGCAAGCAAAAAGTTCACTAACTAAGGGACTATTTTTAAGTTTCATGCAAATAGCATGCTCCCTTCCACCTGATCCTATTACCAATACTTTCATCTTTCCATTCCTATTAATTATTCTTTTTTCACATCTATCTATGAAGTTATTACTTAAGAAATTTAACTAAGTTTTTTAAGAATCCTTCCATAACATCATAGGTCGATTCAAATTTCTAAGAATCTCATTTTCTGAATTTTTCTTATCAATGTTTAAAGTGTCTTGTCCCCGAAAAAGACATAGCTATTCCAAGTTCATTACAGGCCTTTATGCTATCCTCATCTCTTATGGAGCCTCCCGGTTGAACTATCGCAGTAATGCCTGCTTTGCTCGCCTCATAGACACAATCATTAAATGGGAAGAAGGCATCACTTGCTAGAACTGCACCCTTCGTATCCTTGCTATGTTCAACTGCTTGTTTTGTCGCCCAAATTCTGTTTGTTTGTCCCACTCCAATCCCCTCAGTATGCCCATCCCTAGCTATTACTATCGCATTGGACTTACAATGTTTAACAACTTTCATCGCAAATTCCATAGTCTTCTTTTCTTGTTCTGTAGGCTCCTTCTCTGTGACAGTTTCTAAACTTTCAATAACTCCAAAGTCCATGTCCTGGAAAATTAAGCCCCCATAACATTTTTTAAATTCCATTGTGCCCTTTGGATTGGGTACACCCACATCCTTTAATTTCAACACTCTCAAGTTCTTCTTGGTTTTTAAAACCTCCAGGGCTTCCTCAGTGTATTCAGGGGCTATTACTATCTCAAGAAAGATTTTTACCATCTCATTTGCAGTTCTTTGATCAACAATTCCGTTACATGCGACAATTCCCCCAAAGATTGAGACTGGATCTGCTTCGTATGCTTTTACATACGCTTCATATATAGAACCAGCTGTGGCTACTCCACATGGGTTAGCATGTTTAACGGCCACTACTGTAGGCTCTCCGTAAAACTCTTTAAGCAATTCAACAGCCCCGTTAGTGTCATTAATATTGTTATAAGAAAGGGTCTTACCATTGAGAAACTCTGCATTTACAAGAGAATTATATATAGGAACTGCCTCGCTATATGAAGCAGCATTTTGGTGGGGATTTTCCCCATATCTCATTTGTTCCTTCTTTTCAAAAGCCAAGGTAAGCTGTTCGGGGAAATCGATCCCGATTTGCTTGCGTAGAAAATTTGAAATCATCGAATCATAAACTGCAGTATGTTGGAATACTTTATACATAAGATATTTCCTTGTCTCCATTCCGACAGAACCCACTTCTAATTCAGCAAAAACTTTTTCGTAGTCCTTCGGATCAACAATGACTATAACATCCTGGAAATTCTTTGCCGCCGATCTTAACATCGTCGGGCCCCCTATATCGATGTTCTCCACAGCCTCCTGAAAATCAATGCCTTCTTTCATAATTGTTTTCTTAAAGGGATAAAGATTAACTATTACTACATCGATAGTGTTTATTCCCAGATCTTGAATTTGTTTCATGTGTTCTTCATTGTCTCTAATTGCTAGAAGCCCCGCATGGACGGCTGGGTGCAGGGTCTTAACCCTTCCATCAAGACACTCTGGAAAACCAGTAACATCTGAAATGTTGATGGCGTTTATTCCAGCTTCTCTAATAGCTTTAAACGTTCCTCCGGTAGAAATAATCTCATAGCCTAAGTCATTCAATTTTTTTGCTGTTTCAATTATTCCTGTCTTGTCTGATACACTAATCAATGCTCTTTTCTTCATCTAAATCCCTCCGACAATTTATTTTTCATATATTAAAAATTCAGTATAGTCCGAATCTATTTATCATTTAGAAGCTTTGCGAGAGTTTCAGGCAATAGCTTATGTTCTAGCTCGAGGACTCTTTTTTGTAATTTCTCTGGCGTATCATCTGGTAAAACTGGCACAATTCCCTGAGATATTATTTTTCCAGTATCAGTTCCCTCGTCAACAAAGTGAACAGTTGCTCCTGAAATCTTTTCTCCTGAAGATATAACCGCTTCGTGAACACGCATCCCATAATATCCTTTCCCTCCAAATTTCGGAAGAAGGGCAGGATGCACATTAATAATTCTATTTTTAAATGCATTTATTATATTTGGGGACAAAATACTTAAATACCCCGCTAAAACAATGTAGTCTATGCTAAGGGATTTGAGTAAGCATATGACTTCTTCATACATCGCGGAAATATCATCGTAATCATTTTTACAAAAAACACGAACGGGTATTCCCTTGCTCTTTGCCCTTTCTAAAGCAAAAATTCCAGGTTTACTTCCAATCACCAGCCCAATATTTACTTTGAGACTTCCCTCTTGAACAGCATCTATTATGCTTTGTAAATCAGTGCCGCCCCCAGAAACAAATACTGCGATATTCTTCAATATTCTCTCCCGTACTTGTAATTATATTTTCTATTACTTAGTTTTTTGAAAAGTTAATTTTTTGAAAGCCCTTTATCTCACAATAAGTATTCAAATTCATAAAGGTTTCTTACCTAGACTATTTGAAACTTACACCGTTTCCGCGAATTACTTCCCCTAAAACAACTGCTTTTTCTCCAAGACATTCTGCATATTCTTTCACTTCATCGGCTATCTCTTTTCTCA
>JAQVQU010000090.1 GCA_028701415.1 Clostridia bacterium | reverse complement strand
AATCATTATTTTTTAAATTATTAGAGTTTATATTGCATTGACTATAACTAATATTTAAGTTAAACTTTGCTAATGAAAGTATTAGGTTTAGATCCAGGTTATGGTACCTTGGGATATGGGGTAATTGAAGGATCTTTAGATAAATGCAAACTGATTGCATATGGTGCAATAATTACTCCTAAAAGTGAACGATTTCCTGAAAGATTAAGATTCATTGGGGAAAAAATTATTGATTTAAACAGAGAATTTTGTCCCGACGAAATTGCTTTAGAGGAGTTATTTTTCCAAAAGAATGCAAAAACAGCTATAATGGTTGCTGAAGCTAGAGGTGTAATTTTATATGAGTGTGAAAGTTTTAACATACCACTATTTGAATATACCCCACTTCAAATTAAGCAGTCTTTAACTGGATACGGAAGAGCCGATAAAAAACAAATTCAAGAAATGGTTAAAGTTTTATTGAAAATGGAAAAGATTCCTAAACCTGATGATGCTGCAGATGCTCTTGCTGTTGCAATAACTCACATTCAAACGAATAAAATTTTCGGTAATTATAAAATTTAAAAATTAAGGATTATATGATTGGTTTTATTAAAGGTATAATAACAAATGTTTATGAAGAACAAGTTGTATTAGAAAATAACGGGATTGGTTACGTTATAAATATATCTATTAATACGAAAAATCAAATTGAAAAATCAAACGAAGAAATTAAATTGTTTACACATATGCAAGTTAGGGAAGATGATATTTCATTATTTGGTTTTTTTAGCATTGAAGAAAAACGTATGTTTTTAAATCTAATATCCGTTTCAGGTATTGGACCCAAAGCAGCCTTAACAATTTTATCGGGTTTGGCTTTAAACTCCTTGGCCTTGGCAATTGTTTCTGAAGATACCAAATCCCTTTCTAAAATTAAGGGGGTGGGGAAAAAGACAGCGGAAAGAATTATTTTAGAACTTAAAGAGATTATTTCTAAACAACATAATTTAAGTTCTTTGATATCGCCAGAAGATAATAATTCTGATATGGTTGACGCAATAGAGGCACTTTGTGGATTAGGAATATCCAGGTCGGAAGCAATGGTGGCAGTGCAAAATTCTATAGATCACTCTAACTCTTTAGAGGAATTAGTAATAAATTCTTTAAAAAAGCTAAATAAATAAAATGAAAGAAAAAGATAACAACGAAAACAGAATTCTAACTGGAGAAATATTAGATTTAGATATTTTGGAAAATGAAAATATTTTAAGACCTTTTTCTCTAGATGAATTTATCGGTCAAAATACTATAAAAGATAATCTTAGAACATTTTTAAATGCTGCAAAAAAAAGGAAGGAATCGCTAGATCATGTTTTATTATATGGACCTCCGGGTTTAGGGAAGACAACGTTGAGTAAAATTATTGCCAACGAAATGGGCGCAGACTTTAAGATTGCTTCTGGCCCATCTCTAACTAATTGTGGAGAACTAGCTGCCCTTTTAACTTCGCTAAAACCAAATTCTGTTTTATTTATTGATGAAATCCATAGACTTAACCATTTGGTTGAAGAGTCACTTTACCCTGTTATGGAAGATTTTAAATTTGACATGTTTATAGGGAAAGGACCCTCAGCTCGTCCATTAAGACTTGATATTAATAAGTTTACTTTAGTGGGAGCTACCACAAAAGCAGGAAATATATCATCCCCGTTAAGAGATAGGTTTGGTGTTTTTTGTAGGTTAGAAATGTATTACCCCGAGGATCTAGTAAAGATTGTTAAGAGAACGGCTAATATCCTCAATATTAAAATTACAGAAGAAGCAGCTTTTGAAATAGCTTCTAGGTCAAGAGGAACACCTAGAATTGCAAATCGTTTACTAAAAAGGGTTAGAGATTATGCTAGTTGTGCTGACCTTGATGAAATTAGCATAAATATAACACAAGACGGTCTAAATAAGATGGGGATAGACATTCTTGGCCTTGATCGTGTTGATAGAGAAATTTTATCTACAATAATACTTAAATATGATGGTGGTCCTGTAGGGCTTGACACAATCTCAGCTTCTTGCGGTGAAGAATCTAATACAATTGAGGATGTATATGAGCCTTATCTTATACAGTTGGGTTTTATTGCAAGAACTCCCAGAGGTAGAGTCTGTACTAGAAAAGCATATGAACACCTTGGGCTATCCTTTCCTAAAGATAATAATGATTTGTTTAACTGGATTAATAATGAATAATTTTTACAAAAGGACAGATTTTTCATATACTTTGCCACAAGTATTAATCGCCCAAACACCAGCGAATCCTAGAGACTCTTCTCGATTATTGGTATACAACTTGATGAGTGATTTTATAGATAATACTTATTTCAACCAAATTACTGATTTTTTGCTACCGAGTGATGTTTTAGTAATTAATAATACAAAAGTAATACCTGCACGCATATTTGGTTATGATAAGAATCAGAGAAAATTCGAAATACTACTTTTAAAAAGAAATGATTTATATCATTGGGAATGCTTAATAAAGCCTGCAAGAAAGCTAAAAATTGGTGAGTTCTTATATATTAGCGATGAACTTAGTTTAGAATTAGTAAGTTTTCTTGACGACAATGGAATAAGAATCATAAAGTTCATATTCAAGGGAAAGTTTGAAGATATTTTAGAAAGAGTTGGTGCCACTCCCCTTCCTCCATACATTACTACCCATTTAGATGATCCCAACAAATACCAAACCATTTATGCAAAGCATGATGGTTCATCTGCGGCACCTACAGCAGGGCTTCATTTCACTGCGGAATTATTAAAAAAAATTAAAGATAAAGGAATTAAAGTCGTTGAGATTTTGCTACACGTAGGACTGGGTACTTTTAGACCTGTGAAAGAGGATAATATCCTTGATCATAAAATGCATAAGGAATTTTATTCAATATCTGAAGAGTCAGCGAGAATTATTAATAATGCCATAGATAATAATTCGAGGATAATTGCCGTAGGTACAACAACGGTAAGAACCCTTGAAACTGTTGCTACAAAAGATGGGCATGTAATGTCTGGAGAAGGGGAAACTGAAATATTTATTTATCCTCCTTATGAATTTAAAATAGTTAATGGGATAATCACTAATTTTCATCTACCTGAAAGTACGTTGTTAATGTTGGTTTCAGCATTTATAGGCCGAGATAAAACACTTGAAATATATAAATTTGCAGTAGAAGAAAAATATAGATTTTTTAGTTTTGGTGATGCGATGTTTTTAACGAGGGGTAATTGTGTTTAAATTTGAGGTAATTAAGATATGTAAGCAATCTGGGGCAAGAATATCAAAATTCTATACTCCTTCTGGAATTATTGAAACTCCTGTATTTATGCCTGTGGGAACAAATGGTACGGTAAAAGGCCTATCTCCAGATGAATTAGCCGAATGTGGGAGTCAAATTATTTTATCCAATACTTACCATTTATATCTTAGGCCTGGAACAAACATTATTTCTAAAGCAAAGGGACTTCATAACTTCATGAATTGGCATAAACCAATTTTAACAGATAGTGGTGGTTTTCAGGTATTTTCTCTTTCTAAAATAAGGGAAATATCAGATGATGGAGTATTATTTTCTAGCCACATAGATGGTAGTAAACATTATATATCTCCAGCTGATGCAATAAACATACAGAAAATTTTAGGAAGCGATATTATGATGGCTTTCGACGAATGTACAAGTGGAGATGCTGGATATGAAAAAAGTAAAGTTGCTTTAGAGAGAACGTTAAAATGGTTGAAAATTTGTTATGAAACATCAAATAGTGATGATCAAATGTTATTTCCAATTGTTCAAGGAAATATATTTAAAGATCTTAGAATAGAAAGCATAGAAAAAACATTACCCTTTTGTAAATGCGGAATCGCTATTGGAGGATTATCTGTTGGTGAAGAAAAATCAACTATGTATCAAATTTTAGATTGTTTGAAAGAATATTATCCATCAAACATGCCGAGATATCTAATGGGAGTAGGAAGTGCGGATTGCATTATTGAAGGAGTTATTAGAGGAATAGATATGTTCGATTGTGTATTGCCAACCAGAATAGCAAGAAACGGAACCGCTATGACGAGTCAAGGAAATTTAACAGTTAGAAATGCGAAATATAAAGATGATTTTTCCCCTATTGAACAAGGTTGTGACTGTTATGCATGCAAGAATTATTCAAGGGCATATATTAGGCATTTAATTAATGCTGATGAGATGCTAGGGGGAAGATTGATTTCAATCCATAACATTCGATTTTTGCACAGATTAGTTAATGAAATAAAAAAGGCAATATGGGAAGATAGATTGCTGGATTTTAGAAGAGATTTTCTTAGAAACTATCAATTATAATAAATAATATTTTCTAGCAACTTATAAAATATTTTCGTAATTTCTTAATCCTATTGATTTAATATTTTGCATCATAAATACAAGAAGGATTAAACTCAACTAAAAGCTATTTTGCTTGTAATAAGACGATGTATGTGATACAATCAACTAAATTGTACAAAGGAGACATAAAATGTTTGGAACAGACGGAAATAACTGGATATTCTTAGTAATTTTAGGGGTATTCTTTGTTGTTATGATAGTCATGACAATAATCCCCCAAAGAAAACAAAAAAAACAATACCAGTCAATGATGGATAGTCTTTCGGAAGGAGACAAAGTAATGACAACAAGTGGAATAATTGGAAAAATTGTTTCAATTAATAAAGATACTGATAGAGTAACTTTAGATATAGGAACAGATGATGCACCGGTGTTAATTATGGTTGTAAAGGGTGCGATTCGAAATAAATTATAACTTTTTATTCCGGTTATTAGAGCCGCATAAACTGCGGCTTTTTTTTTGTAAATATTGTTTTTTTTTACAATAAATGATAAAATAATTTAAATCTAGGAGGTTACTATGAAACATATTAGTACATTAAACAAAAACTTGTTTGAAAAAAAACATAATATTGGTTGTAACGAGTGTCAAGCCAGTTGCCAATCTGCTTGTAAAACTAGTTGCACGGTTGGAAATCAATCTTGCGCTCAAGACGAAAAGATTTTTCAAAAAAAAGATTTATCTAACAAATAATTTAATTATAATTGGTTCACGCATTTTCTTATAATCATAATAGCAAAGATTTATTTTTTCTTTGGGATGTTGAAAGTGGCAGTTTACATTACGTCGATGAAGCTGCCTTTTTAATGTACAAAAAATTATATGCTATCCCTTTAAATGAAATTGAAATAAAGAAATTAAACAAAATCTCAGATTATTCAAAAAATCAAATAAAAAAAGAATTTGAAGAATTAATTAAAAATAATCAGCTTTTTTCAAAACCAAATATAACTTCTTTCCAAAAACCTATTAACCAAATTAAAGCTTTATGCTTGCATATATGCCATGA
>JAQVQU010000089.1 GCA_028701415.1 Clostridia bacterium | reverse complement strand
AGGCCCGCTAATAAGTGGTGATCCATCGGAGATTCGAACTCCGGACCCTTTGATTAAAAGTCAAATGCTCTACCGACTGAGCTAATGGATCATATTGGCAGGGGTGGGAGGATTTGAACCTACGAGTGCCAGAGTCAAAGTCTGGTGCCTTACCGCTTGGCTACACCCCTTAGTGTTTGGGGTGAGTAGTGGGGCTCGAACCCACGGCCTCAAGAGCCACAATCTTGCGCGCTGCCAACTGCGCCATACCCACCATATTAATTCGGTGCCGATAAATTATTTAGTTTGGTGAACCAGGGGGGATTCGAACCCTCGACCTACGGCTTAGAAGGCCGTTGCTCTATCCGACTGAGCTACTGATCCGTGAATGGAGCGGGTGATGGGAATCGGACCCACGCGACAAGCTTGGAAGGCTTGGATTCTACCATTGAACTACACCCGCAGAATCAAAAATATTCGGAAATAAATAACGGTTACCCAGCATATTTCCTTGAAATTAACACGCTTATTTAGTATAAACAAAAACAAATATTGTGTCAATCAATTAAAATAACTTAGTAGTGTATAGTATTCCTCAAAAAGTGATGGTTAAATGGTAGATTCATAAATACATAATAACAAGTTTTAATGTTTACAAATAAAAAAAATACATCGCGAACAATATAAATTATTGTTCCGAAACAATTAAAGTAAATATTATTTTGTTTATTGAGTAAAAGAAGAACTTTTAAGAGTTATCTCTCCGGATCCTAGAGTAAGTTTTCCTTCCTTAGTTTCTACTACAAGATTGCCTCTTTCGTTTATATCTAGAGCTCTTCCCGAGTAGTTTTTATTGTTTACCATGAAAGCTATTTCTTTCCCGAGTATTAAACAGTTTTCCTTGTAATACTTTATAATATCAATAAAACTATCTTTCGAGGTGAAAAATGTCTTTGTAATCTCTGCAATTAATTGGGCTCTTGTTAAAATTTCATCATTTAGAGATCCTGCAATATTTTCTAAATCTGAAGGAAATTCTGAGGTAAATAAATTAATGCCAATTCCTAGAATAATCCAACTAGATTCCCCGATTGATTCAGTTAATATACCTCCAATTTTTTTACCATTAAAAAATAAATCGTTTACCCATTTGATTTGTACTTTTTTTTGGGACAAGGTATTGATTGCTTTGATACATGCCGTTGCTGCGCGAATGGTTACTTCGTTCTTATACATTTGGTCGCAAGAATCAAACAGGATGCTCATGTAGATTCCTGTGCCGGAAGGGGAGAAAAAAGATTTTTCTTGACGCCCTCTACCAGATGTTTGTGAATTTGCAACTATTAATTTATTTTTGTGTAAACTCTCTTGAACAAGAGTTTTTGCATAGTTGTTAGTTGAATCAATCTCATCAAAATAGATTATTTCAATATTCTGGCCAGCGAGGGCTTCCTGAAGTATTATTTTGTTGAGAAGATCAATCCTTGCCATTATTAGTCCTTTGGGAAAAAGAATGAGACGAACTCATTTTTATCGAATTTCTCATCTAATATCAAATTAAGAATCCCAGATATGGAGAAATAGGCTCCATTAAGAGCGTATTCCAATTTTGTAGATAAGTCAGGTAGTAGTGAGTCTGTATAAACCGTTGCGCTTTTTATAATGTTGTCTTTTAATAAAAGATATACATCAAGGTTTCCGTAAACAGTTCTACCATGAATAATCTTATTGTATGTTGGGTTTTTTCCATATAACCAATCATTTGAGGAAAACTTCAAGGAATTTTTTTTAAATAAATTTGAATCTACAGATAAGAATGTTGCTTTGCCATATTCAACCTCAAAAGATTTAATGAGCAAGTCACTTATAATCGAGGGAGTTAATTTAGGGTTTATCTCGTTTAAGTTTATTATTCTCGACTTAATGCTTTTTACTCCTTTAGATATCAGTTTTGCATCTTTTACATTTAAGACTTTTTCGATAAGATCCTTGTTTTCACTTATTAATATTGTCCCATGATGTAGAGAGGATTGCTCCCCATTATAAAAGGCATTTCCACTAAATTTTTTTTCTGAAACCAAAATATCGTTTCTTCCCGAGAAATATGCATCTATTCCAATTGTTTTTAAGGCGTTAATAATAACTTGTAACTGTCTATTAGTATCATATTGTTCGTTTGATAATATGAAGGAAAAATTAAGATTTCCGGTATGATGATAAACAGCTCCACCACCGGTTATTCTTCTTGCTAAAGTGACTTCAAGTTCTTTCATTACTTCAAGATTGCATTCTTCAAAGGCGTTTTGATATTTACCTATAACTACAGTTTTTTTGTTTTGCCATAAATACAATAAAGGCATTCCATCGTGGTTTTGAAGAAGATACTCTTCTAATCCTAAATTATCATATGGATTTAATGAATTTGAAATTATTATACGTGCCATTTTATATTACCTCTACTTATTAAGTATATCATTACAGTTAGGTAAAATTGATATTATTTAATGTAAAATTTCTGAGTAAGTTTTGGGCCAAGAAAACTTTGTTGAATAAAACTTCTTATCTTGTAAAAATCTATAAACAAAAAAAGATAAAATTAAGATAAGACAAGAAAGTTTTGTCGCATAAAATTTCTTACATTGTATAAAGTCTTAAACAACAGAAAGAGAAGTTATAAAAAGAAAAAAAAGTTTTTTCCATGTAACTTCTTACCTTGCTAAAAGTCTTAAAGAACAGAAAGAGAAGTTATAAAAAAAGAAAGTTTCTTATATGTAACTTCTTACCTTGTATGAAGCCTCAATTGACAATTTATTATAAAGTATATAGAATTGAGTACAAAAAGGATGATATGAACAAAGATATAAAAATTAGCATTGAATCTGCGCTGAAAGAGGAGGAAATTCTTTTCCCTAAAATTTTCTGTTGCAAGAATTATTCTTACGAAGAAAAAAGGACCGGGTTAAGTGATTCAGATTTGATTAATATGCTACTCGATATGTATTTGATTCGTTCTTTCGAAAATAAGATAAAAACTATAAAAAAGACAAAGAAATGGGCAATGAATAATTTAAGTATTGCCGGGCCTATTCACTTGATTAATGGGGAAGAGGCGGCTTGCGTTGGGCAGGCTTATGCACTTGATATGAGTGACTATTCATTTGGGTCACATCGTTCGCATGGGGAACTGTTAGCAAGGGCTATGTATGCTATTTCTCGTTGTTCGGAAGAAGAATTAATGAAAATAATGAAGGAATATCAGCACGGCTATATATATGAGAAAGCTCGAGATATTTTTAGAAATAATGGGGATATAAAAGAGTTAGCCCGCTTTTATGTTTTGTATGGTGCAGTATCAGAAATTTTAGGAAAAGATACTGGATTTCAAAAAGGTTGTGCTGGCTCTATGCATATGTTTTTCCCTCCTTTCGGAGTATTTCCTGCTAATGCAATCGTTGGGGCCTCGGCACCAATTGCTACTGGAGCTGCATTATATAAAAAGATAAAAGGAGAAAAAAGCATTTCTATTGCAAACTTAGGAGATGGAGCTGTTGGATGCGGGATAGTGTTTGAGTCAATGAATTTTGCCGCGATGAAGCAATTTAATCTATTGTGGGAGAAAAAGGGAGGCTTACCAGTTCTATTTAATTTTTTCAACAATGGGTATGGGATGGGCGGAAGTACTGTTGGAGAAACCATGGCATACGATAAGCTTGTACGAATTAGTTCTGGAATTTCCGAAAATGCATTGAACGCTGAAAGAGTAAATGGAATGGACCCTCTTGCGGTGTATTACGCCACAAAAAGAAAGAAGAATGAAATTATTAAAGGAAATGGTCCAGCCCTTTTGGATATTGTAACCTATAGATACGAAGGACATTCAGAATCTGATAAGGAAGAAGCAAGAGAAAGTAAAGAGATTTCTCAATGGAAAGAAATAGATCCTATTGATACTTTTGCGAGTAAATTGATTGAAGAAAGAGTAATTTCAAAAGAACAAATATTATCTTCATATACCGAAATCGAAGAGTTGTTAAAACTGGCCTTTGATTCGGCGACCGATATGAATTTATCTCCCAGGACTTCTTTCTCAAGAGAAAAGAGGATAGATTCTTTTACCCAAGAAAATATAATTGATAAGCTAATTGAATCGAACAATTTACATCTAAATGAATTTGAAAAGAAAGATCTAACCAATTGGTCCTTATATGGAGCTAAAGAAGCCCTGAATATTGCGGTAAAAGAGGCCTTTGAAAGATATGATAATTTGGTTTCGTTCGGAGTTAATGCAAGAGATTGGGGAGGAAGCAACTCAGTTTATTCGGGAATAAAGAAGGATTATGGATATGAAAGGTTATTTAATTCTCCCGTGAGCGAGGCCTGCATGGTCAGTGTTGCTATAGGGTATTCTATGTCGGGTGGAAGGGCTATTGTGGACCTTATGTTTTCTGGATTTATAGGCAGAGCGGGAGACGAAATTTTCAATCAACTCGCGAAGTGGAATAGTATAAGTGCAGGATATTTTAATTTGAAGGTAATTATTAGAGTCACAACAAGCAGGACTTATGGAGCACAACATTCTCAAGATTGGGTTTCGCTTGTAACTCATATACCTGGATTGTGCGTATTATATCCGGTTACGCCTTTTGATATTAAAGGTTTATTTAATGCAGCTTTGGAATCTTCTAAACCTGTAGTATTTTTTGAAAACAAAGAATTGCTTTCAGAAGAAAAGTATAAAATGAAAATACCGAATACTTATTATACTAAGCAAATCGGCGAGCCGACTATGGTTAGTGAAGGGAATAATATAACAATACTTACAATAGGTTCCGTTCTATATGATGTTTTAGCAGCATTTAAAGACCCTATTTTAAGCGGAATTACAGCAGATGTTTTTTCAGCTGGGAGCATAGAACCTTTTGAATATAGGCAAATTCAATATTCCATAAAGAAAACGGGGAAATGTTTTATAGTGGGTCATGAAAACGAAAGGGTTTCGGTACTAAAAAATTTTGCATTTGATATATATACTTTGTCTGAAAAAGATTTGAAAAAACCACCAATCATTCTTGGCGCATACGATGGTATCACTCCTATTTATGAGAATATGGGTGATTTTATTCCAAATATAAAATTAATAATAAAAAAAATACTGGAATTATGTTCTCAGTAATTTATACAAAACATTGATTGTTTTTGCTTTTTCTTTAGGAACCATATTTTGCATACAGTATAATAATTAATACCGCAAGCATTATTATTCCCATTATCCAACCAATTATTTTTTGCTTAAAATATCTTTTCATTTTTTTACCTCCCAGTCATTATAGAGGAAATATTTTTATATGTCAAAAAAGATAAAAATACTGACACCAATAGATTATCTGTTGCACTTACTATGAGAACTGACACCAATAGATTATCTGTTGCACTTACTATGAGAA
>JAQVQU010000088.1 GCA_028701415.1 Clostridia bacterium | reverse complement strand
TTCTGCAAGGAAATCTCCATGGCTACAAAGGGGCCATCTTTGAAAATTTACTTGCGGATATCTTCGCCAAGATGGGACGAAATCTCTACTATTATCACAAGGATTCCGGACTTGAGATTGATTTCGTAACCAGATACAAGGGCGGCGCTACCTTGATTGAGGTCAAGGCAACCACGGGCAACGCTAAAAGCACAAAAACGATTCTCGCGCACCCTGAGAAATATCAAGTTTCCGGTGCTATCAAGCTTGGAGAATACAACATTGGCAGAAAAGATAGAATGCTTACGATTCCATTATACATGGCCTTTTTACTCACAGAGTATTGAAGATATATAATGCTTTTACTCTCCTAATCGAGTATGGCAGTATTCTTTGTTTTTGTAGTGGAAAATTTTTCGGGCAAAGCATAAACAAAAAATCCAACACAGACTAATGTGTCCATGTTGGATTTTTACTTTTTTCCCACTCTATATCGGCATTTTCTTTGGATTTAACTCAATATTCTTATACGAACATGCTTTCAATCGCCTCTTTTTATTTATTTTTAGAAATCCTCTTCATCGTCTCCCAACTCTTCATCGTCTCCCAGTTCATCATCCTCGTCGGGTGGAAGATAGTCATCGTCCTCATCTTCCCCGTGTTGAACTTCATCCCCATCCGTATCCCCTTCAGTTTCTTCAGAGGAATCTTCATCATCTAAACCAGCAAAATCTAGATCTTCTAAAGTCTCTTCATCTTCAATCCATTCTTTTTCTGCTAGATCTTCTAAAGAGTCCGCCTCGGGATCAGTTATATCTTCATCAGAAATAACTTCAAATTCTTCTTCTGGCTCAACATCAACCGTATCTTCGTCTAGTTCTATTTCGATCGTATCAAGATCTTCTTCAACGTCGATTTTAGCCTTTTTGGCTATTTCAAGGAGACAGTCTTCACAATACTTTTTCCCAGGTACTACATAATTTTTTTCGCACCTAGGACAGAGCTCTTCCTCCAAATCAAGATCGATTATACCCTTCATTTCGGCAATACAAACGGAACAATACTCTTCACTTTCGAGTATATAATTCAATTCGCAACGAGGGCATTTCTTATACTTTCCCATTCTTCACCCCTTTAACTAAATTAGCGAAATTTAAAAAGATTCACTAAATTTGTCTTCTATAGAATTGCGTATATTATATGAATGAATGATTATCTTGTAAACAATTTTTTTTATATTTTCACTAATTTTTTAGAACAAAATAAAATATTTCAAAAATAATACAATATTCAATGTTTTTCTTATTCCTGTAGAAAGAAATTTTTTCAACCATATTGGACTGGTTTTTTCTTTTTTTTGCGATGGTTCATTTCTACTGAGGCTTATTCCCAAAACCCTATATCTGCAACATTTTTGGACAAATAATTTTCTTTTTTCTACGATGGTTCATTTCTACTCTGGCTTACTCCCAAAACCCTATATCTGCAACATTTTTGGACAAATAATTTTCTTTTTTACAGATTTTTGTCTAACTGAATAATTAAGAAGATATGGTTTGATAATTCACCGTTGATCAATTTTCTTTTCCAAAAGAAAAACCACCCAAGTCCGGGGTGGTCTTCTAATGGTTTCCGTTTTCGAATTCTCGACTTATTCTTCTGCCGTTGGTGGATCGACAAGCATATCTATCTCATCAGCATGGGAGAACAATCCGATTCTAGTCGCCTTCATTGTTCTCTCGTCGTTACGGTCTACTGCGGAAAGGTCTAGGTAGTACGTGTAGTTTTTCACGTCTGAATTAAAGAAGTAAACAGTGTCATATACTTTATCATATCCTAGCCATGTACTGAAATATCCCGATTTGTACAAGGGGTATGCCCCTTCAAGAGATATTACATAATCGCTTCCAGCTTTATCTAAGGCTTTAATAGAGTATAACTTGTTTGAAACAATGTATTGTACATGGACTTCGGTTCCGATTTCCTTATATCCTAAAATTTTAAGTGAAGAACCAGCAACCGCAGGAGCAAAGGTCCAGCTTCCGTCGATTCCTCTGATTCCCAAATCGTAACTATCCGAATCTAAAGCAAAAATGTATCCATCCCCTAGTATATCAAAGTCAGTGTAATTAACTCCCTGTGTGTACCTTACTTCATTTTCCCACTCAAAAGAAAAAGTGGAATCAAAGTCATAAGAATAATTTCCCTTTGACCTGGTGTTTACCCCACTGTCAGTCTTAGAATAAAACAACCTTATGGAATCTGTGCCAATAGATATGATTTCAGTAAGGCTGATTCTATACCCCTTTGAGTGCTCCAAAGTTTTCCCTTCATAAGAAGAGAGTCCGTTAAAAATCTCTTTAGGTTCTTCAGCACCCGCTTTAAAAGAGTACACATGGTTGAAATAGTTGACAGTACTATCATCGTTTTTTGTGTAAATTATGGTATCTGAAAGAGAGTTGGCTCCGTCCCCATAAGGAAGAAACTTTGTGTCTCCTATTTCCGTGGCAATCTCTCTGTCTTTGAATTTTCTAGTAGATAGGTCGATTTCGTGAAGATTATACTCTCTTACATAAAGAATATATCCCGTTGGAGTAACCCTAAAAGATACTGAGTAATCCTCAAATGAAGCGATTTTTTGGGTGCCAGTACCATCTAACTTTGTCCTCATCAATTCCATCTTGCTGGTCATGGGCTCTCCCTTGCTATCTTTTTCTATGGAGGGGGTAGTGTAATAAATATATTCTCCTACAACAGTTATGCCTATACTTGGGCTGGAATTATATACATTTTTCGGGACGATAGTAACTAAAGTATCCGCCTTGGGTTTTTGATTTTCTAACTCCACCCGCATAATTGCGCCCTTTACTGTATCTCCAAAATCGTTGTCGCCTGTCTTATCAGCATAACCATTTATGAAATACAAGTACTTGCCTACTCTAACAGCTAAACCATTATTAGATGTAGTATCGATATTAGACAGGTCTGTTTCAACCCCATCAACCTTGTAGTTCTCCGTACATGCTGTCGCAGTCATTATCACCGCAAAGCAAAGAGCTATGCAAAGAACCGCAATTAAAGATTTTTTCTTCATAACCTCTCCTAAAGTATGGTATCCGCTTTAAGTTATTATATATTTAGGGATATCCTTTTGCAACGAATTTTTTTCTTAGTCAAACACGCAAGCTAAATTATCTACCAGCTCAATAGTTTTCCTGTATCTTTTCTTCTTAGTCAAACACGCAAGCTATATTTGTTACCAGCTTAATGGTTTTTTTTATCTTTTTTCCTTAGTCAAACATAGCCGAAATGGCAGGCAATACCATTGTCGGATGGATCCCTGAGTCTATATACATCTCATGAGTTGTTTCACCTGAAAGGACTAAAACGGATTGATATCCGTTATTTACTCCAAACAAAATATCTGTATATAGCCTGTCTCCAATCATAACTGTACGGTCTTTAGGAATATCGAAAAGACTTTCAATAATTTCAGCCATAGGGGCATATGGTTTTCCGCAAATAACACTAGGGGCCCTGCCGCTTGAGCTTTCAAACATGGTCATCATCGCCCCTACGTCAGGCATATCTCCAATGTCAGATGGGCATACAATGTCTGGATGAGTAGCAAAAAACTCTCTTCCCTTTTCAAGAAGAATATTCCCCTTCCAGATTTTCTCGTATGTCAAGGTGGTGTCAAAAGCCAATAAAAAAATATCGGCATCCTCGGAAAGCGGAATCCTAGATTTTTTAAGTTCCTCAACAAAACTTGGAGTACCTACTGGAAAAACCGATTTTCCTGGTCTGCGAGTATGCAGATACCTTATGGTCGCCATTGTCGAAGTAATTATTTGCCAAAGGTCGACTGGATAGCCCATGCTTGATATTTTTCTAACATATTCCTTTTTGTCTTTTGAACTATTATTTGTCAAAAAACACACTTTTTTGCCTAACGCAGTTAATTTCTTTAAGGTATCTATTGCTCCCTCAATTGGAGTGTCGCCTAAATAGACGGTACCATCGAGATCAAATAAAAAAAGGTCTGCATCAATTTTTAATGCCATAAAAACTTCCCTAATGCCCAATGAGGACATTTTTACATAGTGAATATAAGATAACACGAATTTTATATCGTGTAAAACAATTACGCGCCCCCGTTATATATAACAGGTAAAAGTTTGCAAATTTTGACAACAACTAACGCCAATTATTCCCTGAGAGCATAAGAATAAAAAACCCTTTAGATACATAATTACTAACCTTTTGTCTAACTCTAATTTTTTTATTGAGACGCAATTTTCTCATTTCGAAGAAAAAATAGACTTCACTCTAATCATTGTTATCCAAATCATTTGCAATTTTAGCGAGCCGCAAAATTCTTCCAGGTCGATTATAGTTATTTCCTACATATCTGCAAAGCTCCTCGAGATATTTTCTTCCTCCCTCGGCTTTTTTTATTAGGTCCTCAGTTTTAAGAAGGCAAAGAATCTCATCAGGCATAGGAATACTTTCAACTGAAGCATTATATGGGCAAACTTCTTGGCACGCATCACAGCCCAAAATACTCTTACCCATTAAGTTTAGGTCAACTGAAGTTTCATCGGGATGGTCGCTAGCGTATCGCAAACATAAATCCTTAGAAAAACCCCCATTCAATGCTCCTGTTGGGCAATGATTTAAGCAGATTTCACATCCTTCGCAAATTCTATCGTACTGAGAAAAATTAGGAACTGATTCTCTAACTGGAAGAAGATCTGTTTCAATTGCCGAAAGAGCAATCCTGGTTCCATATGGGGGTATCGCAACTAAGCAATTTCTCAAGAATATTGCGCATTTAGTATCCAGAAATAACTTTTTGAGTTCCCCTTTATAACCATTTGCATTATATATTCTCAATTCCGTCTCTACTTGCTTGCTCAAAAAATATAATTCATTCGAAGCAGGATAAAATGCGTTTAGATATGCATAACCGCGTGGAGTTTCTTCATATGGATGATAGGGTTTATACAGCAAAATATATGATTTATTGCCAACATGGGCGATGAAATATGTATCAATATATTTTTCAATTATCTTTTTAATCATTACTATCGCCTATCAGTTAGAATACTTGTCCAAATTTTATATGCAAAAAATAAGTTTATGTTTTCTTAATTAATTACTGTTTGGAACACCAAATCATTTTCAAGTCCCAAACAACGATATTCTTTTCACGCAAACTCACTAATAATCTGGTGAGCTCAAAGAAAGATTATTATTGTGAAAACCAAGGTTCATATAATGCTATAGAAGAGAAATATCCGTTCCATTCTCACGGAAAACATTCTGTACTTTAATGTCGTTTCTCAGCGTAACGGCCGATCTTATTGCGACTAGATTGCTAGCAAAGAGATTGTCGAAAATACTTACATTTGCTTTGTTGCTGTCTATCCTAACTGCTACCTTTCTGCAATTTTCAAACACACTGTCGCTTACATTG
>JAQVQU010000087.1 GCA_028701415.1 Clostridia bacterium | reverse complement strand
ATATGAAGAAATAAATCCTTGAAGTTCAAGTGTATCTGGGAATTCAGTTGTTTCTGAAGCCATTCTTCCTGTAGTTTTTTCTTCAAATCCGGGCATCAAAACCTTTGTTCCGCTGTAAGTATATGGAACGCTGCCTCCAGATAAAAGTGTATTGCTCCTATAGAATCCTGTATTCTGAATTGCATCCGACATTGCCTCAGATAGATTGTCAGTATGAACATCAAAAGCTATCTGATTGGGGACTGAATAGACTAATAGATAATTCATAAAAGCCTGAAGTTCTGTTTCCGAATCAATATTTGAATCAGCGAAATTACCTAGAAAATCGAAATATATATCATCAATCATAGAAGAATTGCCAGACGTAAAATTATTAGTATGAGGACTGGTGCTTATGCTTGCAGATGAAACATAAGTGCCGTGTACATATATATTGTGAGAAGAGGAAAATGTCGGACTGTTTACAAGCATTAAGCTTGAAAAACCTCTGTCAATGTATATATTCCCTGTGTATCCAGAAAAAGCCGAGGATCCGATGGAGGTAATGGAAGACGGGATAATTATTTTATCCGCTCCATATCCTACTGCGTTAAACGCATCTGTAATCTCCGTTACAGGAATCCCGCCAAGTTCGTATGGAATGTAAATTATATCCTCTTCACCTGCGTATCCAGTTATCTTGTACGATGTAGCCGGAGAACCTACCCCTTCATACTCGAAATCAGTAGCGAAATCACCTTCCTGCCATTGTGCATATAAAGTTGTGTTCGCGATATAAGGGTAACTAGAGATAAGTCCTCTTCTATCCGAAATCTTAGTCCCACCTACCTCATTTGTGTACCATCCGTTAAACACATAGCCTGGGTTAGAGGGAACAGCAACTGTAAATGTCTCGCCATAGTGGACAACATACTCTTCAGCTTCTTCCTCCCCAAAATTCGGATCTGCACTGAGAGTTGATTCCACCCCCAGAAATACGGCAGTTATCTCTATATCCTCGATAAACTCAAAAGAATATGGATTAGTGGTAATAATTTCATCCCCAAATTCCCATTGAATAAAATTGTAATTAGCCGAAGGAGTCGCGGTAAAAGTTAGGTTTCCGAGTTCTCCTGAACCACCAATGACATAATATCCCCTTCCGGTATTCACAGACCCAGCTTGCTCATAAGGGTCAATATCAACCTTAACCTGCCAATGCGCATAAACATCAAAATCATCCTCAGCACTTTCAAACTCAGCAGAAATTATGCCCGATTCATCGGTAATTTGATTTGAGGCAATATATGATGCTGAATCATACCAACCTACAAATGAATTGCCCGTTCTTGTAGGTATTGGTAGGGCAGTTTCTACTCCTTCAGCATATTGAACAGGGCTTGTTCCATATGGCAGAGGGTCGCCACCATTTACATTAAGTGTTATTTCTCCAGATACTGGAGCCCATTTTGCATAAAGAGTCATGTTTGAGGTTATAGTGTAATCGTGTGTAGTTAAATACTGACTCCATGATTCGTTAAAAGCGTTGCTAGTGAACCACCCCAAAAAAACAAAACCGTCTCTTTCTGGAGTCGGGAGAGATATACTGTTCTCTCCATTTCCAATTTCCACTGCGCTAAAAACAGTGCCACCGTTTGAATTAAGCGTGATAGTATAACTGTCTCGAACACCTGGAAAACAAGACGTGAAAATAATAACGCAGAAAATAGAAAAAATAATAATCTGAAAAGCCAAAGATTTCTTCATTGAAATTTCCTTCGGATTGATAATTATATTTTATGTTATTATTTCTTCTATTTCAATAAGTAAAATATTAGTACAATTTTTATATATCCTTGACAAAAGGAGGGATACGATCTCATGAATAAGATTTATTCTCAACAAATCATTATTTAAGAAAAAGAAAAGCCCGGATATTTCAGGCTTTTTGCGTACTAATTTAGTAATAAATGCGAGGCTATTCCCAGGAGAACAAACCATTATATAGCTGATAATATTTGCCTCTAAGTAACATTAGCTTATCATGGTCTCCTCTTTCTATAATCTCCCCATCTTGCAGAACTAAAATAGCATCTGCATTTCTAACAGTAGACAGTCTATGGGCAATAATGAATACTGTTTTTCCTTTCATAAGTTGAGCTAATCCCTTTTGAATCGCAGCTTCCGTTCTAGTATCAATGGAACTAGTAGCTTCATCAAGAATCAAGACCGGTGGATCGGCTACCGCAGCTCTTGCAATTGATATTAACTGTCTTTGTCCTTGAGACAGGTTGGATCCATCTGAAGTAAGCATTGTGTTGAACCCTTCGGGTAAATGGGAAATAAATGAGGTTGCATTTGCCACTTCAGCCGCCTTCATAACATCCTCATCCGTAGCATCAAGTTTTCCGTAACGGATATTGTCCATTACTGTGCCAGTAAATAAATGAGTATCTTGAAGAACCATTGCTAAGGATCGTCTCAAATCAGCTTTTTTTATCTTATTTATATTTATACCATCATATCTGATCTTCCCATCGGGAATGTCGTAAAAACGATTAATTAGATTTGTTATTGTAGTTTTCCCCGCCCCGGTTGCACCAACAAAAGCAATCTGTTGCCCAGGTTTTGCATAAAGGTCCACATTTTTTAAGACTTTTTTATCTTTAATGTATTGGAAACTTACATCTTCGAATTGAATATCCCCTTTAAGTTCCTTATATGTGAGCGAGCCATCTTTATGAGGGTGCTTCCATGCCCAGTTACCTGTCCTGCACTCGCATTCTTTTATTTCCCCAGATTCATCTCTTTCGACATTAACAAGAGTAACATATCCTTCATCAACTTCGACTGGCTCATCCATCATGTCAAAAACTCTCTTTGCCCCTGCAAGCGCCATCATAACCCCATTAAACTGTTGAGAAATCATAGCTACGGGTCTCCCTATCTGTCTAGCTAGCTGTAAAAACATAACTAAAGTTGCTATACCTGCTGCCATTGAACCCATTCTGCCAAGAGCAATGAGAGATGATCCTCCAATTGCAACTACTGCGTAATTTAAATAAGATAGATTACCCAAAAGAGGCATAAGGATTTGAGCATAAGTAGATCCTTTTGTTGCAATTTGACGAAGTTCCTCATTCTTTTGATTAAATCCGTCTATTACTACCTTCTCATGGCAAAATACCTTAACTACTTTCTGTCCAGCAATATATTCTTCAACATACCCATTTACTTGTGCAGTTTGTTTTTGGATGCCAATAAAGTATTTTCCAGTTTTTCCAGTTACAATAACCACTAAAAAACCCATGAGTATTAAATTACCTATAACTATCAAGGTTAATATTGGGCTTAAAATCAACATAGAGATAAATACGGACAAAACCGTAACTGCTCCATTTATTACCTCACGAAATCCATTGCTTAGAAGTTCCCTTATCGCATCAGTATCGTTTGTATATCTTGACATTATCTCTCCATGAATATTTCTGTCAAAATAGCTAATTGGAAGCTTTTGCATATGGTCAAACATCTTGACTCTTAGTTGGCACAACATAGAAGCTGCAACCGTCAAGGTCATTCTAGAGGCAACTGTGATGGTTAAAATGCCAATAACATCAATAAAGATAAACCAAGCCATCATTTCAGCAAGACCCTTGAAATCTACAATTCCATTTGCGGCGCTTTCAAAAATTAATGTCAAGATTTCTCTTAGATACATTGTTCCAACCGCATAAGACACGGAATGAAGAACAATGCTTATAAAAACAATAATTACTCTTATTCTGAAACTCCCAAGCTCCTTAAATAACCTTTTGAATACTACAAGGCTCTCCTTAAAATCTAATTTTGGCATGGGTTTTCCTCCACGAGAAGGGGTACGCATAATCTTAGCCATTAAAGTACTCCTCCTTGTTGTGAAGTATAAATTTCTTTATATATTTTATTGTTTTGAATTAGTTCCTTGTGAGTCCCAATACCATTAATTTTCCCATCATCCAAAACAATAATTTTGTCAGCATCAATTACTGAAGCAATCCTTTGGGCAATTATAATTAGTGTGGTATCTTTCATCGATGCTTTTATTCCTTTTCTTATATCAGCTTCGGTAGTAGAATCAACCGCACTAGTTGAATCATCCAGAATTAGCACTTTTGGTTTTTTTAATATAGCCCTAGCAATACATATTCTTTGCTTTTGCCCCCCAGAAACATTAACTCCACCCTGACTAATATCACTTTTATAACCTTCAGGGAAGCTAATAATAAAATCATGGGCACTAGCTATTTTACAAGCTTCTTCCATTTCTTCTTGGGTTGCATTTGGGTTTCCCCACCTTAAATTTTCCTCTATGCTTCCCGAAAAAAGGGTATTGTTTTGTAAAACCATTCCAACTGCTTCTCTTAGTTTTTCAATCTTATATTCTTTTACATTCCTGCCACCAACAATAACATTTCCTTCATAAGCATCATAAAGTCTAGGAATAAGTTGCACTAAACTACTTTTTCCACTTCCAGTTCCCCCAACTATTCCCAAAATCTCTCCGTGTTTTATTTCAAAAGAAATATTAGTAAGAACTGGGTTTTCAGCCTCTTCCTTATACTTAAAAGATACATTTTCAAACAAAATATCTGAAACCTCAACATCAATCGAAGAATCGGCATCTTTGTCAGAAATGTCTGGTATCTCATTAATTATCTCACTTATTCTACGTGCCGAAGCTCTGCTCATAAAAAGGTTAACAAAAACCATGGCAACCATAACGAGAGCCATCAATAACTGACCAATGTATGCAATTATGCCTGAAATATCGCCTGCAGACATTGTCGCCTGCATGATCTTAATTCCACCAATCCAAACAACTGTTATGGTAATAGCATAAGTAACAAAATTCATTAATGGATTTGCATAGACTAGTAATTTTTCCGCTTTTATCTGTGCATCCTGCAAGTCAACTGATGCATTTCTAAAGTTTGCAGATTCATGATTTTCGCGTACAAATGTTTTAACAACTCGAATACCTGTAAGATTCTCTTGAACCTTAGTATTCAATGCATCAAATTTCTTAAAGAGTCTTTCAAAAAGGGGAACAACATATTTCATAGCAAATATCATAAGGCCCCAAACCAAAGGAACAAGAACAACAAAGGCGATAGCTATTGTCACATTTATTGTAAAAATCATTACTATGCTCAAAATAAGCATTACTGGGGCTCTAAAGGCAATCCTAATAGACATCATAAAAGCTTGTTGAACAAAACTTACATCGGTAGTAAAGCGCGTAATGAGACTGCCTGTTGAAAATTTATCTACATTTTTAAAAGAAAAATTCTGAACCTTATTAAACATATTTTCCCTTAAATTTGCTCCAAATCCCATAGAGGCAACAGCAGCAAATCTAGCCGAAAGAAGCCCCAGGAGGAGGGACAGCCCTGCAAGAAGAACCATTATTCCTCCATATGTTAACACGGCTCTAATATTACCCTTAGCCACACCATCATCTATAATAAAAGTCATGATTTTCGGAATAAA
>JAQVQU010000086.1:2982-5571 GCA_028701415.1 Clostridia bacterium | reverse complement strand
ATACATATTGATTATGAATTTCCTAATTATGGAGGTAGATATGGGTAATTATGTCCCACTTACCGAAAAAGACATTAGTGAGATGTTAGAAGCCATAGGTGTTTCTTCTCCGGATGCTCTTTTTTCAGATGTTCCCAAAAAAATTAAGCTAAAAGAACTGAATATTCCTTCTGGAAAGTCAGAACAGGAAGTATTTGAGGTTATGAAGTCTTTAGCCTCCAAGAACACGGTTTACGATATTATCTTAAGAGGAGCTGGAAGTTATAACCATTATATCCCTGCACTAGTTAAAAGTATTACATCAAGATCAGAATTTGTTACGGCATATACACCCTATCAGGCAGAAATTTCTCAGGGGATACTTCAAGCTATATTTGAATATCAAACTATGGTGTGCATATTGACCGGAATGGATGTCAGTAACGCAAGCGTATATAACGGTGCATCTGCGGCTGCTGAGGCAGTGCTGATGTGTCGGGAAAGGGACAGAAATAAAGCAATTATTCTTGGTATGATAAGGCCGGATACTCTAAAAACAATAAAGACATATGCCAATGCACAAGGGATGGAAATCTTGGAAATGGAGGCAAATGATACATTTGTTGATTTAGAAAAACTTAATGAGTTGATGGGCGAGAATACTGCATGCGTATATATTGAACAGCCCGGTTATTACGGGGAGATATACGGAGTAGAAAAAATTGCAGAGAAAGTCCATTCTAATGGAGCTAAGTTTATCGTAGGATGTAATCCAACTTCACTGGCCCTATTAAAAAGTCCAGGAGAATGTGGGGCGGATGTAGCCGTAGGAGAGGGACAACCTTTGGGTCTACCTATGGCATTCGGAGGACCATACCTAGGTTTTATGTCCTGTACAGAAAAAATGATGAGAAAGCTCCCTGGCCGTATTGTTGGAGAAACGGTGGATCACGATGGAAGAAGGGCCTTCGTTCTGACTCTTCAGGCCAGAGAACAACATATCAGAAGAGAGAGAGCCTCCTCGAATATTTGTTCCAACCAAGCACTGTGCGCGCTAACTGCAACGATCTACCTAACCTCTCTAGGGAAGGAAGGTTTTAGAGAGGTTGCTAAGGCTTGTGTTTCACTCTCCCATTATTTTGCATCCCAACTTCAAAAATTAGAGGGTGTTGAATTGCAAAATAAAGGGGAATTTTTCCACGAGTTTGTAACGATTATACCTGAAAGGTCGGAAGAGATCTTGAGAGCACTTGCAAAAAACAAAATATTAGGAGGACTAAAACTCGATTCGGATAGAATATTGTGGTGTGTTACGGAAACTGCAACTAAAGAATCTCTCGATAATGTAATTGATATAGTGAGAGGTGTGCTATGTTACTGATATTTGAAAAAAGTAAAGAGGGGAAAAAGGGTATAGACGTAAGAAAGCCATGTGTAAAAGAATATCAATATTCTTCTGAGCTCCTTAGAAGTGAATTGGATTTACCCGAGGTATCGGAGGTTGATGCAGTAAGACACTTTACTGAACTTTCAAAGAGGGCATTCGGGGTGGATGACGGATTTTATCCACTTGGCTCTTGCACTATGAAATATAACCCGAAAATAAATGAAGAAGTTGCATCTTTAAAGGGCTTTACGGATATTCACCCATTGCAACCGGAAGAGGATGCTCAGGGAGCTTTGGAAGGGATGTACATGTTATCCGAATTGCTGTCCGAAATTACCGGAATGGATGCAGTTTCTCTTCAGCCTTCGGCAGGAGCTCATGGAGAATATACAGGTTTAAGACTAATTTCCAGCTACCATAAGGCAAGGGGAGACATTAACAGGAACAAGATAATTGTTCCAGATAGTGCGCATGGGACAAACCCCGCTAGTGCAACAATGGCTGGATTTGAAGTCATAAACGTTAAGAGCAACGAAGAAAAAGGTGTAGATTTAGAAGAACTTAGGGCAGTAGTTGGCCCCGATACCGCAGCTTTAATGCTTACTAACCCCACAACCCTAGGATTATTTGAGAAAAATATAATTGAAATAGCGGAAATAGTCCATAATGCAGGTGGACTTTTGTATTATGATGGAGCAAACCTTAACGCAATTATGGGAATTGTTCGGCCGGGAGATATGGGGTTTGATGTTGTACATCTTAATTTGCATAAGACATTTTCAACTCCTCACGGTGGAGGAGGTCCCGGAGCAGGTCCTGTAGGATGTAAGGTGGAACTTGCCCCGTATTTACCTAATCCAGCGGTAGTCAAATATGGACACGAGTACTTTTTTGTCAATGAGCCAGACAGTATCGGCAAGGTTGGATCTTTTTATGGAAATTTTTTAGTCTATATTCGTGCCTTAACATATATCTTGACGCTAGGGAAAGAAGGTATTCCGTATTCAGCTAAAATGGCGGTACTCAACGCAAATTATCTTAAGAAAAAACTTCAAGATATTTATACCACGGAAAAGAAGAGACATTGTATGCACGAGTTTGTATTAAGCCTCGAAAAAATAAAAGAAGAAACGGGTGTTTCTGCGATGGATGTTGCTAAGAGTATGATAGACTACAAAATGCATCCTCCCACAATGTATTTCCCGATGATAGTTCACGAGGCT
>JAQVQU010000086.1:0-2882 GCA_028701415.1 Clostridia bacterium | reverse complement strand
TATATTAGTCTATTTGAGTTACATCTGCATTCTTTGATTGATTTGCAACCGACTGCATCCCTTTGATGCAATTTGCTTTGGAGGAATAGCCTTTTTCACATATGGCTATGATGTTACCATTGTTAGCTTTTAAACGGAAACGAAACAGACCTGCTTTATCTTTATATACTTCCCATTTGGGATTGGTAAGGACTTTTACGGGTTCTTTTGTTTGATCTTCGATTTTTTCATCAAAAACAATTTGAGAGAATTTTTTTACGCTTTCTATACCACCCTTGCATGTTGCTGCGGATGCATATGCTTCTCCACCGACTGCTAAGGTTTCATGATTTGATGCCAGAAGGTAGAATACATAGTTATCTTTGTCAGTTTTCCTGTAAGTAAATACTCCTGTTTGTCCCTTTTTCTGATTCGTTTCTTCCATTTCGATTTCTCCTTAAATTGTGATATTTTTATCTTACTCTTCGATAATTATTAAGTCAATTATACATAAATTAAACCATAAAAACGCCTATTTTTCAGTGAAAAAGTTACTTAAGATAGAAAAACGGTACATAAAAAAATTAGTAAAAAATCAGCAATATGGAAATCAATTATGAAAGATAAAAATATCTGAAGCCACCTTTGGGGAGCATTTGAAAAAATTTTAAAATGTGAATATATAAAGCTGGTTTTGTTTAACCAAATCGCTGGTATATAATATTAACTATTAACGGAGGAAAAGTGAAATACACAGTATCGATACCCGAAATAGATTTATCTTTTGAAGTTGAAGAAGGAGCTAACCTTTTAACTGAGTTAATTTTGCATAAAGTTTTTCCGAATGACGGCTCCTATTGCGGGGGAGTAAGGGATTGTGGGAGATGTGCCATTATATCAAATGGAGTTAAAGTTCTCTCATGTAAAACTTATATAAATTGTGATCTCACATTACAGTATTTGGACTTGAGTCAAATGTCCATAAAAGATTCCCCTGAAAATGATAGAAACTTAATAAGGCGCAGAAGAATGCTAAGTGTGGACAGAGGAAAATATTATTCCGGAGGAAAGATTGGGGTTGCCGTTGACCTTGGAACAACTACTATTCACTATGCATTTGTAGAACTTCCTAGCGGATATAAGAAAATTCCAGATAGAGGGAAAAAGAAAGAAAATCCCCGAAAAAATAGACAAGAGGAATTTTCGCAAGAAGAATACTACCCTGATTCTATAAAAATGCGAATTGCAGAGGGATTAAGGGAATTTCTAGAAAACGAAAAAAAAGAAGGTGCGATTTTAGAGGTTTCTTGTAAGGGAAAAGGAGAGGAGTTTTTATCTGAAATAAGGGATATATTTGAGGAATTGAATGTTTTAAAGATTAGTTCCTCGATCAACCCGCAAGTTGCATTTGGGGGGGATATAATTTCAAGGATTTCGGCGTCCCTTAACTCTTCGGATGCTAGAGAGACTTTAAAGAGTCTGGTCACTACAAGCATTAGCTACGAAATATGTAAGTTTTTAATAGAAAAAGATTTATACGAAGTGGATTATGTTGTAATAAGCGGAAATGTTACAATGATTACCCTTTTACTGGGAGAGGATGCGAGCTCAATTTCTCAACACCCGTATAAATCTAATTATCTTACTGTTTACCCTAAGACTCCATTTGAAACGCAAATTCAAGTATATAATCCCCAAAAGCACAGAGCGACAATTTTTTCTTTTTCTACCGATTCTTCCCCTGAGATCGAGAAATCAGGAGAATACTTGAATAATGTTCCTATTATTCATTTTATCCCCGCTATATCTACCTTTGTTGGAGGGGATTTTGTAAGTGGATTATCGATATTACCCGAACCTGGAAAAGGAAAATATTCCATTTTTATTGACATGGGAACTAATACAGAAATAGGAATTGTGGGGGAAGGAAGATATATCGTGGGATCTGCCCCAGCAGGGCCATGCTTTGAGGGCGGGAATATTTCCTGCGGGATGAGGGCTGAGGTGGGAGCAATTTACAGCTATTTTATTAACGAAAATGGAGTTGCGGAGATACGCATTTTTGAAGGAAAAGAGAATGACTCTGATAATATAAAACCTTTGGGCATTTGTGGAAGTGGACTTATAGATATTATTGCCGAATTAAGAAGAACAGGTCTTCTTGAAGATGAGGGTATTTTACTAAATGGTGAGAATCCATTTAGAGTTGCAGAGGATATAAATCTTTCGCAAAAAGACATTCGTGAATTTCAGTTGGCAAAATCGGCTATTATAACGGGAATTGAAATATTAATGGAAAAGGTAGGAATTGGGCATAAAGATGTCGAGAACGTATTCGTCTCCGGAGGATTTTCTGAGGCAATATCTATAAAAAGTCTAATAAACAGCGGTATAATACCAAAAGAGCTCAGTGACAGATGTGTTACTCTAGGCAACACAAGCTTATTTGGGGCTACCTCTATTTTTTTAAAGGGAAGGAATTCATTTTCAAAAATTGCAAAAACTGGAGAATATGTTGATTTTGTGGCAGAAGAGAATTTCCAATCGAAATTTATTGAAAACATAAGGTTTAAGTAGGGCATTCTAGGCGCTTATTCTGTTTATTATTTGAACAATTTTCTTTACAAAAGCTCACAGTCTCTAACTGGTTAAATGGATTATATAATCACAAAGGCCTTTTTTATTTTGTGAAAATTTGTCTTGTTTTTCGTTTTTCATTCTTTTAAAGGGCTGTGATTCCAGTAACTTTAAAGTAAAAGAGAATGATAAATTAAATTGGAGAACTATTTGTTTCATTATATGGCTATCATACGAATTTTCTACGTTAATGGTTAAAAAATACTAATTATTATACGTGTTTTTATTTTAATAGCTAAAAAATACTGATTATTGTGCGTGCGCGC
>JAQVQU010000085.1 GCA_028701415.1 Clostridia bacterium | reverse complement strand
ATGTATCTTAAGATACGAAAACCCTCATATTCCTTGAGGGTTTTTTTGTATTTTAGACATAATTTTTACATGAATATAGGAGATCCTATTCAAAATATTTTTGCAAATTTTATAGATAAATGGGTTCACGCACTAATTTAAACTCTGATAATTTATCGCAGCTCTAATAATCAAAATACCAGTTTACATTTATATATACCGCAAATTCCTTCCCACACTAAAACCCACTTCAAATTCCACTGTGGAACTTACTTACTTATATATAATTTGAGAACTGACTACTTATATATACTTTTATCCTTAAGACACTATATGTTGACAGTATTATATACTTTTGATACACTATATAGTGATTTTTTTAATTTTAACTCTATTTTTTGGAGGTTCTATGCCAGACAAGAATATTAAAGCCACAAATCCTGCTTCTCCTTCGTATGGAGTTACTGATTTAGTGGTACTTGAAGGTCTTGAAGCCGTCAGGCTGAGACCTGGGATGTATATTGGAACGACCGGAGTAAAAGGACTTCACCATATTCTTTGGGAAATTGTCGATAATTCAATGGATGAGGCTGCTAATGGGTATGCTGATACTATTGAGGTTATTGTTTATGAGGATGGGTCTGTTTCAGTAGAGGATAACGGTAGAGGCATTCCAATAGAAATTCATCCTAAATATAAAATTAGTGGGATTGAAATGGTGTACACTAAGCTTCATGCTGGTGGGAAATTTGATAATAAAGAGTATAAATTTAGCGGAGGACTTCATGGAGTCGGCGCATCTGTTACGAATGCTTTATCAAAGTGGCTTAAAGTTCAGGTTTTTCGAGATAAAAAGGAGTATGTACAAGAGTTTCATAGTTTTAAAGATGGGAAAAGCGTAAAGAGTGGAGTTCCTAAAACACCAATTCAATGTGTCGGTCCCTCTAAAAAGAGAGGAACAAGAACTACTTTTTTGCCAGATAATGATGTTTTTGAAGGGGTTTTTCTTGACCGTCAGACTATAAAAAGAAGGATTAGAGAACTAGCATACCTTAATAAAGGGATTAGATTAATCTTTGAGGATAGGAGAGAGAAGACGGAGGATGGCGAGTTTTACCGTTATGATTATTGCTTTAGAGGCGGTATAGCAGATTTTGTTAAACATCTAAACGAAACAAAGAACCGTCTTTTTGAAAAAGTAATTTATATAAATGGAGATTTAGAAAATTTTGAATTAGAACTTGCAATCCAGTACAATGATACTCCTGTTGAAACTATCATTTCATACGTGAACAATATCCCGACTTCAGAAGGAGGGACACATGAGACAGGTTTTAAGCAAGCATATACTAAATGCATGAATGATTACGTTAAACGTAATAATTTACTTAAAGCTAAGGACCCTCAATTAATTGGAGATGATTTTAGAGAAGGGATGACTGCCGTCCTTAGTATCAGGATGCAGAATATTCAATTTGAGGGTCAAACTAAGACTAAACTTGGGAATCCTGAGGTGAAAGGAATAGTTGAGAGTATAATAAATGAAAAACTATCCGAGTTTTTTGAAGACAACAAAAATAAGGAACTACCTTCTATAATTTCTAAGGTTGGAATTAATGCTGGAAAAGTAAGAGATGCTGAGAAAAAAACTAAGGATGCAATGAGAGCTAAAAATTCTATGAGTGGACAGGCACTTGCGGGAAAATTCAGCGCTTGTTCAGGAAAGAATCCCCTCTTAAATGAATTATTTATAGTTGAAGGGGAGAGCGCAGGTGGTTCGGCGAGAAAAGGAAGGGATAGAAATTTTCAGGCAGTATTACCTTTAAGAGGCAAGCCTTTAAATACAGAAACTGCAAAAAAACATGAGTTATTAAGTAATGAAGAAATTAAGACTTTAATTTATGCAATAGGTGCAGATTTTGATAAAGATTTTAATATAGAAAATCTCAAATACGATAAAATAATTATTCTAGCTGATGCTGATCATGATGGGGAACATATAAGGAGTTTGCTACTTACCTTCTTTTACAGACATATGAGACAACTGATTTCTGAAGGACATGTGTATTTTGGGATGCCTCCTTTGTATAAGGTTGAAAAGCGTGGAGTAATACAATATGCCTACGATGATTTAGAGCTAGATAAGATATTAGAGGACAACAAAGGCAAGGAAAAATATAGATTGCAAAGATACAAAGGCCTTGGAGAAATGTCCGATGTTCAACTATGGGAAACCACCTTGAATCCAAAAACCAGGACTTTAATGAGAATTACCGTTGATGACGTAGCTGAAGCTGATAGAATGCTTTCAACTTGGATGGGAAACGATGCACTTGCGAGAAAAGAATATATAAACGAAAATGCAAATTTTAATAAGATAGATAAATTTGCCGAAAAAATAGGAGGCTAAAAATGGCCAAAGAAAAAGATAAGCAATTGTCTTTTGAATTATTTAGCAATGTTATTGAAACTCCGATAGAACAGGCCTTGCCGCGTTCAATGATGGTTTATTCTGAGCATGTTATCTTGGATAGAGCTTTGCCAAGAATCGAAGATGGTCTTAAGCCTGTGCAAAGAAGAATCTTATTCACCATGCATAGTCTTGGGATGAAACCTAATACAGAGTATAAAAAATCTGCTAGAGTTGTTGGAGATTGTTTAGGAAAATATCATCCCCATGGAGATCAGTCAGTCTACGATGCAATGGTGAGGATGGGGCAAGACTTTAACATGAGAAATGTTTTAATTGATGGGCAAGGTAACTTCGGGTCGATAGATGGGGATTCAGCAGCGGCTATGAGGTATACTGAGGTTAGGCTAGCCCCCCTTTCTATGGAATTGCTAAAAGATCTTGACAAGAGAACTATAGTCGATTGGAATCGAAACTTTGATGATACCCTTGAGGAGCCAGATGTTTTACCAGGAAGATTTCCCAATTTATTGGTTAATGGGGCTTCTGGAATTGCAATAGGACTTGCAACGAACATTCCTTCTCACAATTTAACTGAGGTAATCGATGGTTGTATAGCCATGTTGGAAAGACCTCAAATCAAACTTTCGGAGCTTCTTGAGATTATAAAAGGGCCAGATTTTCCTACGGGAGGTTTTCTTGTAGCTGGCCAGGATATGTATGACATGTATGATACGGGAAGAGGGAAAGTTCTATTGAGGGGAAAACTTGAGATAGAAAATACCGAAGGGGGAAAACAAAATATTGTAATAACTGAGATACCTTTCTCGGCGAATAAGAGTGGAATTATAAATAGAATATATAGCTTGAAGGAAGAAAAAAAGTATTCTTTGGAAAACATCATTGATGTAGATGATGAATCTGATAGGAATGGAATGAGAGTTGTTGTAAGGCTAAAAAAAGGTTCAGATGCGATTAGAATCCTCGATTCATTGTATAAAAATACCGATTTGCAAAAAAACTTTAGTGCAAACATGGTCGCTATTGCTAATGGAAAACCCCGACAAATGGGCTTAATCCCAATATTGAAATATTATCTAGAGTACCAAAGAAAGTTGATTTATAGAAGAAGCCAATATGATATCGGTGTTGCCAAAACTAGGGAACACATATTGGAAGGTTTTAGCATTATTATGCCTGCTATAGATGAAGTAATTTCTATTATCAGAAATTCTTCAAGTAAAAACGATGCAAAAAAGAACCTAAGAGATAGATTCGATCTTTCTAACAATCAAGCAGACGCAATTCTTGCAATACAATTAGGTAATATTAACAAAATGGATGTTGCCAAATTTGAAGAAGAATTGAGGGAATTAAGAAAGGAAATATCCAAATTAACAAAAATTATATCTTCTGTTCGGGAACAAGATAGGGTTGTTATGGAAGAACTTATTGAAATACGTGATAAGTATAAAACAAAAAGGCTTACAACCATAATAAATGATATATCTGATATTGACGTGACCGCTTTTGACCCAACAAAAAGAACCGCAAAAAAGTGTTTTGCGGTAATAGATTCTTTAGGAGGCCTGAAAATAGTTTCCAGCCGGAACTATTTAAGTACTAACAGAGAAATAGAGTGCAACAGCTATAAAGCAATAGCTAAACAACTCGTCTTAATAGAGACCAATGAAGAAGCTCTTATTTTTAGCAATAAAGGTTACTGTTACAAGTTTGATTCGCAAAAGATTAGAGAAAAACAGTGGGATGAATTAGGAGACCAGCTATCTGATTATTTTGAGACTCAAAGTGCAGATGAAAAAGCTGTTGGAATTTTAACTTATAAACCTGAAGAGGAAGGGGAGCTTCAAAGAGAGATATTTGCATTTACACAGAAAGGATATGTTAAAAGAAGCACTTTACAAAGTTATATTGTGACGAGAGAATCATTTCAATATATGAAAATAGCCGAAGATGATTATGTTATCGGTGTTGAGTATGCGAAAGAAAATAGCACAATCTTTTTCATATCCACTGATGGTCAATGTGTTAACTCTGAAACCTCGGATATCCCATCTCAAGGTAGGATTGCTGGAGGGGTAATAGTAATGAATTTGAATGATGGAGAAAGTGCAGTATTTGCTTCTCAGGCAATAGTTGAAAAATCTTATGATTTACAAGGCAAAGAAGAGTACCTGCCTCTTGGGGAGATAATTATAATTAATGATAAAGGATACGGAAAAAGGGTGATATCGGCTGATTTTTCTCCTATGCGTCGCAATAGAAAGGGATTAAGAATTATGGATATTTTTAACGAGAATACTAAGGTTATTTTTGCATCAAAGGTTTTAGAGCCTTATGATGTCGTTTTTGTGGATTTTGATAACAATATAAAACACATTAATTCGGAAGATATAAGGATTGAAAATAAGGATACTAAAGGAAGGCCGTTAGTATCTGGAATGAAGATAAAAACGATTGCGGCCCATATGGATAATGTGTAGAATCTTTACACATCTTTTTAGATTACAGGAGAAGAAATGAAACCTTTGGTAGCAATAGTTGGAAGACCTAATGTGGGTAAATCGACTTTTTTTAATAAAGTATCTAAAACTCGTTCAGCAATTGTAAACAACACGCCTGGAGTAACACGCGATAGGGTATACGCAGATGCTGAGTGGCTTGGATATAAATTTACGCTAATTGACACTGGTGGAATAGAAATTAAAAGCGATGATTTAATGTGGCGCGAAATTAGAAAACAAGCCGAGATAGCCGTGGAGCTATGTGATATTATCCTATTCATGGTTGATGGGAAAATAGGGATTTGTCCAGGAGATTACGATGTTGCAGATTATCTTAGAAAATCAGGAAAACCAGTACTGCTAGTAGTAAATAAACTTGATGATGGAAAGGATGATGGTATATACGATTTTTATAATCTTAATATAGGCCCTCCTCATGGGATTTCCTCGGAGCACAGCTTAGGACTAGGAGACTTACTTGATGAAATAGTTGCTTTTTTCCCTGATTTAGAAAGAAACACTGAGGAGGATCCTGATATTACCAAGATTGCAATTGTAGGAAAACCTAATGCTGGTAAATCTTCCCTTTTGAATAAAATCTTAGGATATGAGAGAGCTATAGTGACAGAAATTGCAGGAACAACCAGGGATGCTATTGACACTCCATTTGAA
>JAQVQU010000020.1:18977-21971 GCA_028701415.1 Clostridia bacterium | reverse complement strand
CCCCGCTTTCAAAAAACTCGGCAACCAATCCATTCTCAAAAGTCATTTTTCTTTCAAAGGTATATTTTCCAAACTCCTCTGTGGGGACATCTACAGATAGAGTAGGAAGAGAGTTGTTTTTAACATAGGAAATTGCCCCAAGGGTCATCACTGAGGCTAGAAGTAAAATTAGAGCGATATATATATATTGCTTTTTAATGTTCATTTTTCTTACCCGTACCGGGTCGCTCTCTCTTTTTGGGCACTATAACCCAAATTATTTATGCATATAATATATCATATGCGCGCGTATTAATAAATACCAGACAATACTCCAATCATATTATCTCATTTCCATTTGTATATTTTGTGATAAATACTTGATTTAAGAAATATTTCAAGAAAAAATCTCCCCTTTTATCAAGATCATCTTGGATCTAGGTCTAATCTCTCTGGATATTTCTCTGTTATTGTAAACTTTTTTCTCATTTCTTGTCCCTTCTACAAAAAACGGCACCGATTTCTCGATGCCGATTTAACAATATATACAATTTCCTATTAGCTTTATCATTATCCCATCGAGGTGACATCAAGGGCAACAACATACTGTTGGGTATTGGTAAAGCCAAGACTGCTCGTAAACGGAATGTTGACGACTAAAGTATATCTTCCGCCCGATCTTGAGGTTCCCGAGGTTGTCTTACCAGTATTGATTCCGGCAAAACCTCCCGTAACTTTTGTTCCGAAATATTTGGTGCTGAAGTTCCACTGGCTAGAATCATACTTGTCTGAAGCCCAATAAACATCTGCATCCGCCCAAGGCAGGGTATAGATATAATCCCAGTTGTATCCTGGATACTCCACATTCTTAAAGTCAAGGAGTGAAAACTCTATTACAGAGGGCAGGTATGTCTTAACTGACATTGTAGGCAGGTATCTCAAATCGAAGAGCGCATTTTCAGCCACAATTATCTTAGGCACATCGTTCTGTTTAAACTTACCTTCCGAAGCATAATACTGGTTATAGAAGTTAGTGGACGGTAGCTTGTTAGTATATATGTCGTAATTTTCTTCCATTCCCTCTATTCCAAGAGTTGTGGGATATATGAAAGAGGAAGGCAGAGTAGGTTTAATCATCCCAAATCCATAAACTGCATCAGGATTATGGAGATAGGCTGGATAACTCTTAAGATTATCGTAATTATTTCCATCATAAGAAGACTCTGGGCTTGCAAACACAGTGACAATAATCTTTCCGCCAACGTTCTCACCTGGGTTCGGATAGGCTCTAAGCGAAGTAGCGTTCCAGGTAATATATCCGGGATCATTATAGCTCTGTGGTGGAATCTTAGGATCATTCCCTCTACTTGGCATTCCCTTATGCGGGGTTATCTCAGTACCAGTAATCATCCTGTCTCCCGTTCCGCCCCTAGTAAATCCAAGTATGCGAGAAGGATCGTCATAGAACTTATATGTCTGGCTATATTCTACAGGAATCATCTTAGCCTGGTTAAGGTTCATTCCAGCAAACACCTGTCTATTGAAGGAGGGCAGAGTCCTCGATTGTCCTTTTTGTATGGAAACTAGGTTAGGTACACTGTTGTTGACAAGAACTTTTCCTGCATCAACATAGAATCCCCATCTTACTGTCTGTCCACCCTTTCCTCCAAGGGTTAGAGATGCGTATTGTCTAATTGTCGAGGCAGCCTCCCAGTTGACTTCATCGAAACTCCACTTGTTATAGTTATTTAGATATGTTCCTCCACCTCTTACGTTTTCAAAGGTGAAGTTCATATTGTTGTTGAAGGAAATTACAAAACCATCATTTGCATATACTCCGCTAGTAGTGTCAAGAAGAACTCCAGGAAGTACTTGAACAGCATATTGAGGATTGCTAAATTCATCGTATCCCTGTATCTTTCTCTGTAAATCACCCGGCATTAATATTATTTCCTGTTCCCCATATTTTGCATTCTCGCTAAATATAATGTCATCTGCAAGGGTCCAGGAAGTATCTATCTGATAATTAATCGAGTAAGGTTGATTATCTAAGTCGATTTGGAAGGTAGTGCTAACTGATTCCTTATTGTACGCTATTCTTGCTCTTCCAGCCTTCATATTTGTCCAAGCACTGTCTATATCTACATGGTATACTTCGGGATCTCCCATTTCCGATCCAAGTGGCCCAACATAAACACGTACATGTTCGGGTAGCTTAACTCCACCAGCTGCTATAAAGTAGTAAGGACTACTTACGTAGTATGTATCTTGATGATCTATCCCATTGACCTTGTTAATATTATCCATGGAGAGAGGATCAACTACGTTCATCCACTCTTTGTAGGTAAGTGTAGCATTATCATAGTACTCTTCTGGATTGGCGAGATATGTCTCATTCCCAGCAGGATTCATTCTAATTGCTATTACATATGACTCCACGCACTCAACATCAAACGGAGCGAGTTGCTGCCCTTCTGCACCTAATCCAAAGCCTGGTAGTTTGATATAGAATCTGGCATCTCTGCCTTTATATGATATTCCTCTAGCCGAGTCGAGAATGAAACGAATCTGTAGATCCAGTTCGTTCTCTCCAAGAGAGAGGGCTGCAGGAGCATTGATATCCTGTGAGAAATATTGCGCACCAGCTCCAAGAGTAAATGTTATGTTATATTCATCTGTATTTCCTTCTTTCATATTACCGAACTTGATAGTGAAGGTGGCATCTGCTTCAAATACATCTTCAACTATAGCCGCGGAAACGTCCTCGGTAGTGTTGTAGTCATAAGGTCTAATCTTCGGTTTTGCAGGTATAGGATTGCCTAGTTCATCGAGTATCGGATTTCCAAACTCATCTTCTTCGTATACTATGTTATCGAATTCATCATATACAAGTTTGTATAAGTTGGTAAACTCAGTTACAGTTCTATCCATAACTCTGAACAAGAAAGGCTTGCTCTGAGCAAACATATCATCATATGCTTGCTTGTCAGCAGATACTTCACCCTGTCTGTTATA
>JAQVQU010000020.1:16163-18877 GCA_028701415.1 Clostridia bacterium | reverse complement strand
ATCGTATTAACTGAGCTCTTCGGGAAAATTAAGTCTTTGCTATATGTCTCAAATGGGTCAAAGACGAAGTGCAATGGAACATCTGCTCCCGTCTTATCAATCATTGAAGCAAACCTCGGAGAATCGGTCACATCAAACAGTCTATTAATAGTTCTGTCTTGATAATGTACTTCGATTACCTTTGTTTGGTATCCACCCGAGTCATTTCCTATCTTTGCATAAAGCCTGGTTATTCCGCCCGCGGCATCAACCTGTCTGGATATTCTGCCCCCTTCAAATATATTGAAGATATCCTTTCTGTCATAAACAACGTCAGTTGTAAAGGTGTTGCCTGACGCAGAAGTAATGGTAATTCCTGGAACGGTAACTGTCTCTACTGTAGGTTCGACAACCGAATCGAATACATTAACGCCTACGCTATAAGTAAGGCCTAATCCTGTATACCCGGTCTCAGTGACTTCTTCACCCTCTCTAATTCCGTAAGGATCAATAAAGTAGGCAATTGGTAAGCCGGACTCATATGTCATATCTTGGATAGTCGTAATAATTGTTCTATTGTATTTTGCATCCTTTGCGACCGATGATCCAGTTGGGCCAAAGGTTAAGGAAGCATCGATTAATCTTCCAGTATACAGGTCAGTGGTATCTGTTGCTCTACCCGTCCTAGTATCTCTTATTGTATAGTTGTCTCCTGACAGATTGCAGACTATCTCTTTATATGCGTTGTTAATGTAGTTGTTAGTGAAGTTCTCTCCCTCAGCTTTCTTTACCACGATAATAACCCTTCTGTAGAAGGCAAAGTCTGGACTTAGGAAGTCCTCGCTATAGTTAGTCACATACGGGTTAATATTTATAGCAGGCATATATTCTTCAAAGTTCGGGCCTTCTGCCTGACGGCTAACGTAAATTCCTTGCAATGTTCTGTCTAAAACGGTAACAGGTACTTCAACCGTCTGAATAGCTTCCATTCTGCCTGTCTCGATATTTCTTACATATATTGAGGCTAAAGCAGACATATTGTTTTCTCTGTTGAATACGCCGCCAGCGGTTGTCATAGCACCAACTATCTTCGAGTAATCCCATTCAACCGATAACTCTAGTTTATTGGTTCCACCCTCGAATATAGCAATGGCAGTGCTTGGTAGCCCTTCAAATCCAACATAGGGATCGACTATTAGTTCAGTAATCTTGTTATTGTCAGTAATAACTATGCTTTCAGCCCCGAGCGAACCTGTAACTTCTAAGCTCTCTAACTTACTTGGCAAAACATATACAGGTACGGAGAAGGTCTGTTCGAGAGTCGGGTGTCCACTTGCGAGTGTTGCTGAGATATTGTATCTTCCGCCAAGGAAAGAATATCTAATTGTATCCGCGCTCCAAACTAAGGGATATTTCTCTTCAGCGCCCGTTTCAAAGGTAACAGTAATACCTTCTTCAAACTGCGCAACATCAACTACTATGTACGGGAAGTCAAGTCCATCGACTAATTTAGCAGAATGCTTTCTGGTGATTTCATCTCCAGCCACTACATCGGAGAATGTATATCCTGCTGCGTCTGCTCCGTTAAGATAATCTACGCTTTCTAAATCTATTGAGCCCCTATAGAAAATGTAATATGTATTTGAAGTTGAATTAAAGTATACAGATACTATACTGCCTTTTAGCCTGGTCGAGGTTATTTCCTCGTCCCAAGTTTTTGTAATTTCTGGCCACAAATTAGAATCAAGTCTTGTAGCCCCGTTAATTGCCTGAGCAAAACTCGAAACTTCGTCGGTTATTATTCCGGAGTCAATCATTCTATTGCTAATTGCAACTACCGTACATGTTCCAAGAGAGGTGAAATCTATTGGCTCGTATACGCTACCAGTCAAATCGGAGGAACCATACCAAGTCTTCATACCAACAGCTACTCTTTCTTTAACATCAATTATCTGCGGAAGTTCTTGTCTAACTTCAATACTCGGCTTTCCATCTACTATTGTATGGATTGTATTTCCTAAACTATCAACTATCTTCTCTACTCCACCAAAGTTAACTGTCGTTCCAACAGATAACGGGAAGGAAGCATTAAGTACTCCAGTATATGGGAAGTTCATTTCTTGATATTTAACTTCCAAATACAAGTTACTTCTTAAATTGGTCGTGACTAATAGACTACCGTCATTCAAGCCAAGCAAGGAATTCAACTGAGTCATAATGTCCCCATAAGGATTGACAGAAATCTTAGTGGGCTTGCTGTAGTTAATAATCCTCTCACTGAATACGGTCAGATCCATAATATCCGGAATATATCCGTATATCGGGTCTCCAATCCATGCAGTAGCCTTAACGCTTTGATTGACGTTTTGATTCTCTGCAGTAGGTACTGAATATCCTTCAACACTCTTCCAAATAACATTATGGTGTTCGGTGTATACTGAGCCATCAATCGTTACGGTCACTGAAGCATACTTAGGAAGGTCAATTCCATCAAATCCGTTGAATGTTCTTGCCGTAAATTCCTGTGTATATTCTGAATCGGAGAAGTAAACTATTTCACTTATATCTCTTGCCTTCTCATTTACAAAGGTAACAGTAAACACCTGTTGATTGTTTGGCTTGCTCCCTAGAGTAACGGTCCCAAGGATGCCCGAAGCCCTTCTATAGAAATCAAGCTTATCCACTCCCAAATCAAATTTAGCAGGAACATTCTCCGCTCCACTTGCTGTCATTAC
>JAQVQU010000020.1:0-16063 GCA_028701415.1 Clostridia bacterium | reverse complement strand
TCCACATAGTAGAACCTTCCACCAAAGGATGGGTCCTTAAAGTCTATAAATTTATAATATCTCTTACCCTGATACTCAATATAATCTCCCTCTAAATCGCTTACTTCTATAAAGTCATACGAATCAGTTCCAGTCCCTTCAGCAAATGTAGAGGAAGAGAAGCCAAAATACACATCCGTGTTAACTGCAGGAAGAACAGCTATTCCGTTAGAGAAGACCACCTTTTGCTCTTCGGTTATTCTTGCTCCGTTCATGTCCTGGTATTCCCCGTCTACATAGTAAGAAGGATATGGATAAACTTCAATGCTGTTTACACTCTGAGGAATTCTCTGTTCAACAGTGAAAGGTACATCAACAAATTGATGATATGGTTCCTCTCCCACCTTCGCTCTGATGTTATATGTCCAACTTGTCCCAGATGTTCCAAGATAGTTGTATCTTGACAAAGCTTCATCAGGATATACCCATTCAAAGTCCTCTCCCTCAACAAGAGTTCCTCCAAGCACTACATGTTCGGGATCGTATCCGTATTGAACGGCAAATGAGCTGGGTAGATTAAAGCCCTCGTTATTGAAGGGGATAATTGTCCTTTCAGGCAGGAGTTCGCTTAAATTAGTAGCTACGATTGTTCTGGGAAGAACTTTTATAGTTACAGTAACATTTTGGACCGTTCCAAGAATATCCCTGAATTTTAGAATAATCGGGTAATCATCATGGACTAAAGCGGAAGGATCATAACTGTCTAAGGAAGACATGTCTATGCTGTCAATAGCCCATCTAGCTAAGGTTTCTGTAACCTGCTCGCCCAATAAGTCTAAAACTGGGTTCCCTTGTTGATCGTAACTAAATATAGTTAGATTTGCTGATTTCCAAGATCTTACGATAGCAGGAATATCAATGCTATCAAAGGGGTTATATGTTATTACGTTGCCCTCTTCTAAGACTACTTCATAAGCATTGTTGCTTCCAGTAAATCTTGCAGCAACTTGAGTAAGCCCAACAGGCTCGTCCGAGTAAGCTTCTGTCATCATTATTCCGTTAGTCGAAAGCCCGGTTATATATAAATTGTAATCTTCTCTTGTAACATCAGAGTACACAATGTAAGCAATTCCTCTCTCTTGCTCATAGCTTACGCTATATATACTTCCAGAGACTCCTTTATATTGGGTAAATTTTCCATAGCTGGCTACAAGTGCTTCGGGATAATTATCTATGGCAGAAGCAGAAAGGGGTATTGCCTTTCCGTAATCAATATCCGAGTCATCCATAATCCCTGCAAAGTATTCTGTATACTCTTCGGGGGAGAGGGCTATAATCATTCTTTGTCCCTGTTCATATATCACATTGGTATAGAACCTTGAAGTAACCTTATTAATTCTTTCGGCTACGCAATTCTTTACTCTTACTGGCACCTGAATAGTAACTTTTGCCGCATCTCCGCCCTTCAAAACAAAGGAGGAGTTTTGAGGAGTGCTCGGAGTATTCGAATATGTAAGTTTCACATATGCTGTTCCACCCTCATAAGTGATATTAGTATCGTCGAAATTCCATTCAAGGTTATTGAATACATAACGCTTATATAAGTAATCCTGTGTCCATCCATACGCGTTTGTAAATACCTTAGCTGTACCAAGTTGTGCATCAACTTGTTGATACTTAGCAGCATAGTCAATAATTGTGGGCAGAAGCTTTCTGTATTCCGCCTCATCAAAGGTCAAAGGATTAATTTCGGGAAGATCAATTGCCTTAGATGTATTTGTCAAATCCTGTACATATCCTCCAATATTGTCAGTTGTGCCTGGCTCCGCCTCAGTAATATGAAGTGTCGAATTAGGATCAATTATCATTCCTGATTCTACTCTTGCTGGAATCTTGGTTACTTTCTTTAACACATCATTCCAACCATATATCTGGTTTCCAGCATACCCTACAATATATCCCGTTGAGCTATCCGTTCTAGGAGTCATATCCAATCTGGAAAGATCCCAGTACATCATTGCGCCCGCGCCTTCACTTGAGTCTCCATCCGCAAACCCAACCATATTTCTCTTAGGCAATATCTCCGCAAGACTACTTACAGTATATGTTCCATCCTCATTCAAGTTAGAACGAACGCCACCATATCCCTCTTCTCCTGCCCAGCTTCCGCCAATTGCGGTAAAGGCCATAATGTTATATGGATCGTGGAAGATAATTTCGTTTGGCGGAGTTAAGTAGGTTTTGCCCATGTAATTAGTGCCGTTATTGTAAGGTGAGAAGTATTCCCCTCCTATATTTGTAACTGCACGGAGTCTTAACCCTGTGTTATATATGTCTAGTTCTAGATATCTATCATCCTTTGCACTAACTAAACCAACAGCGGTAATCTCTGCTTCGGTTCTTGTTCTGTATTCGTAATGTTCAACTACATCCCCATCCTCAGCTACATACATATATGATTCAGGTATTCCGTTAAGGAAATCTTCCTCATCAAAATGCCCATAAACATCGCGAACATATGTAGTCCCGATAAGTTTCTTTGTAACCACACCCTGGGTATCTTGGGTATATTCATAATCATTAATCAAAATATATGAATTAACAACATTTGACTCTATCCATCTTTGGATCATAGCATACACATCCTGATACTCAGGAAGTGGGAATCCATCCTCATCAAACATAACTGAATCAGCCCTAAGTATAGTTCCTTTAGTTATAAACCAGTTTTCAGGAGTAATTTGCCCGTATCCATATGCAAGTTCAGGTTGTTCATCAACTTTACTAGGATCTAGAAGATTTCTGGAGTGCAAATAACTTGCGCCATTAATGAATAACAATATTCTCTCGAAGAGATTGTTAAAGTTAGCGTTTAAGAATACCTTTGCATACACTGACATATCATGGAAATCATGTTCTCTTTCGTAACCGGTAATAAGATCTCCTTCATCGTCAACAGTAGGATCGGTGGGAACTAGCACATCTCCGTCTTTATCGTTACTTCCGACTAGTCTTGTTCCGGCTTCGAGTGCTCCTTTGTGAGCAAGCAGGTCCTTTACATTGGTTAGCTTTTGATATCTTTCCGGACCATAAGTCTTACCGCTAATTTCCACATTTTCCACAAAACTACTATCTGGGACCCCGTCCAGTTCAACTATCGTAGAAGGCACCTCTTCCGCCTGAAGAGGACTGTTTTCAAGGTCCTTTTCCTCAATCATCGAATAGGGCAAAGTAAGCGGGAACAAGTGGGATATGAGCCTTGTAGCCTGGTCTAAAATATCGTCTACCAACTCAATTCCAAACACAAATTGAATTGCATCCATGGCTGTCGAACTATTTAGTGTATCAGCTGTTCCTCCACTCATAACCTGGGTAAAGACAAACGAAAGTAGGAAGTTTACAAGACCGCCTGCCTGTCTAGGCCCGGCTTCGTACATAACTTTTTGGAAATCTTCTCTAGTATCATAAATGTAGTCGAATACTTTTTCATCGTCACTCTCGTCAAATATTCCATCAAACTTTAGTCTTTGAATCATAGTTTCCGAAGTGTCTTCAGGAATTGCGGCTAGATCTCTTGGTAGATATCTTTGGTCAGGAGTAATGTCTCCGTACCCTATCATGTTGTACAGCAAATTATTAACCATTCCTAATAGATCGCCTATAAAGTTAGGAGCAAGCCATATCTCTATATATGAAACTGCATCGTTTGCATCGTATGGACCTTCTTGATATCCGTTAGTGTAGTTAATCCACGGAACAAATCTAGTCTTGCCCTTCTCGTCCACAGTTGAAGAAGTAAGGTCAGCATCCGGAATTGCTCCAACTGCTGCGTTTCCGCCCTGTTTAACCAACCATTCCACGATTGAGCCGCCGATTCCGCCACCCACTAAATTCCCTAGCCAAGAAGCAGCAGCTCCGACTGCTTGTCCGGCAGCCCAGTTAATAGATGCGTTAATAACATCTTCACCCATCTTATTTACCCAGTTTGCATATGTTAACGGTATTCCATCCTCAGTATATCCTGGGTTAGTTACATCCTGGAGTCCTGGGTCATCGCTACTAGCATCTAAATAATCTGCACCTAGTCTAATCCTAATACCTTGAATCATAGAGGAAGCAACTGCTGGCTCTTCCGACCAATGAGGAGCTCTCCTATATAAAGTGTATGTACCCTCTGCTGTGTTATCCGCTACAGTTAAAGTAAAGGTGTCTTTATCGACGTTTTGATATAACTTAGAACGAATCTTAACCGTATATGCCCTGTTAAGTGGCATCTTTTCCAGTTTCAAAACTCCATCAACCATTATGTCTGCAGCAGTTTTGTCTATGTTATATACCTTTGTATCATACAGGTTGCCACTTGCATCCATGGCTCTGCCCTGTGCAGTATAGTCTCTTGGCTGATTTTGGTGATAGGGGTAGAATATGCTGTCCCAATACCCGTTATCTTCCTCTCCATCCGCTTCCGGCCCGGTCAGGTTCTTCGCGTAATCGGTAATATCTAGAACGTTATACATCAATTGGTCGACATTTCCGTTAAAACTGTCAGTATGCCTAATGGTTCTGCCGTTGTATTCCAGCCAAACTTCCACATCATTGTCATCTACCGCTTTAATTATTCCCTTCATTACTCCCACGATTATCATATTCTTTGAAGGAATTGCTCTAGCCTCAATTATTACCTGTCTCGAGTAACTTACTGCGTGATAGAAGATATATTCTATGTTTTCAGTTATTACAAAGGCGGGACTGGTTCCAGCTACTTCCTGCATTAGGAAGCTGTTAGTGTTGTCTGGATCAATAAAGTTCTCAATTGCTGCATGCATTGCAAGAGTGGAAGGATATGTATATGTCATGGTATGAATGCCAGATACAACCTGAGCTCCCACAAGAGTCCCATTTCCGTTTCTGATAGCTGCGCCAAAATAGTCATTCGATAACTTTGGATCGATTTCTGTCAGTATATCATTGGGATATGCGGCCCCATTGTCGGATGCAAATGTTCCGAATGTCTCAGTTGAATTACCAGTAAAGAGGGGTTGATCTTCCATAGCCTGCAAGGTAATGGTTATCGTTCCCGAAGTTATCGGCGGTATTGGCACATAGGGATATGTGTAGTTCCAAGTGTAATTAGATATCGTGCTGTTAAGATATAAGTAGGTGGTATAGGTTGCCTTTGATGCGTGTCTAACCTCAATTATGTGGGCATAGCCAAATACATCCTCAGTCGCTTCCCAATAATAATATCCATTCCCATCAGTCGTCGTTCCTATCGGCTTAAGATCGGCCGAGCTGGTGGAAGGATAAGTGAAGTATACCTGCGCATTTGCAAGGGGCACAGTGCCCGTTCCGCTGGAAGCGTCATATATATATCCACTTATAATTATCGGCCCGTAGTTATATTCCCCGTAAGGAGCTAAGTGATGGGTGAATTCGGTTGCCGGATATTCTCTGAACGGCATTACATCAATATATATAGCCGCTTCATGGGCTTGTGGGTAACTATTATATAAATTCGTTGAAGGAGCAACTATTCTGACCTCATATGTTTGTCCCGCGACTAAATTGATAAAGGCAAATTTTCCATCTTTATCTGTTGTTGTGGAGTAGTACAAAGTTCCAGCTAAGTATAACTGAACTGTTGCGCCTTCCACGTTAACTTTCACATCGTCTCCGCCCGTAATTGTTCCGTAGAGGCTCCCATAATTATATGGTTCCGGATCTGTTGCAGGAAGAGTCAACAAGGTCGAAAGAAGATCGGGTATATACAGATATGCTAGCGGAATTCCGCCTGCACCCTTACCAACCAGGTCATCTACTATCTGCCCCACTCTTAGCGGGTTGCCGTATCCGGTTGCATCCCCAATAACTCCAGCTAACCAGTCGGACAAAATAGGCGTAATTATCGAAGATACTGCGCTACCTATAATTCCTCCAACTCCTGGGAAGGCAGCGTTAAGTATCGCATTAATAATTGCTCCTAGAATTGAGTTTATAGCCCCTGATATATCTATGACCAAGATAGAGGACAGAGATAGATGCAAGGTATAATCCCTTAGGAATGCCCTGAGGCTTTGCGGAGTCCAACTATCAGGATCGGGGTTTTCATCTACTCCAGCTACCTGGGTAAATTGATCAATTCCAATTTCTAAAAGGTTAGTTGAGGTCTTATTAAGTCTAAGTTTTAGCCTTCTATAAGCATTATCGAGATATACTGGAGTATATGGCTTGATTACACCCTTTAAGGCTTCTCCAAGATCCCATCCACCAATAACCAGACCAGAGACTCCACCGGTTGAAGCATAAGATGCATCATAGAAGTCACTAAAATCATAATCGTTACTTTCACCAAAATATGTAGGTCCGGTTGTCCAGTTATTCCCTAAGTCAAAGTGTAATACGTCTATACTTCCCGAGCCACCATATCCTATGTTTCTAAGGTAGAAATAATCATTTCTCTTATCAATATATATGCTGAAATCATTAAACTTAATTGCATCAACTACTGAACCGATAAGGTCAAGCATATCGATATTGAAAGTTCCAATTTCCCCTTCATCGGTAACGCCAAGACCCATTCCAACGATACCGCCAAAACGTTCCTTACCTATAATCTTTGTAAGCTTCATCTTGGAAGCCTGACTTCCTATCTTGAACTGCAATCCGTTTTCTGGGACGTTGATGGAAAAACTATTTCCAAGTTTATCCAGCTTAAGTCTAGCTTCAAAGTTATTTAGGCCCTGCTTAATATTAAGTCCCATTCTTATATCAGCTATCTTAGGAAGATTTCCTCCGAGAGCATCTCCCGCAAGTAAGGATAATATAGCCATATTCGGGTTAAGAATAATCTCATCGTTGGTCATCATGATACGGAATAGCGGAGCATCCGTAGATACAACTAAATCAACCGCGGCGTTCTCTGGGCTGGTGCTAGATGTACTTCCACCAAGAAGTTCGGTTTGACTTATCATAGAGGTATTCTGTGGGCCATTCAACGGATCTGGGGTACTCCCTTGATTCATTTGCTGCTCAGCTCCACTAAACAGGTCATTAATTATTCCAGATAGTTCTATTCCCGTTCCGCCACCTAGGAAATCACCCAGGAAGGAATTGAGAATTCCCATTAAGTCTATACTGTTAATCGCGACTTGGAATAACCCTAGTCCCTGCATGTCTGCATATATTGCATTGTCTTCTCCTAAGAAATACAGTCCGATTAAGAGATCTTCGCCATACCCTATTCTTAGAGAAAGAGTGGTCTTTGAGAGATCTGCAAGATTTCCATATAAGGCCAGAGAGAAGGTAAACACCATAACGCTGTTTTGAGCTTCGATCATAACCGAATCTTTGGGGAAGTTAGCAAGGGTTTCAAGGAGTCTTTCTATAGCAAAAAGCTGGGGAGACTCGGTTGCGGTACTTCTAGTTCTTACCCTGATTTCCATATCGAGGCTCATTCCAATCTCGCTGATTGTGGAAATATCCTCAAACACTATAGGATTAATAGTCCCATAAAGTAGTCCATCTGGAGATAGACCAGGTTCATAACTTGGGTCACTGGTAAATTTCGAATATCCCGGTCGGAAATTAAGGCCAATTCTCATGGCTTTTTCATATGGAGAGTCATCTGTCAGTCTCATAATGAGTCCTGCCATATTGTCTTCCTTTGAATAACCAATGGACAGATTTCTGAAATTAGATATATTGAGCTCAGCTCCGCCAAAGAGATCTGCGGTCTTTGGATTGTCCGTAATGTTAGAAAGCAAGGATACTAAAAGTGCTCCAGTTATTGCAATAGAAACCTCTTCGCTTCCGATAGTTGCAAGAAGTAATCTGTTATCCCATACATAGTCACTTAAACTGACCCTCTCTATACCTTCTTTTATCGCATTATCCGGGCCTTCCGGCTCTTCTTCTCCCTCTTCAACTGGGACTGGATCAGGGGTGAGTAAACCACCAAGCATATCAAGTACAATCGACCCAATCTGAAGATTTTCAAGTTTCATTGCGGGGAAGCCAAGGCCAGAAAGATCAGCATATATCGTGCTACTTTCAACCTGTTCACCATACTCGTCGATTGAATATCCGCCGTGATAGGTAAGTTGTACCATGGTCTTATCGTTATATGTTAATTCCAATTGGAATCTAATTGGGACAAAGTCGCCAAAATCAATGTATATCCTCAAGTGAATGCCTATAGCAACGTTGATCTCTTCATTAGGCTGGAAGGCAAAGTTCATATTTGCAAGGCTTCCCAAAATTCCTGTCGGATTTCCTCCCCCAAGAATGTTGAGCAGGGACTGAACTGTTTCAGAAAAGTCAAAGAATCCTATTACATTATCATCAATTCCTAATTCAAGATTAACCTCAAATTCCCACTTATAATCGGAAAGAGGCTTAAATCTATTTTCAAAGTAGCTTTCATATTGCATATCATCGATTGAACCCTCAGGATATCCTGGAGGAAGTTCAAGACCCTCGTCCCCTTGGACTCCGTAAGTTTCGAGGAAGAGTTCCATCAAGTATGAATTCATCTTGCCATAGTATGCAGCCTCTCTTAGCATATTGTTTTCGCCAATACCTATATCGAGATTGTCTAGCATTATGGATATGTTATATTTGCTCTTTGTACTCGTACATACTACGATAACCTTGTTGTCTCCTGTCTCAGGGTCAATAACCGCTCTAACCGTAAAGGAGAATCTAGTTTCTCTATCGATAAGTTCATGAGATCCTTCGGTATTGCCCGGAAGGGGTTTGGTCATTCTCCACTCATATCCTTTAAGCCGGAAGTAATCAGAAATTTGTTGGACCATTCCTTCGGCTAAAGCTTTCTTGATAATTATGCCTTCTTCAGGTGAATATAATCCCGCATCAAAATCAAAGCTATCTAGCGGATCATAGACCAGGAAGTAAACATTTTGATATCCCGAATTTTCTCTGGCAAAATCTTTGGTAGAGTCTTGTTCATCCTGTCTTACAAAAGCTTCCTGAATTACAGGAACCGGCACTAGAGGTTGAATTCCTGAAACCGCAGCTAGTTCAAAGTTTATAAGATAGTCATCTTCAAATTTTGCGATTTCTTCCAAGGCATAATCTACTTCAGCCCTGTTCATGCTGAAATTGCCAAGTCTAGAAATTGTTACCGCATCCATCCCTAGCTTGTTTATAGAAGTAGTAAAGGAAACGGCCATTATAACTACATAAGAATCACCTTTTTCAAAGTGCTTTACGGCAACCAATTCTCCAAGTAGTGCACTATACAAACTTAGGTAAGTATCTTCGAGACCAGTTCTACTTACGAACAGGTCATCCGTACCTCTCAGCCTAGAATCAACATATGCGCCAATCGCACTTCTTAGAGACTCGGCCGCAGTAAGTTTTTCCGCAGGAGTCATTAAATCTACGTTAGCAAAGTGGTCTTCGATTCTAAACTGCAGATAATATGTTTCTACATCAGAAATACCCTCCGTGAATGCGGTATACTGATCGGCATAAAAACCAGTTTGGGAAATTAGTTGTCTATACTCTCCTTCAAGATAAACTTCAGCTGACTGCATTATCCTTAAATCACCCGTTCCAAGAACTCCTTTTTGTGTTTCCTTTGATTGAAGGATAGCAATAGCAACATCATCGTTCATAGTCTCTCCAACGGAAGAAACTAAGTCACCTATTTCAATTCCAGTTGCATCCACTGCTGCTTGATAATCAAGACCAAGTCTTACTCTAATAAAGTTATTGGTAGTATCTATATCTATTGCCACTTCTCCAATGTTTTCTTGGAAGGGGAAGTTCAGCATTTCGTTCAAGAAGGTTGAAAGGGCTGTTCTTGCAATAACTATAGACAAGAATCCCTTTCTGATTAATATGCTCTCAATTATTCCTAGATAGAAGTTAGATGATGCTTCCTCTTCTTCAGGAGTATATGGGTCTTCTTCATCTTCTTCGTTTTGAGGATAGTATGTGCTTGTACCCCCTTCGGTTATATAATTCAACTCTGTAATATTTCCAAATATTGAATTGTCTGGGGTGGTTTCCTCTTCTCCAGAAGGAACTAAATCGGGTCTTCTAGCTAAAATATCATCTGGAAGAGCGATTCCTATGCTTGTTGCAAGAGAGATAATAATCGGGTCTATGGTGTTATACTGCAGATTTTCTCCAAATGAAGTCAGCATATCCCTGATATTCATTCTAAGGAATTTTTCAAAAAACTCTCCGCTAATTAGTACCCCATCGAATCCTTCGTCTTTAAGAGCATTAATGGTTAGATATATTCTTATTCCCTCTTCTTCGTAGAGACCAGGATCTCCGTTTAGACTTCCCACGATATACATAGAGAAGTATTCCTTTTCCACGTTTCCTTGGGTATCTAAAGACAAAGCTTGGACTAAGACATTTATAGCCCATGTATCAAGTCCAGTTAATTTAACGTCAAACTTAAGTCTTAACGTAACGTCTCCTACCATATCTTGCAGAGCTTGGATATACAATGCGGCACCAACATAGTTGCCCTCTTCATCCATTTCGTTTGCAAATATTGAAGACCAATTAAGGACATAGGACATAAACTCTGCTCCCAGAGTAAGGTCTATTCCTCCATTTGCTCTCCATTCGATGTCACGAGTATCAAAACAGGAGGCATAATAATCTAACATTTGTTGGTCGGTGGTTAAATACTCATATTTATCATAGAAAATATCCTTACCAACTCTGAAGGAGCTGTCGTGCAACAAGGAAATGGTTCCCGCGAATCCAGCTGCCTGATATTTGCTACCATCTTCAAGTTCAACTTCTTTTGCTTCCTTGGTCAAATTCAAATCTATACTCATTCCCCCGTCTTCATCGAAGAATAAGCCTACATGCGCTCTATCCAAAATGGCACTGAGAATTTCTCCCACCACTTCAGGGTTAATTTCAAATTCTCCTTCGCCTGACCCTAACCCTAGTAGTCCCATTAAGGTCTCTGCAAGAGCTTCTAAGAGTCCGCTAGTTACCATTATTCCAAATCCGTGCGAATTTAAGAATATTAAAGGTCTAACAGTGGCGCCAACCATACTACCCGCATACTCAAGCATCTCGATTATAGGAGACTTCTCAGCGTTATCCGGACCTTCTTCTTCAGGGTCGACAACCGAGTCGTCCTCTACCTGTTCCATTTCAAAGAGGTTGTACATAAAGTTTCTGATCATACCGGTGATATCAATATCTACAATAGCGATATCTATCTTGGTATCAAATAATTCTAAACTGGCATACAAAACATTATTTACAAAATATCCCTTAATTATATTCTGTTCGTTTACTATCTCTTGCTTAGTGTTGTCTACAATTCTGAATCCAAGGGCGAGTTCTGCCATGATAGAGGTATTTATATCCTCCTCATTTGTGGATATTAGTTTGGAGAGATCGACATTGAGTTTAACTGATAGGAAGCCAATAACTGATTCATCTCCCCCTACATTAAGAAGATCGGTTGAAAACTCAGGAGCTTCTAAGCCTAGGAAGGCATAAACTAACTTCAATAATTGATCTAACTGAAGTCTTCCGTCTGCAAGGTCAATTATCAATGACATATTTACTTCAGTATTTATTGCTATGCTGTGATAGGGAGTAAATTCTTCTCTCTCTTCGTTTGAAATTAGAGGAGGAATAGTGCTCTCAATTCCATAAGGAGTCAATACTTTGCTTTCCGAAAGAGCATTTATTGCCAATTCCTTTGCTAAAATTCTCAGAGCAAGGTATATTTTTCCTTCCTTACCATCAGTTAAACTACCAATAACCTCAGAGGTATCTACATTCATTACATATATGATGCCTTCCGACATATATACCTTGTGATTAAAGGTTGCCTCTGAAGGATTATATCCATTAGAAATGTCTGGATAGATTTTTGCAGAAAGTTCGGAGCCACCGATTTCAATATTTCCGATAAGCGCATGAGCAAGAATATTAAGAAGATCTTCTCCAATTAAATTGCTGTAGCCCTGGTCGGCTGAGAATATCGATTTAACAGAGTTATCCGAAGGAACATATACTGTAAGTTCCCCTTCTTTGTCGTAAATATTGTATATAATATCCCCTTCATCCGACATAACGTTATAAACAGTGGTAGCAGAGGCAATATTTACTCCCACTTCGATTTCTGCATCCGGGGTAATTCCTACTGTCGCGTTGGGCTTAAATACTCCGGCTAGCAGGCTATCTATGTCTAACTCTAAACCTAACATAGAAACCAACGCCAAAATCATCTCATAGGTTATCAGTGCGACGAATCCCTCGTCCTCTCCTAAAGATAGCTTAAGAATACCCGTGATTCTTTCTAGCTCATCTTCCGCATTCAAAAGTCCTGAGAAGGTGGGGAATTTATCTTCAAAATCCTCTTCAAGGGCTTGTTGCTCTTCAGGAGATAAGGAATTTAACAGATCAGTTGTACTCAGTCCCTCCGATTCCCCAGCAGCGACTGCTGCATTAGGAGCAGTAAGAGACGGCCCATAAAGGCTATTTTCCGGTTCGGTTGGGGTAGTTTCTTCCCCGCTTATAACTCCTCCGATAAACCCAAAGACATAGTTAACCGATGCTAAGGTTATCTTACCAAGGCCTAAGGAAGAAAGATCAATATATATATCCTTGTCCTCACCATCAAGTCTATTAATGAGGGTTGCAGAAATATCAAATTTTTCGGGAGCACCCTTGCTGTATATTCTAACTGTAGCTTGAATGGTGTCCCAAATTCCAAGCAGTCCACCCATTATTCCGGTGATTACATTGACTTCTATAACTATAGTGTCCCCTAAGTTTCCAAGAGCTAAAATCTGTGGTAGTGCAGTAGCAAGCGGACTGTCTTCTTCGAATAAATCGGCTAGAGGACTATCTTCGCTTATCATTCCCCCAATCAAACCATTGGGATCGAGTAGCGACTGGAATAAATCCCCAAGCTGAACAACCCCCTCATCTACTCCTAACTGAATTTCAACAGCTGCTTGGAGTTGAACGGTGTTAACATCTGTACCCTTTACAAAATCTGCTGCCTGTGGGCGAATAAGTGTTGCATTGTCCCAAGCCTCAAACTGTAATCTTATTCCATCTATTCCCAGCCCAATTCCAAATATCTCCGAGCCCTTAGCTTCCGCTGAAAGATCCAATCCTATAATAAAAGAGTTGAGTTTAGGCGCAACATAAATCATCGCAATTAGTTCAGAAAATACCGCTATATCGGACATATTCAAGAAACGCATAATGGTATTGAACGCTGTCTTTGTTGCCATTATGGCTAAACCATGCGTAGTAATTGCGTCAAATATTAATTGTTGTCCCAAATTGATATCAATCGGAGTTTCCGATTGCCCAGCAGGAGCGTTGGACGGTCCCTCTGCATTAAGCGGCTCTTCGGGAGTACTTTGCGGGGATATTAAATCCATAAGGAAATCTAATTGAAATTCCTGTTCTCCAGTAAGCTTTTCTATGAAGTTTTCGATAACAATCTTAGGTCCTCTAACAGGAGACAAATCAACATACAAGTTTCCGTTATGAAGATTTAGTTGTAATACCTTTCCAATACTTGAGCCGGATATAGTTCGAATGGTAACCTGCAATTCAAATCCCATTATATTTCTTAGATTGATGTTTCCTAAAATCTCCAGTTCAAACTTAACCTTTTGGTCCTTTCCAATCTCAAGTAATATACCCAGAGCAACTTCGGGTAAAAAGCTCTTCAATAGACTAGTTATTGGCTCTTTATTTAAATCATACCCTGTATACTCGTATCCGGGCACACCAACGTCAGTTATTTCTCCTGCTTCCACCTCAATGAACAAAGCTGTCCTTATTCCCAAAACTGGATAAGTGGTGTCAAACTCTGTATAAGGCATGGTTGTTGTTTCATCTATGTATGCAGCCGCAGGTGGTTGCATTATCATTCTTTCCTCGTGGTAAGAAAGAGCAAATTGAAAATCATTTAATACCGAGAAGGAAATACCTAACTTTCTTCCGCTTTCTCTATAAACTGGGTCCTCTTCCGTTCCAATGTTTACTCTGTCTCCGTTTGCATCAAATTCATAATCTCTGAATTCAATACCTAATGCTATCAACTCTTCCGGCCCAAGAAGTTTTGCGCTTACTTCCATTTCTCCAACAGGATAAATGTAGTTATAAAAATCTAACCCTTCTCCACCGATCATCTTCAAAACGCCAAATAAAGCAGCTGTTCCGATTCCCACCATAAAGCCTTCGGGGGACAGGGATAAATTAATGTATGCAATATTAGAGGCACTATCTCCAGGGGCATTCATAAGGAGGGCAAATGGGTTAAATCCATCGCTCTCATATCCCGCGTACCCAGTGTTCAAAGGCCCATCCAGTACTTCTTGTTCTTCTCTTTCTCTTAGCCCGTATACTTCCAACAATTCGGTTAGGAAGAAGTATCCATTATCGATTTGAACTGGTTGCAAATTAAAGCCTTCTGCATTCAGGTAAACCTTTCTTCCAACATAAATAAACGAGAAGAGTTCTTCATACTGTTGAACGCCGTTATATATAACCTCGTGATTCCGATCTCTTAAATAGACAGCAAAATTAGTGTCATAAAAGTTTCCTTCCTCAAACCATTGGGTAAGGTTAATGTTTCCAACAATTTCTAACTGGAAGTGAGCACTTACTGTCCTTAAAAGTCTGATAACTGGAGCAAGGCCCAATCCACCGATTGTATCAGCGATTCCCCCAACAGGAAGCATGCCAATAAGCCCATCCACTGTTTCATCAAGATGGAACTGAGCATTTCCGTCCCCGTCTATATCAAAATTAATCCTGAGTTCCGCATAAATCGTTTGCAGATTAGTTGCTAAAGCATATTCTTCGGGATGAAGTTCCCCTTCGGGCATGATTACTGTATTGTCTAGATTAAGACCCAGCCCACCAATAGTAAGGCCAATGTCATATTTTCCAACTCCCAAAGCAAGCCCCAAGAGGTCGTTTGTAGGTTGAGGCCAAAACTCATTTATTGGATCGAGTCTAGCCATGATTCCAAGTTGTAAATACATATCGCCGTTCAATGCTTCTCTTACGAGTTCGCCTAAATCTACGGCAGTGGTTACTGTTTCTGTATGCCCCTCTATTTCTATTTCTTGCGATGTTTCCATCTTAAATGCTGAAAGCATTGCGAAAATTAGAGAGCCCATAATATCGATAATTACTCCACGGCTATTGCCTAGGATAATGTGCAAGTAGGGCATTAGATCTTCGCCTGTTAAAGGAGCGTTCAAAGGAGAACCACGGGTGTCATTCTCGCTTCCTTCCTCTAATCCACCAAGCTCATCTTCTTCTCCACTATTAAGAGCAGAGTCACTATTTGTATAATCTACGGAGGACTGGTTCAAAGGACCCATTAAATCGCTTGTTGAGGAAGAGGAATTGCTTGGCCCATTCTCAATATAATAATCATCGTCTCCAGGGACATCCGGATAATAGTCATAAATATCTTGATCTCCAAAAACTCCAAGAGACAATATATTTGCAAGGGCCTGATTAATCTTCATTTTATGTACGCCAATGGCACTGCCATCTAGATAAGCTGTTCCATCTTTGACATATATAAATATACCTTTAGTAGTTACGCCACCAAATCCATCATCATACTCTGCATCTATCTTTAGCAAAAGCTCAATATTAACCAAAACCCAGAGAAAATCGCCCGTCTTCATGGATTTCAACAGAGGAGCCAAAGGAACCGCAGCTTCAACAGAGAATAACATTCTTCTAGCACCGTAGTTTAAGTTCTCTATCACCGCTCCAAAGTCAGCCTTTGAAAATAGCGTTGAAATCAAACCAGTTAGGTCAATTGCAGTATTTGTAGAAGGATTATCAGGAGTGAAAACTGTGTCATCTGCATTTAAAGACAATGTTCCCGTAAGTGACAACTTAATTCTATGCTCTTCCATAAGTAAAGGATTGAGATAATAGTAGGTATCATCGTTTGCAACATTATTGTAAAAAGTCTCATCCGGATTAATTGATACATTGATACTTCCCAGCTCAAACTGGAATTTCAGTACATCCACAGCCGTTGCATTAATTAGCAACATTGCGCTTCTAG
>JAQVQU010000001.1 GCA_028701415.1 Clostridia bacterium | reverse complement strand
CTCCACCAATAAAAACCTAAATCGACGAACTAAAGTCGGGTTAGGTTTTTCTTTTGTCAAAAAATTAGTTAATTGTGGAATTAATAAAATGATTTGCAATAGTTACATTATAAAAAAGGTGTTCGGACAAATGTCAAAATAGGTATTATCCAGAACACCTTGGAATAAATAATCTCGGAACAACCTTTTATAATAAAATATTTATTTAGATAAAAAAGCTTCCAGCATATAGCCTATGCTTTTCTCTGTAACATTAATATCTTTAGGTGTAGGATATACTTTCCCTATAAATCCACCATTATGTGAGCCTAAAGTTTTAACAAGATGTATGGATTTTGCACAAATTTTTTCCTTATCATTGGTTGATAAAGTTGTCTGAATATCACAAGGAGAAAAGAAAGACATTCGCCCTCCAAATCTTTCATTTAATATATCAATACCCATATTGTCTTGTTGGTCACATTGAAGCGCATCTAAATTAATTTCTATAAAATCTTCTATAATATCAATTATGTATCCGCAAGAATGGAGAAAAAATTTCATTCCCCTCTCATGTGCCCTATCTATCATTTGCTTATAGGCAGGCTTAAAAATTTCTCTAAACATAATAGGACTAATCATTAAGCTGTTTTGCAATCCAAGGTCATCACATCCCATAACACAGTCTAATCCAAGATCCGCATATTTATCAATTAATTCTAAATTTAATTTAACTACTTTTGATACTAATTTCTCTATATTCTCTTTATAATCATATAAATCCTGCATAAATTCCACATATCCGCGAAGGTATTGGCAGATAGAAAAAATCATATCGGATAAATTCCCAATTAGAAATTTCTTTCTAAATATCATTCTAGTAAATTTAATAAACATTATATTTTTTTTAGTCATATAATTAGGAATTTTTAATTCATCTAATTTATCCCAATCTTCTAAAGGACTCTCTACAACTTCTCCTTTATTCCCAAGACTTTTCCACACCACTCCCCAAACATCGACTGCCGTTTCCTTATTTATCTTCTTTCTAAAATACATATAGGAAGTCAACATAATGTCGCTTTTAAATTTTATACAATTAATAAGATAATCGCTAAATTTTTTAGTAGGTAAATGAAGTGAGTATATCGGTATCCTGTCAGGGTTTTTAAATTCTAATGCTCGAATTACTCTTTCCTTTGATTTCATAAATTTCCCCTCTTATAAAAATAAAATGTTATTTCTAGATTTTTGCTTATTTCCTATTATTAAAAAAATTATAACATAGCGAAATAATATATTGAATAGATAAATAAGCTATTTAATAGTAATATATTGTTATTATCAATTAATTATTTTTAAAAAAATTAATAGCAAAACTATTATCATTTAATTTATATTTGGTTATGTGGATGGTATTAGAACAATTCTCTTACTTGACTATCTTAGCATCTTTTCAATTAAGTAATAGTAAATTGCGAGGTTTGATTTCTATTAAATGATTTCTTTTTTTAAGGTATAATTAAAATATAGAAATATTAAATTGTTGCAAGAAAAAATAATGTTATAAATTATAAGAATTTTGGTAAGAGGGAGTTGACCAATTGAAAATAGAGCTGTCTGCGCGAAAATTAGAAGAAATTTTCGATTATAAAGAATTATTAAAGATTTTTAAATACTTTTCTATTTTGACAAGTATTGATGTATCTTTGCATGATGTTATGGGAGAAGAGCAGCTTTCTTATAGAGTTAATAGCTCTAATTGCATGTGCGAAATAGTTAAAGGTTATAATTATAAAGTTACATGTAATGCCAATATGAAATATGCAGCTGAAAAGGCAGCAGAACTTGGAGAGCCTTATATATTTAATTGTGGATATATGATTAAATGTTCTGTACCGATAATATTTGAAGAAAAGCTGGTAGGAAGTATGGCTTGCGGACCCGTATTATTATGGGAATGTGATGACTTAGTCAAAAACGATTTCAAAAAATTTGTTGCAGATAAATCTATTTCAGATGACAAAATAAACGATATTATCAAATTTGCAAAGCAGATAAGCTGTGAAAATATGACAAGCGCGGCACAGATGCTATTTATCATTGTTAATTATATCGGTAAAGAAGAAAGTAAATATTTATCCCAAAGCGTAAAAATGAATGTACAGCAGAAACAAATTGCCGAACTGCTTATTGAAAAGAAACAAAATGTTGCTAATATGGAAGTTTTTGGAAAAAGATCCAAATTGAAAAAATATCCTGTGGATATGGAAAAAGAATTAATTGCTTATGTGCAGACAGGCGATAATAATAATGCTAAGAGAATGTTAAATGATATGCTGGGAGAAATATTCTCAATATCTTCGGGCAATTTGGATATTATTAAAGCTAAATTGTATGAACTTACGGCAAGTCTAATGAGGGCGGCGGTAGATATTGGAGCACCTTTAGAAGATGTTTCTAAGTACATTAATATGTATAATAAAATTCTTGCTGACAATACCACATTCGAAGAGCTTTGTTATCTTACAAGTGAAATTATGGAAGTTTTTATGGCTATTGTATATAAACATAGAACAAAAAAACAAACAAATGAACATTTAGTAAGTGCAATAAACTACATAAAAATTAATTATGATAAAGAATTAAATTTAAAATTTGTTTCCAATCAAATTTTTGTCAATAGTTATTATCTTAGTCACTTATTCAGAAATGAAATGAATATGACTTTCTCAGATTATCTTAATAAGATTAGAATGGAAGAGAGCATAAAATTATTAAAAAATAGTCAACTAAAAATACAAGAAATAGCAAATTTAATTGGATATGCTGATGCTAATTATTTTGCAAAAATATTTAAAAAATATTTTGGTGTTAGTCCCAAAAATTACATGCAAATTTATAAGTAAAAAGCAATATATTACTATTTAATAGCTCCTTTGTACGTTTCATTATTTATTCTAATACGATATAATATTAGAAAGGTAGGAGAAAATTATGCAAATTTTAAATAATATTTCAGAATTATTACAAAAAGGAAAAGCTAAAGATGTTAAGGTCTTAATTCAAGAGGCTCTTGATAAAGGAATTATTCCTAATGATATATTGAATGAAGGTTTAATAGCGGGAATGAGTATTATTGGTGAGAAATTCAAAAATAATGAAGTTTATGTTCCTGAAGTACTTATTGCTGCTCGTGCAATGAACGCAGGGTTGGAAGTTTTGAAGCCAGCTCTTAAAAAAAGTGGAGTTGAACCTATTGGCAGAGCAATTATTTGTACAGTTAAAGGCGATTTGCATGATATTGGTAAGAACCTTGTTAAGATGATGATAGAGGGACAAGGTATAGAATGTATTGACCTCGGCGTCGATGCATCTGGAAGCAATATCGTTGACGCTATCATTAAATACAATCCTCAGATAGTATGTTTATCTGCATTACTTACTACGACAATGATGGCACAAAAAGACATTATACTTGCTATTACTAAAGCAGGTCTTCGTGATAAAGTTAAGATAATGGTTGGTGGTGCACCTGTGACGCAAGATTTTGCTCAGCAAATAGGTGCTGATTTATATTCTCCTGATGCGGCTTCTGCAGCAACATTAGCACGTTCGTTATATAAATGAAAAAGTGGATAGAATTTCAATTAAATAATAAGCAGTTATCAATGCCCATATTATCATTCCCTTCAATTCAAATAATGAATATTTCTGTGTTAGATTTGGTTTGTAATAGTGATTATCAAGCCAATGGGATGAAAATTATTTCTGATAAGTGTCCAATAAGTGCTTCATTAAGTTATATGGATTTATCTGTAGAAGCAGAAGCATTTAATGCAACAATTAGATATTCGGATATAGATGTCCCTACAGTAATTGGAAAAGTATTAGATGATATCAAAAATATTTCATCTCTTAAAATTCCAAAAATTGGAGAAGGTCGCACAGGTACTTATATCGAAGCTATTAGAAAAGCAAAAAAATTAATTACAGACAAACCGATTTTTGCAGGTATTATTGGACCATTCTCGCTTGCCGGCAGATTAATGGATATAACGGAAATAATGGTTAATTGTTATGATCAACCTGAACTTGTTCATCAAACACTTTCTAAATGCAGTGAATTTATAACTAATTACTTACTCGCATTTAAAAAAGCTGGAGCGGATGGCGTAATAATGGCAGAGCCAGTAGCTGGATTGCTTTCACCAAGCATATGTGAAGAATTCTCATCGAGATATATTAAAGACATTATTAATAAAGTTCAAGATGACTCATTTATATTTATCTATCATAATTGCGGTAATGTTGTACCACTCTATGAAAGCCTTATCGAATTAAATGCAGATGCTTATCATTTCGGTAATGCTATTGATATTGAAGATATGTTGAAAATTATGCCTAAGGATAAGATAATATTTGGAAATATTAACCCTATACTTCTAAGAAACGGCACAATTGAATCCGTTAAGGCTGAAACATTGGCATTACTAACTAAATGTAGTAAATATGAGAATTTTGTAATTTCAACAGGATGTGATGTCCCACCATTATCTAATTGGGATAATATAAAGTCATACTTTGACACAATAAAAGAGTTTTATAATAATTAAATATTTTATAATAATTAATATTATAAAGCATCGATGTTTTCGGGCATAAAATAGAAAACAAATAACAAAAAAGTTATAAAATGAGGGGTAAAAATGGATAACAGAACAAGATTTACTAATATTTTAGAAGGAAAACCGATTGACCGTATGCCAGCTGTTCATTTCGGTTATTGGAGAGAATTGTTAATCGACTGGGCTAATGAAGGACATATTAGTCATGCTCTTGCAAGAAGCGTTTATGCTTGCAATCATTTCGATAGAATATTAGATAAAATATTAGGATGGGATTTTTGTTATAACGTAAGGTGCAGTCCAATAAGTTGTATATTTCCTACATTCTTAAAGAAAAAAATTGAAGTGACACCAGAAGGTACCTTGGTTCGCAGTTATTTAGGAGTAACCGAACTACATAAAAAAGGTACTAACGGCATACCTGCTGAAGTTGGTTATTTATTGAAAGATAGAGAAAGTTATGAGAAATATTATAAAAACAAAATAAAATATAAGAAAATTAGAAATGTAGGCGATAGATTGCTTTACACTTTGGCTAATAAAACCAATCCATTAGGATTATTTGCAGGTAGTTCATTAGGAACAATCAGAAGTATGTGTACATTGATTGGACTAAGCTATTTGATGTATGATGATCCAGATTTGCTTAAGGAAATAGTTGATGATTGGAATGATATGCAGTATGAATGTTTAAAAACAAATCTTGAAAAAGGTTTTAAATATGATTTTATACATTTTTGGGAAGATATGTGTTTCAACAAAGGCCCGCTGATTTCCCCAGATATATATTATGATTTATGTTTCAAACATTATAAAAAAATGGCTGACCTTGCACATCAATACGGAATAAAATATATTTCACTTGATTGTGATGGTGATTTTAGATTACTTGCTAAGATGTGGGAAGAAGCAGGTATTAATATTATGTTTCCTATTGAATATGGCACATGGGAATTGGATATCAAAAAGGTTAGGGAAGTAGCCCCCACTCTCTATGGTGTCGGCGGAATGAATAAAAATGTCTTATCAAAAGATAAAGCAGCAGTTGATGAGGAAATTGAAAGGCTCAAACCTTTAGTGAAATTAGGGGGATATATTCCTTGTCCCGATCATCTTTTGCCTCAGGGAACAAAATTTGAATTAGTTAAATACTATACTTCGCAAGTTAAAAAAATATTAGATTAAAGAGATATAATAAAATATGAAAAACATTATAGAAAAACTAATTGAGAATAAAATCTTCCAAAGTGTGGAAATTGAAACTAAAGATATTATAATTTCTGAAGAAATATTAAGCTATTGTAAAGCTAATAAATGCGGAAAATATAATACTAATTGGACTTGTCCTCCGGCGATTCCTTCAATTTATCAATTAAAAGAGCAATATAATCGATATTCTACAGCTCTAATTTATAATATCATATATCCACTTGAAGATTCTTTTGATTGGGATGGAATGTTAGGGGCTCTCAAAGATAGTAATAACACTGCAAATAAAATAGCAAAATATTTGCATACTTTGAAATTAGATTTCAAGGTATTAAAATCAGGAAGTTGTGATATTTGCGATAAATGTACATATCCTGATAATCCCTGTAAGCATCCTGACATCGCATATCCTCCCCTAGAGGCCTATGGTATCAATGTAATGGAACTTGCAAAGAAATTTAATTTAAATTATTATAATGGCGTAAACACAATTACTTATTTTACGATATTTTTCTATAATCATGAGTAATATAAAAATAATATTTAATAATAATGAAGAAAGATCGCTTAATATCAGTAATGGTACTAATTTGTTAATTGGATTGATAGAAAATGGAATTCTTATTCCAGCTGCTTGTGGTGGCAAAGGTCTTTGTGGTAAATGCAAAGTTAGACTGATTGAAGGTAACGTTACTACTGATATATTGGATGGTTATTTTAAATCCTGCAAACATATAGTTAATGGCGATATGACCATTGGAATAGATATATTAGAAGGTAAAGGTCTTAGTATTGCTAATAATATCGATTATGAAATAATACCGCAATTAAACTTTGGTTTAGCTGTTGATATAGGTACTACTACCATTGTAATGTATTTGGTTGACTTGTCTGATGGCAAGATAGTAGAAGTAATCAGTGAATTAAACAATCAAGCGATGTATGGTGCCGATGTTGTTAATCGTATTAATGCTGCTGGTCAAGGGCAATTATTGAATCTCCAAAAAATAATTGATAATCAAATAAATAATGCCATAAAATATTTATCTCAAAAATATAAAATAATTATAAGCAAGGTAGTTATTGCAGGTAATACAACTATGTTACATTTAGCAATTGGTGTAGACCCTACTTCCCTTGGTGTTTTCCCATTTAGTCCAATATTCTTAGAAAAGAAAATGTTAAGTAGCAAAATCGGGATAGATTGTGAGGAAATAATACTTCTGCCCTCAGCAAGTGCCTATATAGGAAGCGATGTTGTTGCAGGTATTATATCCAGTGGTATGTTAAATTGTAAAGCTATCAATCTATTCATAGATATAGGTACTAATGGTGAAATAGTCCTTAATAATAAAGGTAAATTATCGGCTTGTGCAACAGCCGCAGGACCAGCTTTTGAAGGAGCAAATATTGAAAAAGGTATGGGCGGGGTATCACATGCAATAGATCATATAAGTTATAACAAAGGTAAATTGCTTTATACTACAGTTGATTTAAATCCACTTGGTATATGTGGTTCGGGGTTGTTGGATATTATTGCAATATTAATTAATAATGAAATTATAGATGAAACAGGCGCGTTAAATAAATCAGATAAAAACAATCCACTGATAAAATTAATAAGAGATAATAAATTATATATTACTGATGAAGTGTATATAAGTCAAAAAGATATTAGAGAATTTCAACTTGCCAAAAGTGCAATACACTCGGGAATAGAAACATTAATTGATGAGGCAAAATTATCAATTAATAGTATAGATAAAGTTTTTCTTGCAGGTGGTTTTGGTTATTATATGGATAATGATAGTGCAATAAAATCGGGATTATTACCAAATGAACTAAAAGATAAAATAATCAATGTAGGTAATTCCAGTGGTTTAGGGGCAATAATGTGTACTAATAACAATAAATATATTGGACAATGTGAAGATATTGCTAAAAAAATTGACATCATAGAATTATCTAATAGCAAAAAATTTATGGAATTATTTATAGAAAATATGAGTTTTAAAAAGGGTTAATTAATTAAAAATAGAGCTATTTACAAGATATATAAGTCATATATCTTAATATATATACCAGTATATATACACAATGTATAAATATGCATTATGTAAAAATTATTATTTAAATGTTTTACTACATTTAAGATAAGTGAGGAAATATGAACGATAAACTTGTTAAGCCCAATATTGGGATGTTCTGGCATAAGATTTTCGCAACGAAACCTAATGAGGGAATGCAACCCAAAGAGGTAATAGGATACAGCATTACAGGGTTTGGGCTAAATATGATTTGCACAATAATTGGCTCATACTTAACGGTATTTTTGACTGATGCCATAGGGTTCAAGGCATTATGGGTTGCTTTCTTAATGTTATTTGCAAGAGTGTTTGATGCATTAAACGACCCAATTATGGGTAGTATTGTTGATAGAACTCGTACCAAATGGGGAAAATGCCGTCCCTATCTCAAATGGATGGCAATACCAGTCGCAATATGCACAATTTTATGTTTTTTGCCTATTTATCCAAATAACCCAGGCGGATTTGCCGCAATATGTGTAGTTTATGTAATATGGAGTATGGTATACACCGTTAGTGATGTACCCTATTGGGGTTTGTCCGCAGCAATGACATCTGATACCAATCAACGAGCTAATTTATTAACAGTATCACGTCTAATTTGCACATTAGGTGCAGGACTTGTTACCGTTGCAATTCCATTAATTACAAGTGCCGTACAAAAACCTTATCAAGATCCTCTTACTGGATTAATTAAACTCGAACATGTAGAAGCAGTAAAACAACTACTTGCAAATACATATTTTATATCGGCAATCGTGATTTTGTTATTTGCTATACCCACATTTTTTATCGGCTACAAGTTTACTGTTGAAAGATATACCGCTACTGGCAAACCACCCTCCCTTAAACATAATTTGTCTTTGCTATTCAAAAACAAGCCTTTGCTTTTAATTGTATTAAGCGGAATTTTAGGTAGTGCACGTACGGTATATATGTTTACTGGCGGATTATATTTTGCAAAATACGCTCTTGCCAATGTTAGTTTTTTAGGCATGCATGGGGAAGGATTGTATACTCTTATTACCTTAGCAGTTATTCCAGGAGGTCTTGTAGCAAGCGTGATGGTCCCGTGGTTTACAAGAAAAATGGGTAAAAAAAATACCTTTATATATTCTCATTTATTAGGTACAGCGGCAATGTTTGCAATGTTTTTTGCAGGATATAACACAACCGCAGGTCTAATAGTTGCTTTAGTCGCTTTGGTTATTATAGGTATACCTCAAGGCTTCAGCAATATAATTACTTATGCGCTAATCGGAGACACTGTGGATTATCTTGAATGGAAAACTAACGAGCGCGGAGAAGGAATTTGTTTTGCTATGCAAACCTTTATTAACAAAATCGGTATGGCTATCGGGGCATTTATCGGCGTACTTGCATATTTTATGTCGGGCATATCACCAAACAATCCCGAAGGGAGTTTGACACCTCAAGGCATCAATACATTATGGATTATGTTAGTTTTAATAGGTGCAATAAGTATGTTGCTTTGTACAATACCTATGTTCTTCTACAAGTTTGACGAAAAAGCTCAACGCAATGCTGTTAAAGAAATTGCGCAAAGAAAAAAATAATAAATACTTAAAACAATACTCTTTTGCTATATCAAATATCGATATTTTTAATAAAGGAGGCAATCAATGAAAACAGCATTAATTTACGCAAGATACTCAAGCGAACGTCAGACCGATCAATCCATAGACGGACTGTAACGAAATTTGCTAAGAAAAATGATGTGCAAATTCTTGATACTTATATCAATCGTGCTACAACCACCATATCGTAATTTTGACAACTTTGTGAAAAGTTCTTTTTTGGGCATTATTTTCTTTTTTTTGACCATGTGCACAATAATGCTTCGCTGTATTGTGGTCGGACTATCTCATTTGGATATTCATTCTAAACTATCCAAACACTTCGGTCACTTTAGAGTGAATACGGATAGTTTTATTTTATAATTTTATGGTTTTAATAATTTAAAAAAATATAGCCTTGTTATTATTAGTTGACAAGGCTATACCTATTGTTTGAATTTATATGATATTTGTTATTATGTCTATTTTGCTTTTTTAATCTTGAATCTAAACATAAAATAAGTTGCAACTCCACCAATAGCTAAAATTATTGATATAATAAGTACTATTATCCAGCCATTAGATTTTTCTGCTCTTGTAATTGTTAAACTATAAGTAGCTTGCTCACCATTTTCTGGAGTAACTACAATATAATAAGTATTTTCACCTTCTGCTAAATTACTTATAGTAGTACCATTAATAAGATTTGTACATTCTGCATCGCTATAAATTGCCCAGTCAACATTTTCTTCAACGATAAAGTTTAAATCTAAGCTATCTACATCATTATCAACTGTTGCAGTTATAATATTAGACTCTATAACTTCACCATCTATACCATTAATTCCAATAATGGCATTTAATGTTACAGAATTAATAGTAAAACTACCGCTAGCTAACGTAATGGAATAATTATCACCAGCAGTAAGCGTGCCGAGCGTTATTGCATATTCTCCGATCTCTTCGCCTGCTTCTCTAGATAATACACCTGTAATGCTATCCCCTGTTTCTAATTCTCCATTTGTTATAGAATAAGTAAAAACTGGATCGGCATTGCCACTAGTTTTATACAAATTATCGGCAGTTACAGTTAACGCCTTAGGATTGATAGATAAATCATCTGATATAAAAGTAATATCATAATTGCTATTATCTAATGTACCTTGGTTAATTGTATAATCACCTACATCTTCACCAACTACTCTTGATAATGCACCACTTATTGTATCACCAATTACAAGTGGAGTTGATAAGCTATATGTTAATGCTGGATCAACACCTCCATAAACCTTATTAAGAACATCTGCTTTAATTGTTATAGATTTTGCATTAATAGTAAAGTCAGCTGGCACATAAGTAATATTGTAGTTGTTAGGGCATGATACATTAACTGCTCCTTGATTAATCTCATAATCACCTACATTTTCACCAACTACTCTTGATAATGCACCACTTATTGTATCGCCACTTACAAGTACAGTTGATAGGCTATATGTTAATGCTGGATCAACATCGCCATAAACTTTTGATTTGCTATCCGCTGTGATTGTTATTGCTTTTGTATTAATAGTAAAGTCAGCTGACACATAACGATTAGTTGCTTAATGCAACTTTTTTTAATTTTAAAATCTAATTTTCTTGGCTAGATTGAAAAAATCTTAAGGTAATCAAAATAAACAAAATTATAGCTTAATATTGGGATAAGGATTTATTTAATTGTTGCTTATACTCTTCAACTACTTCAGAAGGAGCAACTATTTTTATTTTGTCCTGATAAGTGAATACCCAACTATAAAAAGTAGGGCTTATTCTTGCTTCAAAATGAGCTGAAAATTTATTATTTGGCATTTCAAACATAGAAATAGAATCTCCAAACTGGTCCTTCAGCTGCACGATTATATCAGGGGAGTTTTCACAAATCAGATGTATTTTTTTCTTATCTCCAGTAAACATTCTAATTGTTTCGGTCATCATTTTTTCGAGGTCATAATCTTTTAAACAAGATATATCTGTTCTATCTTCAGACTCGATTTCTACTCTATCCATTTTATCAACTCTGTATATTGATGTGTCTTTATACTTATCTGAAAAACCAACCAAATAATACTTGCTTTCGTTAATGACTAAAGCCAATGGATTTAGAATGTACCTTTCGCCTGATTTTCTAAAAACCCTTTTCCCTGAAAGGTCTATATCAAAATATTGAAAAGAAATTTTTTTGTTATCTTGAATGGCTCTATCTATGTAATCAATTGAATAATATACAAATTCATTTGTAGTTTTTGAATGATTAACCCAATTATATGAGCTCTTTAACTCTTTGTGCTTAGGAGCCCCAACTAGCAAATCCATCTTTTTAATTAACATGTCTGTCTTTTTTTGAGAAATAAAGTTAGCAGAAGTAACAGCATCAATCAGAATTCTGATTTCTGGGACCTCAAACGTCCTGTCAACAATTTTATATTCATTGTAGTTCTTTCTCTCAACAAGTATTTCATATCCGTTGGCATTTAAAACCTCAATATCATTATAAAGAGTCTTCCGGTCACACTTGATCCCGATATCATTTAACTTAATTAATATTTCTTTTGTGGTTAAAGGATGATCTTCATCAGTGTTATAAGTTAAAATTTCCAGAATTTTTAATAGCTTTACTTTTTGTGAAATCTCCATATACCCTCCATCTCTCCTAAATACTTTATCACATGTCAAATATCAAGTAAATACCAAAATATAGACTATTGTTTATATGTTAATAAATTAGAAAATTTTCTGTATCAAAGTCACAAATTAGAGAAATAATTGATTAATGGGATTGACATAATTGCATATAAACAATAATATCTGTTGGTAAGCATATGGAGGTAAATATGGATATATTGTATGAGAAATTTTCGAACCTTTTGAATAATGAAGACAAAGAAGCTTGTGTCTCTCTTATTATTTCTCAATTTAATAATGCATCTTCGCCTGAGGATATAGTGAGCATTTATACAAAAGTATTAGCAAAGGCACTTAATGATATTGGATGTAATTTAAAAGATAAAAATATTTGCATTTGGAAGGAGCATATTAGAAGTTCGATTGTAAGAACAATACTTGAAAATGCTTATCCGTTTATAATTAAACTAAAAAATAATTTTAATTCATATAATGGAAAAACCGTTGCTGTGATTTGCCCAGATGGAGAATATCACGAAATTGGAGCTAGAATGATTTCTGATTTCTTCACATTAGCTGGATTTAACAGCATATATGTCGGAGCTAGCACCCCAAAGGAAGAGTTTATTAATGCTTTGGATTATAATAAAATCGATATTTTTGCACTTAGTATTACAAATTACTTTAATTTAGTTTCTGCAAAAAAAATCATCTCTGCAATAAAAGAAAAAGAAAAAGGAAAAGTAATGATTGCTGTAGGAGGTCAAGCATTCAATAATAATCCTTCTGCAGTATTATCAATTGGGGCGGACATTCTCCTGCACACATATGAGGACATTTTATCTCTTGAAATTGAAAAAAAGGAGATAAATTAATATGTTACTTCCTTTCAAAATTGCCTTAAGATTCCTCAAATCCTCAAAAGGTCAAACTATATTAATTACATTTGGAATCGCGATTGGGGTTTCTGTTCAGTTATTTATAGGCTTATTGATTCAGGGACTCCAAACAAGTTTAGTAGATAAAACCGTAGGAAGTTCTTCTCATATAACTGTTTCTTCTGTTTCTGAAGATAAGTATATAACGGAATATGAATCTTTACTGGCTGAAATTAAAGAAACAGAGGGAACAACTTATGTTTCAGCATCCCTGGATAATACATCTGTACTGGTAAAAAATCAAGATAATGAAGATGTTATTACTTCTGAATATGTACTAATTAGAGGTTTATCTTTAGAAGAAGCAAATGGAATTTATAAACTTTCAAACTCATTAGTGCAAGGAAACATGCCTATCCAGAATACTAATCAAGTTATTATTGGAAAGGAATTTTCCGAATTAAATGATAAGTCCATAGGAGAAGAAATAAAGGTTTTTCTACCCTTATTAAATAAAAAGAAGACTCTTGTTGTCTCTGGTATCTTTGATTTAAAGGTTTCCTCTTTAAATGAAACTTGGATCATAACTGACCTCCAATCATCCCAAACAATATTTGAAACTCCGGGAAAAATTACATCGATAGAAATTCAAGTTGATGATGTTTTTAATTCCCCAAATATTACTGTCTCGATAGAAGAAATACTAGGCAATAATACTAATCTTATAGCAACAGATTGGCAAACGCAAAATGAAAGTTTATTGTCTGGGCTTAACGGACAAACGATATCTAGTTTAATGATTCAGATCTTTGTAATTATATCTGTAGTTTTAAGTATAGCAAGTGTTCTAATAATTTCAGTTATACAAAAACAAAAACAAATAGGGATATTAAAAGCAATGGGTATCAAGGATTCGATGGCAAGTACAATTTTTCTCACACAGGGCTTCCTTTTGGGTTTAATGGGTGCCATTTTAGGAATACTTCTTGGAATCTCTCTAATAGTCTTGTTTACTACTTTTGCTCTTAACCCAGATGGAACGCCATTGATTCCTATGCAACTTAATCCGGGATTTATAGTTTTATCCGCACTAATAGCTATAATTGCATCTACTTTAGCTTCATTAATTCCTGCGGCAAAATCATCAAAGCTTGATCCAATCGAGGTAATTAGAAATGGATAATATACTACAATTAAAAAATATTAATAAAATTTATGGTAATGGGGAATTTCAAACCCAAGTTCTTTTCGATATTAATTTAGATATTATCAGGGGTAGCTTTAACTCTATAATAGGACAGTCTGGTAGCGGCAAGAGTACTCTTTTAAATATTATTGGAACATTGGATAAACCAACATCTGGGGAACTATATATTAATGGGGTTAGAACCGATTCGATGAAAAAGACTGAATTAGCTGACCTGAGAAACAATACCATGGGCTTTATATTCCAGTTTCATTATTTATTGCCTGAATTTACTGCCTACGAAAATATTCTTATCCCATACTATATGAAAAATAATAAACCAAGCAAAGAAGTAATTGAAAGAGCTAATGAACTTATTGATTTAGTTGGCTTATCTAGTGTTAAAAATAACCTAGCTACAAAAATGTCTGGGGGACAGCAACAAAGAACGGCAATTGCAAGGGCATTGATTAATAACCCCTCCATTATTTTAGCTGATGAACCAACGGGAAATCTTGACTCAGATACAACGGAAAAAATATATACCTTGCTTAGAGAGGTAAATGAAAAATTTAAAACTACTTTTATTATTATTACCCACGATAGAAGAATTGCGGAAAAAGCTGACAGAAATATTGAAATCAAGGATGGAAAAATCAATATTGATATCTTCCGCTAAAAATTCTTTTTCTTCTCAAATTTTTAAATCTTAGCTTTAAAGAAAAACACCCCGATAAACTGGGGTGTTTTTGGAGCTAATGACTGGAATCGAACCAGCGACCTGTTCATTACGAGTGAACCGCACTACCGACTGTGCTACATTAGCATTATTGTGGATTATAAAAATCCACAAATTATTGATATTATTTTGAATGCTCTTCGACAGCAACCGCGACCGCTACTGTGGCTCCAACCATAGGATTATTTCCCATCCCTATTAAGCCCATCATCTCAACGTGAGCAGGAACAGAACTGGATCCCGCAAACTGAGCGTCTCCATGCATTCTTCCCATTGTATCGGTCAATCCATAGGAAGCTGGACCAGCCGCCATATTGTCAGGGTGTAAAGTCCTGCCAGTACCCCCACCACTTGCAACTGAAAAATATTTCTTTCCATTTTCGATAGCCCATTTTTTATAGGTTCCACTAACTGGATGTTGAAATCTTGTAGGATTTGTACTATTTCCTGTAATTCCTACATCAGCACCTTCTTTTATCATAATTGCTACACCTTCGTTCACATCGTCAGCCCCATAACATTTAACCTTAGATTTTTCACCTTCACTAAAAGGGAGTTCCCTTACTATTGTTAGTTCGTCTGTGCATTGATCATATTTTGTATGAACATAAGTAAACCCGTTTATTCGGCTAATTATATAAGCAGCATCTTTACCAAGACCATTGAGGATTACTCTAAGTGGATTTTTACGGACCTTATTTGCTGACTTTGCGATCCCTATAGCGCCTTCTGCGGCAGCAAAACTTTCATGTCCAGCCACAAACGCAAAACATTGTGTTTCTTCTCTTAATAGCATAGCAGCTAAATTCCCATGACCAAGTCCGACTTTCCTTACATCGGCTACAGAGCCAGGAATGCAAAAAGCCTGGAGGGCTTGTCCAATTGCCTCAGCAGCAACAGAAGCCTTATTTATCCCCTTTTTAATTGCATAAGCACAGCCAACAGTATATGCCCAAACTGCATTTTCAAATGCGATTGGTTGTATGCCCTTAACTATTTTTTCTACATCAATACCTTTTTGCAAGCATATATTTCTAGCGTCCTCAAACCCAGAAATTCCTGCTCCTTCTAAAAAAGCAGATATTTTTGCAATTCTTCTTTCAAATCCTTCAAAATTTATACTCATAGAAAACCTCCCTTATTGGACTCTTGGATTTATAATTGTTGTTGCTTCATCAAATCGCCCATATTTACCAGTACAACTCTTTAATGCTACTTCTGGCGATATTCCTTTGACAGTGATTTGTTCCATCATTGGCCCTAGTTTAACAAACTCATATCCAATTACTTCATTATTACTATCTAATCCAAGTCTTGTAACATACCCTTCTGCCATCTCAAGATATCTAACTCCCTTTTTCGAAGTAGAGTACATTGTGGCAACTTGACTTCTTAGTCCTTTGCCTAGATCTTCAAGCCCAGCGCCGATATGAAGACCTCCTTCAGAAAAAGCTGATTGACTTCTTCCATAAACTATTTGTAAAAATAGTTCCCTCATCGCGGTATTAATTGCATCACAAACTAAATCTGTATTCAAAGCTTCAAGGATAGTCTTACCTGTAAGAATTTCGGCAGCCATTGCCGCAGAGTGAGTCATTCCAGTGCATCCGAGGGTTTCTACTAAAGCTTCTTCAATCACACCATTTTTTATATTTAGTGTTAATTTACAAGCTCCTTGTTGAGGTGCGCACCACCCAACTCCATGAGTTAATCCACTAATATCTTTAATTTCCTTAGCCTGAATCCATTTTCCCTCTTCAGGTATTGGAGACGGTCCGTGGTTGCATCCTTTTGTTACGCAAAACATTTTTTCCACTTCATTTGTGTACTCCATTGTAATCCTCCTTGAATTATTAAAAATTTGTATTTTTTCCATAGTTAGTTTACATTATTGTAAGAATTATATCAAATAAAAAAGGGGACTGTATAAAAAGAAGGAGCATATTTTCCAATATGCTCCTAGCTAAGACTCGTCAAATCAAGCAATACGCAAACCCGCACGAAGCAGGTGGGCTAACTATTCCATACACTCTGTCTTCCCCTGACATCGAGTACCCTCGGGAGGCTTGACATAACTGAAAGGAAGGACTTCGTATGCCCTGTGTATTAATTGGGGTTTCAATTCAGCTTAACCCAACGTTTCCTAGACCATCATTATTATAACAATTAAAATGGGAGGTTTCAATATCTCTAAAAAAACTAAAAATATAGTAAATAGGTCTTGATTATTAAAAATGATAGAATCCAAAAGATTTATTATATCAACTAATTAATCAATTAAATGATAATTGAATTCAAAAGAAATAATGATTATTCTTGTATAAAAAACCCACAATTTCTAATCATTATATAAAAATTACTATTTTCAGTTCCATACATAGTCGCTGAAATACCATCTCTTCCTATTGAGTTTACATCCGAAAGTTCCCATACGTTTCCAGTTTTTATCTCTTCTTCAGGATAGAATTGATGAGTTGGGGAAGGCGCAACCAAATTAATCCTGATGTTGCAGGCATATAGATCTTCATTGAGCATACACTTATAGAATCCATCTTCCTCTGTCTTAACTGTAAATATCTGTTCGGTTGTCGAATACTCTTCGTCGGGAGTTGCTACTATACCAAAAGTATAGCTGGAAAGTCCCTTGCCAGGACGAAGATCAACAAATGAACCAGAAATATCCGATTGATATATATACCCACATATAAAAAACCCATTTACCATAGTCATATTTGACATCTGTCTAGCTTCAGACTGAAATTTTGTCATTACATTATCAGTTGAACCTGCGGAATTGTAAATTTTCATAGTGTATTCTACTCCCCTTACAGCTCTTATATATGTGGTTGGAGTCCAGGCACTAATTCCATATTTCATTGAATATCCATTTGTAGTGCTTTCAGTGTAACTATTGTGCGTTACCGAAGGATGCCCCCAAGAATCATAAACGGGTTTAAACCCTGCTCTAAGGGTCGTAATACTGCTACTATCGCTTCCCCCGGCTGAATATAGATACCAATCTAAAATCGCTCTGTCATATTTTTTGTATGAATCTGAATACTGTGTACTAAAAGTTTCCGTAAAAGTCAAGTACGCACTATTGCTCTTTATTGAATCATATAAATCTGTGTCTTCCCCATCTTCCCAAACAAGTTTAGTATTCTCCCCAAAAATCAATTCAGTACATCCATCATATTTATTTGAATAACTACTATAAAAGTAGGGGTCTCCCTCAATTATCTCAAATACAACCCCTTTTTGAGCTAGCTCACGGATTCTTTGCTCATTATACTTTAAAGCAGAATTTATACTTACATCTTTTCGAAAATCCACGGTAGTTAAAGAATCCACATCATTTGAAAACCAAGGATTTGTCAAGGTAAGTCTATTAGGAACATAAAATGAAGGTATTAGATTTTGCTCATATGCGGCAAAAATGTAGTCAGCACAAGAAATCGCTAAATTTGCGCCAACAGAGTTTCCGATAAATCTTACCTCTAATATGCTCATACCATCACTACCTGTAAGTAAATTTTGATCGATTACTTTTTTCCAGGCAGAGAAAAACGCCTCAGTTAAGTTAAATTCTACGGAAGAAATAACATCTCCATCAGTTTTGTACGAACATGCCGAGGACTGGTAAATTTTTGAATTCAGTATGTTTGTAGCATCGTCCGCAAAATTTTCATAATGAAAAACCCCTACATTAAACTGAGGGACTAGTTTTCTCCAATAATAACTTAAATCTCTTTTTAAATTTGCTGAGATACCACTACTAACAACAGGGCTAGATGGACCATAAATATCTTCAGGAAGGGTTAAACTTTCTTTTCGACTAAATTCAGAATACCCATTAAAAAGGATCATAACTGGCTTATTTCTCACAAAAGAGGTCGTGTCTCCATTAGAATCAAACCATTCTATCTCCAAAGAATACTCAGGAAGATCAACAGGTTTTTGAATAGAGGCCAAATCTATGTCTAAATCAAAAGTCTCTGCTTCATCAGTGGGTTTACATCCAGAAAAAAATGCAGTTGAAAATAAAAAAATAAAAAATAAAATAATAAATAATAACTTGCGCATTTCACCACACGTAATAACCAAATATGTTCTCAATTATACATATCACTTGGAAAAAAGTCAATTTTAAGAGTATATCGTGACTGTTATTGTTGAAAATATAATATAGTAGTTGAACAACTATAATAACACATTGTCATATTTTCAAAAATATCCATAACTTTAGCTTCTCTCTCTAGATCCATTTTCAAAGCGTTAATAAGAGGTGTATTTCTACTTTTTGCTATAGACTCAGCTTTACACCAATGTTCATAAAAATCTAATTTATTGTTTATGATTTGTCCAAAAAATCTTTTAGAAATTTTTGAAAAGTCAAGATCTCTGTGTTTTTCCACATCAATTCCCACTGGATTATTGTCTATTATACAGGCATATATGTTATCTGAATGAGAGACACTTATATATCCTTGAAACCCTTCTACACTCGGTTTTCCATCTTTTCTAAAAATATTTACTGAAGAGCTAAAAATATATTCGGGGTTAAAAAGCTTATTATACAAAGAAAAAGCATCTGCTATCAGTTCATCAGTGCTAAAAGGATTAATCTTTAATAAAATTAATGCCATTTTAACTCCTTCCGTATATGTTGTTCATATGCATAAAAAATCCGACATCTATATCCTCATACGATGAAAGAGTACATCTAAATTCCCAATTTCCAAAAGGTTCACCTGGAACATTAATTCTCGTGTCAGACCCATATGAACACAAGTCTTGCATCGGAATAATTACATTATCCGCTACAGAAGAGAATAAAACCCTGGATATTTGCTTAGTGCTACGAGCTTGTCTACCACCTGAGCCCCAGTCATTATCATAAAAGCCAAAATAATCCAAAACACGAGATCTATCTTCAGCAGAAAGACTATAAAGCCAGCCTAAAGTTGGGGGATTATCATGGGTTGAAGTATAAGCATAAGTATTGCTTTCAAAATTATGTGGAAGGTGCAGGTTATGTTTATCCCCATCAAAGCCAAACTGTACCACTCTCATTCCCGGAAATCCTAATTTTTTTCTAAATTGGCAAACATGATCATCTATTATTCCAAGATCTTCTGCTACAATCCTATCTTTAATAGATTCTAGCCCAATATTATCCCAAAGAGCTAGACCGGGCCCTTTCTCCCATTTTCCTTCTTTAGCAGAGGTGGCGTTAGGGGAAACAGCCCAATATTCATATAGTCCTCTAAAATGATCTATCCTTAAAATATCATAAAGGAATAAATTGTGCTCAATTCTTGATTTTAACCATTTAAAGCCATTATTTTTCATTTTTTTATAATCATATAAAGGATTCCCCCAAAACTGTCCTTCTTTTGAAAAATAATCGGGGGGGACCCCCGCTTTAAATGTAGGTTTGAGATTTTCATCTAACAAAAAATCTATATTATTTATCCAAAGATCAACAGAATCATAAGAAATATATATTGGCATATCTCCTAATATTTTTACACCTATTGAATTTGCGTAATTTTTCAAACTTAACCATTGTGAGAAAAATACATACTGTTCAAAATAATAGTATTGTATACTCTCTTTAAATTGATTTCTTATATTATCTATTGCTTTTTTGTCCCTTAGTTTAATTGAATATTCCCATTCATACCATTCCTTTCCAGTATTCTCTTTAATCGCTGAATAGAGAGCATAATCAACCACCCAATAGGAATTCTCTGCAACAAAAGTGTTTATATTTTTCTTGTATTCTTCGTTACATCGAGAAAAAGCTAACCTTAGAAGCCTTGTTTTATTTTCCTTAGCTTTATTGTATTCAACCTTATAGGGAGAGTCTATTTTTGCAGTTGCTATTTCCTCAAAGGATAAAAGATTGTCAAGAGAATATAGATCAATTAGTAGAGGGTTCCCAGCAAAAGCGGAAAAGCCACTGTAAGGAGAATTACCGTTGCCAATAGCCGTAACCGGAAGAACTTGCCAAACAGAAAAACCCATTTGTTTTATGAAATCTAAAAAAAAGCGAGAGTTTTGCCCCATATCACCTATGCCAAACTCACCCATTTGCGCAGTTATAGGTAATAAAACTCCGGATTTCCTCATAATATCCTCTTATAATTAGCTTTCTTATAGGAAGCTAGAGACTATAATGAAACATAAATAATACATGTCAATATTTTCAGTATTTTTGCCCAATCTCATATCCAATTCTGAAAGCTTCCTTAATTCCAGGAATCAATTTTGGTTTCCCGCTAAACTTTTCATTAATTACTGTTGAAATCGTTTCCAAGGAAAAAATACCACTTTTGCCGACATAAGCTCCTAACAAAACTAGGTTTGCATTTTTCACACTTCCTGTTTCCTCAGCAAATTCATTAGCTTTTATTTTAATAACACAGAGATTTGCCTTCTCGTAAGAGTCTGGAATAAGTGAACTATTAATAATTAATATTCCCCCAGCTTTAACTTTGGGAGAAAACTTTTCAAGGCTCGGTCTATTCATCACTATCACGCAATCTGCCCAGTCAACAATGGGGCTGGCAATTATTTTATCGCTTATAACGATACTACAATTGCTCGTTCCTCCCCTCATCTCAGGGCCGTAACAGGGAAGCCAGGTTACCTCTTTGTGCTCCTCAATGGAAGCATATGCTATTAATTGCCCTAGGCTCAAAACACCTTGTCCGCCAAAACCTGCAATAATGATCTTTTGTTCCATTAATTACCCTCCTGACAGTCTTTGAATACACCTAAAGGGAAAATTTTTGTCATTTCATTTTTTACATAGTCTAGCGACTGTACTGGATTCATATGCCAGTTAGTTGGACAAGTTGATAGTACTTCTATCAAAGAAAATCCTTTCTTATTAATCTGATTTTCAAAACCTTTTTTTATTGCCTTCTTTGCTTTTCTAACATTGACTGGGTCTGAAACTGAAACCCTAGAAACAAAGCAAGGGCCATCCAAAGTTGCAATCATCTCGCATAATCTAATAGGATTACCATTTATCCCCACAACCCTGCCATAAGGGGTGGTGGTGGTTTTTTGACCAACCAAAGTGGTGGGGGCCATCTGTCCTCCTGTCATTCCATAAATGGCATTATTAATAAAAATTACTGTAATATTCTCCCCCCGAGCAGCGGCATGAATGATTTCTGCAATTCCTATGCTTGCGATATCTCCATCTCCTTGATAAGCAAACACTATTTTATCTGGATTACACCTCTTTATCCCTGTAGCACAAGCCGGGGCTCTTCCATGTGCAACCTGTTGCATATCGCAGTTAAAAAACTTATATGCAAATACTGAGCATCCTACAGGTGCAATACCTATTACATTTCCTTCTGCGCCTATTTCTTCGAGGGTTTCAGCCAGAAGCTTGTGTACTATTCCATGGGTACATCCAGGACAATAACTCAAAGGAGTATCTGTAAGCATTCTAGATTTCTTATATAAAATTTCCATCAGTTCTCCTCAATTTTTGAAACTAAATTGTCTACTATTTCTTCTGGGCTCATAACATTTCCGCCAACTTTTCCAAAAAACTTTACTTTTTTCTTCCCATTAACGGCTAACTTTAGATCTTCGACCATTTGCCCCATAGATAATTCAACTGAGAGGAAATACTTTAGTTCCTCTTTGTCAGCTATTTGATATAACCTATTCGTTGGGTATGGGAATAAAGTAACCGGTCTAAAAAGGCCTGCTTTAATCCCTCTTTCTCTCAATATATCTACTGCACTACGGCAAACCCTTGCAACTGTCCCGTAAGCAACTAGGATATACTCCGCATCCTCTGTCATATACTCTTCATATTGAGTTTCATTTCTTTTTAACAACTCATATTTTGAGAATAGACTATGGTTCTGCTTCTCCAATGAATCTGGATCAATAAAAAGTGAATTAATTACCCTTCTATCAGCCCCAATTCCGCTTCCATCGGTGGCCCATTTCTTTTTCGGAAACGAATTAACATCCTTCATCTCAGGCAGTTCTACCGCTTCCATAATTTGGCCGAGCATCCCATCCCCAAGTAGCATAACTGGGAGCCGGTATTTATCTGCTTTATCAAAAGCATCATACATAATATTCACTGCTTCCTGAACCGTACTAGGGCCATAAACAAGCATATGATAGTCTCCATGGCCCCCACCTTTAACTGCTTGAAAATAATCTGACTGTGCAGGCAAAATTCCCCCAAGTCCCGGACCGCCTCGAACCATATTTACTATTACACAGGGTAAATCAGCTCCACAAATATAGCTGATTCCCTCTTGTTTCAAACTGATCCCTGGACTTGAACTTGATGTCATCGCCCTAGCCCCAGAACCTGCTGCCCCATAAACCATATTTATTGCAGCAATCTCGCTCTCGGCTTGTAGAAAGACGCCTCCTACCTCAGACATTCTAAAACTCATGTATTCAGGAATTTCATTTTGTGGAGTTATTGGATAACCAAAAAAAGCCCTACATCCACCTCTTACAGCAGCTTCGGCAATAGCTTCGTTCCCTTTCATTAGTTGTTTCATCGTTCTGCCTCCTACTGCTTTAATACTGAAATCGCTGAATCAGGGCACATAATAGCGCAAGAACAACAACCTATACATTTGTCTTCTACAACTTCTGCAACAAAATATCCAGCTTTGTTTGTCACTATATTTGAAATCTTTAAAATTTTTATGGGGCATACACTTACGCATATTCCACACCCCTTACAAACTTCAGGATCAATAATAATTCTAGCCAATTCTTATCTCCTTTAAAAATCTATCATTTAATTATAACACTATCATAAAAAATTTCAAACAAAAGCACTGTTAGTACTGCTTAATTTTTATAACATAAGTACTTTTGGATGCAAAAAAATACAGACCTTTTTCAGGTCTGTATAAAATATATTTTTTGTCTTATCTACGATATTTATTCATTAAATCACTTGCGTCCAGGATTTTCTTTGCTTCAGCAACATATGGGTTATCTGCCTTTTTAACTGGCTGGACAACTGGCTTAGGAGCTTTTTTAGGAGCAGCTGAAGTTTGAGATTTTCTTGTTGGCGGAGCAGCATAACCTTCTCTCAAAGATGAAATAGGCACCGCTATAAATCCAGTATAAGCATATGTATACTTTCCTTCATTAATATTTATGTCATATGTATCAATTCCTTTAGTACTAAACATATTTACCACGGGTAGAATGTCTCCTTCCCCAACGATTAACCCAACAGCATCAATTTTACCTACAGCGGCAACATCCGCACTGTCTATAACTTGGCGACTATCAAGCTTATTTCTGCGCCTGCTAGCACTTGGCAAAGAAGTCTCAAAACCATTGGCTGCGATGTATTCATTATAGTCACGATTACGTTTTGCAACATAGCCATAAAACTTACAAGACACAACATCAAACTTTGTTTCTAAGTTTTTTATAATCTGTTGGAAGCCAACACACGATACTTTCAATGCAGCTATATCAGCAAGCACAATCATTTTGGGTTTGTTCATAATTAATCCTCCGAAATACAATCTAATTTTATTTTATTCCCGCTTCTCCTCTTGTAAAAAAGGTATTGCTGGGCATACCCACTTAAATCACCATAATAATCCGATAAGTAATCTGCTTTTTGTTCCCGGGATAGATTATTTTCACCAAATAATTCAACATATATCTTATCTATCCATGTGTCAGTCGGGAACACATCGGTTTTATGATATCCAAACAATAGAACACAATCTGCGACTTTTCTTCCTACTCCAGTCAATCTCATCAGGTGTTTTCTTGCATTTATTGTTGACATTTCCTGAATATCTAGAGAAAAGCCATTGTTAATCGCATCAACTGTATCGTATAAGTACCTAGCTCTATATCCAGCACCAAGATCTTGAAAAAAAGAAATGCTTTTATTTCTCAATTTATCTGGTGAAGGAAATCGTAACCCACAATCGGACGTTTCTCCACTTCGTTCACACAATCTTTCAATAATTCCTTTAATCCTTGGTATGTTATTATTTGAAGAAATAATGAAGGATAAAACCATCTCGAAAGGATCTTGATTTAATATTCTAATCCCGTAACCATGTTCTATTGCATTTTTCATAAAAGGAAATTCTAATAGGTTTTTTTTAATTTCAGAATAATTTCTATCTAGATCAAAAAAATGCACAAACTCCTCTCGGTGGTTTGTGCTAATTATATCATGCTCTTTTTCACAAATCAAGTAACAAACTGAATTTTTTGCCCAAATTTTGTATCCCAATCTCTCACTTTGGTATCTAAAAACTTGTCCACACTCTAAAATGTGCTTGGGATTAAATTCACTTTTATCTATAATCTCAATTCCATTTTGTATAAAACTATATTTCATAAGAAATGAGATTTCTACTTATTAAGCTTCTACTTCAGAATAAACGCTTACTTGAGTTTTTGTTTTGCCGGTTCTCTCAAATCTTACTACACCTGTAACAAGAGCAAAAAGAGTGTCATCTTTTCCTCTACCCACATTATTCCCAGGATGAATCTTAGTCCCTCTTTGTCTTACCAATATTGAACCCGCAGGAACCAATTGTCCGTCAGCTCTTTTTGTTCCCAGTCTTTGGGCATTGCTATCTCTTCCATTTTTTGAACTTCCGCCACCTTTCTTATGGGCAAAAAGTTGAATATTAATATACATATCTTATTCCTCCATTTTTATGTGTTTAGGATACTGATTAACAAGATCCTTTATTGCTTCTGACATTGTAAGAATAATTATTCTCGTCTTTTCATTGTCATCCACTTCAAAAGACAAATATCCATCAGAAGTTTTTACCGTAACACTTTCGTTAAGTACCTTTCTTAATCCAACAACTGCTCCTTGAGTAATCGCCGAAACAGCTGCACATACAATATCTTTCCCCGACTTTGCATATCCCGAATGTCCAAAAACTGTTATTATATACTTGTTGTCAGGAGATTTTTTTACTTTCACAAAAATCATTTATAGAACTATTTTGTTGATTTTTAACTCTGTATAAGGTTGTCTATGGCCTTTTCTTCTACGTACATTTTTCTTTGCCTTATATGTAAAAATGTCAATCTTTCTCGATTTACCATGAAATACAACTTCAGCTTCTGCATACTTACCAGAAAGATCATTGCCCGTAATAACTTTCCCTTCATCGCTTACCAATAATACTGGTAACTTGATAATCTCACCAAGATTCGCGGAAAGAAGTTCAACCTTGAATGTCTCACCAGTTTGCACTTTATACTGTTTTCCACCTGTTTCTACTATCGCGTACATACCTATCTACCTCCCTTTAGGAACTCGCCATTAAGGCGGCGTAAAAACACCTTAATAAAGCCTTTTTTGTGCGGCTAGTATAGATTATCATATTATATTATACAAAAGCAAGAAAAAAACGCCTACGGTCTTTTGATCTTAAAAAAGAGATTTTTTGCTTAAAAAATCTAGATATTTATCAGCGTTTACTATCTCGTTATCATAGGACAAAAACAAAATCGTTTTTTCAACATCAATTACTGTTTGGTGAAGGGAAAATTTTTCCCTCAAAAAAGAAATAAATGTATCGATTCTAATATTATTCTTTCCAGAGGGCAATACGATAAACAACCCTCCGCCTAAATCTTCCAAAATTTTCAAGCCTTCAGGAACGCTGTTGAATTCACAAGCGATTAATTGTTCTTCTTCCAAAATTTTCTTTACAACATACTTATCCAAATTTTTAAAAGAGTATCCTGTATTTACAGATAATGCCGCAATTCGCGGTTGTGTTTCAGTCGTCCAAAAGGCATTAAGTTTTATCCCCTCTGGCAAAGTTGCTTGCAATTTATCCAAAAAGTATTCCTTATTTTGAACAAGTAAATCCGCTGTAAAATATTCAGCTGAAGACTTTATCCCCAATGGAATCGGGGGAGACATTTTCAATATCGGATGAGGGTTAAATCCTTGAGAGTAATTAACTATAAACCCTGCCCTCTTAAGGGCTCTGTTAATGATAGTTTGCAAATCAAGGTGGGATAAGAATCTTGAATAATATAGTTTTGAATATTTAACTGTGATCATATCGAACCCCCTAAAGTCTCACATTTCCCAAGCCTATTTGCGCCACAACCTTTACATTCTTTTCTACATCCTTCAGTTGTTGTTTCGAGGAGAGATTTTTTGTATTCATTTTTCAAATAACTATCGCTTACTCCAAAATCAATAAAACTCCAAGGTAAAATATTCTCCAATTTTTTTTCTAAAGTATAGTCTTCGTAATTAATTTTATGTTTTAAAAAAGCTTCCTTCCAAATATCAAATTTAAAGTGCTCATTCCAACTATCAAATTTTGCACCCATTAAATAAGCTTCCTCTATTACTTTTGATAACTTTTTGTCCCCCCTAGCAAAAATACATTCAAGTAAAGACACGTTTTCATCACTCCAACTATAATTCACCCCTTTTATGGACTTTAATTCCTTTCGCAAAAGAAAATGCTTATCCTTCATTTCTTGTTGAGTAATTTGTCTTGCCCACTGAAAAGGAGTTAGAGGTTTAGGGACGAAAATCGATGAAGAGATATTTATGTTTAAATCATTTCTATTCGTAACTTCTTTGTAAATACGCTTAATTCTTCTAGCTATTTCTGCTATACCCAATATATCTTCCTCGGTCTCAGAGGGAAGACCCAGCATAAAATACAACTTCACACTTTTATATCCCGATAGAAAGGCCATTTTAACAGTTCTCTCGATATCATCATCAGTAATATTTTTATTTATTACATTTCTTAATCTTTGCGTACCAGCTTCAGGAGCAAAAGTTAAACTTCCTGTTTTTCTAGCATTCCTTACAAGTTCTGGAGAAAAACTATCCAGTCTTAAACTAGGCAGCTGAAGTTTAACTCTTCTTTTTTCCACTTCCGGGAGTATCAAACTAAAAAGATCCTCTAAGCAGGGATAGTCCCCAGTAGATAAACTAGATATACCGATTTCATCCGCTCCTGAAAAATCTATCATATCAATTATTTGTTTTTTTAAAACCTCGGGTGATCTTTTGCGTATAGGTCTATAAAAAAAAGAGGCTTGGCAAAATCTACAGCTGGAATAGCATCCTCTATACAATTCTGCCACAGGTCTGTCATGGACAACGGGAATATTGGGAACAATTGGCTTAACTGGGTACTGAGAGGAATTCAAATCCTTCACTATTGCCTTCCGTACAATTTTTTCACTAGTTATTCCTGCTTCTTTATGTATAGAGGGAACATATAAGCCTTCAACCCGGGCACATTCCTCCAATATCCTAGTTCTATCTCCCTTAAAAATTTTTATTATTTCAGCTACTTGAGAAACCACTTCTTCCCCTTCTCCGATGCAAATAATATCGAAAAAATCTGCAAAAGGTTCGGGATTAGCACTGCAAGGGCCTCCAGCAATAAGCAAAGGAAAATCGTTGTTTCTTTCTGCACTTCTAAAAGGTATTCCTGCCAAATCCAAAATATATAGAACATTTGAAAATAAAAGTTCATATTGTATACTAAAACCTAAAAAATCGAAATCTTTCAATGATTTTTTAGATTCAAGGGACATAAGGGGGATCGAATTTTCCTTCAATTGAACACCCATATCTGTCCAAGGAGCAAAACATCTTTCGCAAATAACACCTTCAATAGAGTTCAGAATATTATATAAAATCTTAATTCCAAGATTGCTCATCCCTATTTCATACATATCAGGGAACACTATACAAGATGCTACCTCATATTTTTCCTTCAATTTCGGGAGGCCAAACTCTCCACCTATATATCTAGCAGGTTTTTCAACTAGATATAATATCTCATCAAAACTCTTCATAATTCCTCTCGTACACTCATAAAATTAAACACTTCTTTAATGAAAAATAAGGAAGCTTTTTTAAATAAATAATTTCAAACAAATAACTACAATAATCAAATACAAAGCGCCGCTGCGCCTAAAATTCCAGCATCATTCATAAGTAAAGCTTTTTTAATTGTAATTTTAGGATTAATCTTTCCACCGTAACTAAAACGATTTACTCTTTGCTGGATTCTCTTCATTAAGGCATCTCCTTCATTAGAAATTCCCCCTCCGATTAAAACTAAGTCAGGACGAAAAATATTAACTAAAGAAATAATCCCATCGGATACATATTTTACATAATTTGAAACAACCTTTTGTGCCTCTTTATCCCCTTTTTTTTCTGCGATGAAAGCTGTCTTCCCAGAAACCTTCCCCTCTTCCCTTGCAACTTCAGCCATAACCCCAAGTGGATTTTTAGAAATAGCTTTCTCTGTCATTTTTATTAGAGCAGATGCGGATGCATAGGCCTCCCAACAACCCCTTTTCCCGCAGCTACACTTTTTACCATTATATTTAAATCCAATATGCCCGCCCTCTCCACCTGCACCACCTTTACCTAGAATGATTTGATTGTCGACTATTATTCCGGTCCCAATTCCTGTGCCAAGTGTTATCAAGATTAAATCCCTAGCCCCTTTCCCCGCTCCAAATTTTAATTCTCCAAAGGCAGCCACATTTGCATCATTTCCTATTTTAATAGGACAAGTAAAATATTTTGATAATTCCTTTTTAATTGGAACTTTCTTAAAGTTAATATTGTTTGCATATACAATTACCCCTTTTTCGGGGTCAATAGTCCCAGGAATGCCTACTCCTATACCTTTTAGATCATTTTTTTTCAAGTTTTCTTTTCCTATCAATGTATCACAAAGAGCAGCAATGTCTTCAATAATATCTTTATAATCTCTTTCGGGCATAGTCGGGACTGATTCCTTGAATAATATATTGCCTTTCTCATCTATTAATCCGCCCTTAATACTCATACCTCCGACATCAATTCCTAAATAATACATTAATTTTCTCCTCCATATTTTTTCCTAAAGTAACAGCTATAGCTTTAAAATTTATCTCCTCTCTAATGTTTCTGATATTATACTCTGTATCTGCAGAAAGTAAAAAAGTATTTCCTTTCTTTATGGTTTCGCCAGAGGAAAACTTTCCTTCACCTTCCACTAAAGTTAATGAAATAAATGAATCTCTACAATATACTTTCATTGATTCCGTCATGATAATTTCAATTGCATAAAAATATTCATTTTCATCTAATACCCTTAAAGAATTTCTTGAATCATCCTGAATTATAACTGAGGAATTAATTTTTGAGTTATCATATTTTTCGAAATTAATAACCTCTAAAGCCTTTTCTATATGCAATTCCCTCTCTTTTCCAAAAGAATCCTTTCTTCCATAATCAAAAATTCTATAGGTCAAATTACTGTTTTCTTGAATTTCTATTACTAATAATCCCTTAAGTAGTGCATGAACTGTACCAGGTTTCACAGTAATTACATCCCCTCTTTTTACAGGCAATCTATTTAGAACATCCAATAGTGTAGAGTTTTTAATCCTATCCACTATTTCTTCTTTTGAAACTTCCTTGTTAAATCCTAGAAATATCTCTGCACCTTCAGATGCCTCTACAATGTACCATATTTCGCTTTTCCCAAGTTGGCCCTCATACCTTTTTGCATAAGAATCAGAGGGATGAACCTGAATTGATAAATTTTGCTCTGCATTTATTATTTTTATTAACAGAGGAAACTCCGAATAATCTTTGATTCTATTGCCAAAAATGGCAGGATCAGATTTAAGTATTGAAGAAAGATTCTTTCCAATAAGTGGGCCAGAGCAAACTATGCTTTCTTTATTTGGAAAAGCAGACAGTTCCCAAGTCTCCGCTATCTTTGTCTTACGTTGATCCTTTCCCCATTCAGTAATAAGTTTTGATCCGCCCCATAAATAGTCGGCTATAAACGGCTCTAATAATAAAGGTAAGTTTTTTTCAGTCATACAAATGTTTTCCTTGATGTTTTATATTGTATCAATAATAAAATAGAAAGTCATTGTAAAATAATTGAATACTTTTAATAATCCTCATGCCCAGAAATATCTTCTTCTAGGTCCCCTGAATCATTGTTATCTTCAGGTTGCCTTGCATATCCTAGGATATAAAATGAAAAAAGTGCAACAAACAAAAATAATTACGATGAACAAAAATATAAAAGTTCTAATACAGTTTTTGATTTAATTATTCTAATTGAAATTTTTCTCCTCTATCCTTAAAATCTTATCAACCCTGTTCTTATGTCTTCCCCCCGCAAATTCTGTCTCGAGAAATCTTTTCACCATTGCTTTCGTTGAAATTTCATCCGACACCCTACCACCTAAAGCAATCATATTGGCATCATTGTGTTCAGCACTCATTTGTGCCTGAAATTCATCAGTCACATGTGCACACCTAATTCCTTTGAATTTATTGGCGGCAATAGATATGCCAATACCTGTTCCGCAAATTAGTATACCTTTATTTATTTCGCCATTTATAATAGCCTTGCATACTTTTTCTGCGTAATCAGGATAATCAACAGATTCTTGCCCGAAAGTACCATAATCATAATAATCATGCCCGACTTCGGTTATAGCCTCAATTACGGCCCCCTTTAATACTACTCCTCCATGATCACAGCCTATTCCTATTTTCATTATTCTTCCTCCTTTAATAAGTAATACCTTTAGTAGCTTTTGACAACCTATTATGTAATGCGAAATATCCATGTTTGTCTCTAAAACTTTCTATTATAATAAAACTGTATAATTCCTCAGAGTCTCTGAGAGCTTTAAAAATATTCTTCATGCAATCGCTCGGATTATCCCCAAGTCTAAAGACTGCCCTGCTACCACAGGATTCAACAAAAGAATTAGTTCCTAAAATTATTGCATTTTTATTTTTATCGTATAACTCACAGGCAGAATCGGTTGTCACTGCCGAAACACAAGGGCAATTTGGCATATAGTGAGAATACTTCATTCCAGGAGATTCCGCTTTAATAATTTCTCCCTTGTGATTAATAACTTTTCCTATACTTTCTGCTATCTGCTCCGGAGTAATAAAGCCTGGTCTAAGAATAATAGGTATATTTTTTGTTAGATCTAAAACGGTACTTTCTATTCCAATTGTGCATTGCCCTCCATCTATTATAAGAGGGATTCGACCATGTAGATCCTTGTAAACATGCATTGCTTCAGTAGGGCTTACTCTTCCGCTTATATTTGCTGATGGGGCAGCTAAAGAAAGTCCCGACTTATTTATTAGCGATAAAGCGATTTCATTGTTAGGAATCCTAAGTCCAACAGTTTTATATCCCGCTGTAACAATATCTGGAATATTATTGCTTTTATTTAGAACCAAAGTTAAAGGACCTGGGGAAAATATTTCCCATAAAACATATGCCTCGTCGGGTATCCCTATCGCAATTTCGGCCGCATCTATTGGAGAAGAAATATGAACTATTAGCGGATTATCCTGAGGTCTTCCTTTTGCAATAAAAATCTTCTTTACCGCATCTTCGTTGTAAGCACTAGCGCCCAAACCATAAACTGTCTCTGTTGGGAACGCAACGATTTCTCCCTTTTTAATTAGAGAAGCGCCATAATCAATTAATTCAGGCCCGCCTAAGATAGTATCCATAGATAACTGCATTCTCCTTTAACCAAGTTTATAAATTACTCCCCCACCATTTTCAATGGTAATTACATGAGATGAAATATATTTCCCTTCAACAAAAAAGTCATCCACTATAGATATGTCTGAGCTATCTGCACTCAGTAACTTCATCCCACTATTTGAATACAACGCAAATTTTCCTTCTTCCTTTGTCACATACACACCGTTGTGGATTGAAAAGACAAACTTATCTATTAGGGAAACATTTCCTGTTTTATCAATCCTGTAATACTTAAAAAAATCTTTTTCCCCAGATTTTTCATTCTTTCCCGCAATAGCATATTCTCCAAAATAAGGAGAGAATACATCATAATCAAAAGGGGTTATTTGATTTCCGTTAAGGTCAAATGCTGCAGAACAGTTAATACCCGGTCGGTCTAAATTAAACTCCATTGCAAGTATCATGCCGTTGTGCAACATATATGGGTCATATACAATCCTATCAGTTATTTGTTTAAGAATAACTCTTTGCCCATCTAAATAGTTATGATAACCAACCTCCCTTCCGGGCAAAGAAAAATTAGGGTCAATATTTTGCAATCCGATTCCATCTACATATACAATTGGCATCAAAGCCTCGGGAACAGTAAGTCTATTTGCGTTCTGATCATAGATTTGGAATGTATCATTAAAGCTTACTGAATTATCTTCAGCATATAAAGGAAAATAAGAATATACTATAGAATATCCTTCTTTTATTATTTCACTGGTGGGAATCACAGGAGGGCTATATAATCTTTGAGTCAAATCCTCATCATCTACATTAATATATTCGCTTGAATTACTAATATTCATAATATTAGCAATGTCTTTTACTAGAAGACTAGTGTACTGATTGGCAACAAGGGAAACCCTATCAGAATCATAATATTGGCCAGTAGATGCATTGTATCTTTTACTACGAATGGTCATGTAATAAAGGGTGTCATCATCGTTTTCAAGGGGCTTAACAATCTCATATGTATCATATTCCTCAGTAGAGGCATAGATTCCCGTAAAAATAAACCAATCATTTCCTAAATAATATGGGTTAATTTCTACCATTGAATTAGAAAACCCATCCGCTTCATCAAAAGGCATAAAATAACTATTTAGCGTTAAATATCCATCCTCGTTTATTTCATTAATTGAATATACCCTCGCTATACCTGGAGACTGTGTAATTAAAAAACCATCTGCATAATAGAACTTTGTATAATTTGAAATATCATCAATTTTTGCTATTTCTAACAGCCCATTAGCGCTAGTATAATCATAGATCGTGGCTTCATTATAGGTGGTAGATGTAGAACTTTTACTGCCCATGATAGCAACATAGTTATTGTCAAGCATCGCATATTGAGTTATTGAGGGAATATAGCTATAAGAAAATCCGTAATCTGAACTAATAATATTGCTTCCTTCTCCTTTTATCTTTACAATACCAACTCGATATTCATAAGTATCACCAGTAGAAAAAGGCATGCTTACAACAGCATAGTCCCCACGTATATCCATTACATTTGTAAACCTTGGGGAAATTAAATCCTGTTCTACAGTACAGAACCCATATCGATATTCATCAGAACTATCAAAATATTTTTTTTGTGTTACAAATACTCCCGTTAAACCATCGTATTGTGAAATAGTTACCCCTTCTGGAAGTCTAAGACTTTCAGTTATCGAAGAATAAGCTGAAGTAGAAGAAAAATTTTCAAAATACTGAATATTACTTGATTCAATAGGTTTACATGAAACAAATAAAAATACAATAGATACTATAAAAGCAAGAAGACAAGCATGGATTCTTTTCAACAAAACCCTTTCATTCATCATTTTTTTGTGGCAACACCAGTTCCTTGATACATTTGGAAGGGCATTTATCTGCGCAAACACCACATCCTATACATTTATCATAATCAAAAACAGGCAAATTGTCCACCATGGTTATAGCTCCTTCTGGACAGACTTTTGCGCAAATTCCGCAACCTATACACCCAACCTTACAATTAATTCTCACATTTTTCCCTGATTCATGGCAAGAACAAGCTATAAAGTACATAGCTTTTTTCGGAATTCTTTTCATAAGCGATTTTGGGCAATTAAGAACGCAAATACCGCAATGAATACACTTACTTTGATTGACAACAGCAACTCCTTTTATGATGTCAATTGCATGCACAGGACAGCTTGAAACACAAGTACTCATTCCAATACAACCCGTTGGGCAGGATTTACGCCCCCCAGATAACAATTCAACGCTTGCGCAATCACCATAGCCTTGATATTCATATTTATCCTCGCACATTATGCCCCCGATACAAGCACAGACTACAACCGTTTCTTCATCAGAAGCATCCGTCCCAAGTAATGCACCAATTTTTTTCTTACATTCCTTATTTGTTGCGTTGCACATGCTTAATTTAGCCTCTCCTTTTACAAGAGCCTTTGCAAAAGCTTCACATCCGGCATATCCGCAAGCACCACAATTTGCCCCTGCAAGCAATCCTAAAACAGTTTCAACCTGCAGGTCTTTTTTTATCGCAAATCTTTTACTAAAAATAGCTATCAAGATAGAAAAAAATATTGCTATTCCTGTTAAAATAATTACTGGATATAAAATTTCTTTGCTAAAATCCATTTTTTCCTCTTCTTCCCTAAAAACTTAGGCCTGCAAACGCGGTAAACGCCATAGCCATAATAGATGCAGTAATCAGCGTTATGGGAAATCCTTTGAATTTTTCAGGAATTTCTGAATACTCTAGTTTTTCTCTAATACCCGCCATAATTAACAAAGCAAGTGTGAATCCTATTCCTGAACTAATACCGTTAACAAAAGAAGTGAATATATTTTGTGTGGCAAGTTCAGTAACATTCATGATAGCGACGCCTAATACTGCACAATTTGTAGTAATCAAAGGAAGATATACTCCGAGCGCAGTATACAAAGAAGGAGCAAATCTCTTGATAACAATCTCAATAAGTTGTATTAAAGCAGCGATAACTAAAATAAAAACAATTGTTTGAAGGTATTGAATGTTCAATTCTTTCAGAAGTAAATTTAAACCAAATGTTATGATGCTAGTCATTCCCATAACAAAAATAACTGCCAAGCCCATTCCCAGTGCAGTTTCAGTTTTTCTGCTCACGCCCAAGAAAGGACATATACCTAAAAATCTTGAAAGAACAAAATTATTAATAAAAATCCCTCCAATTACCAGATATAACCAATAAGGCATACTATTTCCCTCCTTGTGTATCTATTTCGGGCGTGGAAATGTGAGCATTAACGGATCTAGAACCTAAATTAACTCGATTTCTATTTTCTAAACTTTTTTGTATTTTATCTACGACTGAGTTAAATATAACCATTAAAAAACCATAAACCATAAAACCTCCAGCGGGAAGGATGAAAAATGTCATTGGTAATTCAGCTGAAATAATTGAATTAATTGGGATTCCAAAAAAAGAACCCGCTCCCAAAAACTCTCTGACAATTCCTATCAATGTTATCGAGAAAGTGAAACCCAAACCTATTCCTATTCCATCCATTATAGAGGGAATCACCCTATTCAACGAAGCAAAGCTTTCTACTCGTGCTAAAAGAATACAATTAACCACTATTAATGGGAGAAAAAGACCAAGTTTATCATACAAATCTGGAAGAAAAGCCCTAACTACCATTTCAACTATTGTTGAAAAAGTCGCAATTATAAGTATATACGCGGGTATTCTCACTTTTCTTGGTATAATGTTTCTAAGAATAGAAACTATAGCATTGGCACACACCAAGACAAATAAAACAGATAGCCCCATACCTATACCGTTAGAAGCTGAAGTTGTTATAGCAAGAGTTGGACAAGTTCCTAGTACCAATCTAAAAGTGGCATTATTATTTATAATACCATTGGTAAATGGAGAAGTTATATCCTTAAATGTGAGTTTTTCCGTCTTTTCGATCATAATTAATTACCTCTTGATCTATAAGCTTTTACTGCAGCCTTAACTGCAAGGGAAACTCCGTTTGATGAATAAGTTGCACCAGTGATTACTGATGGGTTAAAATAATTAAATTCAGGAGTAGAAATAAAATCACCTTCTGGAATAAAAATCAAGTCAGTATTAATACCTTCATACTGATTTAAATATTCTTCTCTAAGAGCCCTCTCTCCAAGGCCTGGAGTCTCCGAATGTGAAAAAGATACCACCTTTTCAATTAACCCTTCTTTTATAATCACAATTATAGTTATTCCAGTAGCATTATAGCAGACTTTATCTCCCTTATTTGCTTTTGCAACAATTATATTTGCCCCATCATCGGCAATATAATATGCCTTAATTTCGGTTCCTAAATAATTTGAAATTGAGGATACATCAACAGTTGTACTAATCTCTGAAGAATATAATGAGCCAATTTCATCTAAAATTTGTTGGTTTTCATCAATTTTTGTATAAAAATTTACAACTGCCAACATTATTGATGCCACCATTGCAATTAATCCAAGAACTATAATAATTTTTAAGCTCTCATTAATTTTTTTACCTTTAAAGTGTCGTTTCAAAGACCCATTATCTTTCATAGGCTCAAAGTTATTAGTCTCTTCGACCAAATTTTCCTTTTTCTCGTTAAGCAAATCAACCATTTTTTGCCTCACTCTTTTCCGCTTTTACCCTCTTGTATCCAAACGGTTTGGGCTTAAAGGCGCGATCTATAAATGGAACTAATAGATTCATCAATAATATCGAAAAACAGGCGCCCTCATTAAATCCTCCAAAACGTCTAATTAGCATTGTAATCAAACCGCCCCCAAAAGCGAAAATGCATACTCCTAGGCGAGTGTGTGGAGAAGTAGAATAGTCGGTAAACATAAAAACTCCTGCAAATAACACTCCACCAGATAATATCGATGGTAAAATATATCGATATCCATTTTCGTAGAAAATCAAGGCAAGAATTGCGATTGTAAGAACATAGACCAATGGAATTCTCCAATCAATTATTTTAAAAACTATAAGATATAAAGCTGCAAGTAATATTGCGATTGCACTTACTTCGCCTATACTTCCTCCTATTCTCCCTAAAAATAAGTCAAGTAAATCTAAATCAACCATTCCAGTAAGTGCTGTCCCTTTAATTTCAGCTAAAGGAGTTGCGGTCGTCACATACAGTTTTGTAAAACCAGCAAAAAAGTCGGAAATACCATTTGAATAGGTTAAAGGAGCCATAAATTTAGTCATTTGGCCTGTCCATGAAAGAGTCAAAAATATTCTTGCAGTAGCAGCAGGATTTGCAAAATTTTGCCCAATTCCACCAAAAAGCATTTTAACTAGCATTGTAGCAAAGATACCTCCTACTATAGGAAAATAAAAAGGAACTGAAGGAGGAAGATTCATTCCGAGAATCATACCGGTAACAACGGCAGAAAAATCGCCTATTGTACTATTTTTTTTAGTCGCAATATTGAATAACCATTCCCCAAATACTGCAGATACTACTGCCAAAAACACAATAAATAGGCTATACAACCCAAAAATTACTGTGGAGGCCACAAGTGGAATACAAAGAGCAATTATAACATGAATCATAATTCTCTTTGTAGTAAGGTAATTTCCTATATGTGGAGAAGAAGATACTAAAAACTTTGACTTCATTTTATTCCTCAAACTATGCCGGGATTATTTTATTCTTATTAACAAGTTTTTTTGCAAGTCTTTGGGATTGTACTAAAGGACGCCTTGCGGGACAGACATATGCACAACATCCACATTCTATACAACTCATGGGATAGTATTTATTTGCTTCGCTTGTATTGCCTTTTAATATTAATTTATCTGTCATCATTGGTAATAAATTCATGGGGCATACTGAAGCACAGCGCCCACAATTAATACATGGTGTGGGTTCTATTTCTCTAATCTCCTTTTCTTTCAATAACAGCAAAGAAGAACTGCCTTTTGTAGTAACTGGACTATAACTGTGCAAGGAAACGCCCATCATCGGGCCTCCAAGAACCACCTTTACAACCCCCTGTTCTTCACCTAAATAGTCAACTATTTCGGAAATGGGGATTCCATTTCTAACAAATAAATTTGCGGGTCTTCTAATCCCTGACCCCGAGACAGTCATATAACGAGAAAAACAAGGTTTTCCCAACTTAACAGCCTCATATATTGCATAAACAGTAGATATGTTTAAGACAACATAACCTATATCCGAAGGTAAACCACCTTTTGGGACTATTTCTTTTGTTATGGAATATATCAGTTGTTTTTCCCCTCCTTGTGGGTACTTTGTTTTTAACTGCTTAAAAAGATGAACTTCTGTCTCTGAGAATTGTGCCAAACTATATATTGCATCCTTTTTGTTTCCTTCTATACCTATGTAAGACAAATTCACGCCCAGAGCTTTTCTAACGAATTCAATCCCTTCCATTATTTCTGAAGGTTTTTCAAGCATTAATCTATAATCAGTTGTGATATATGGCTCACATTCACATCCGTTAATTATTAATGCCTTAATTTTGTTCTTTGGCATCAGCTTCACATGGGTAGGAAAAGTAGCTCCTCCTAACCCTACTATGCCACATTCCTTAACTCGATTAATTATAGAATTTTGTTCAAAATCTAAGAGCGGAGATAAAAAATCCTCATTATACAAAAAATCGTTCTCGATAACTATATGTGGGGTCATTACCCCATTAGAATTGGGTCTATTAATAATCCCACTCACTTTTCCAGATATCGAACTATGAATCCGTGCGGAAATAAAACCTTGGGCTTCTCCGATAAGAGAACCAACCTTTACATAATCATCTTTTTGAACAACTGGCAATGCTGGTTTTCCTATATGTTGAGAGAGTGGAATATAAACTCTTTCACCGACAGGCATAATTTCAAAGAAAAAGTCTTTAGAAAATTCTTTATTATCATTTGGGTGAATGCCGTGTTTAAACGTCAATTGCATAACACCCTCCCTTAAGTAAAATATACTCCATTGATTATATAACACTTAATAAAATAAGTAAATAGTACAAGATTGCAAATAGTAAAAAAAATGGGCATCTCTGCCCATCTTTCTTTTAATCATTAAACTTATCTAGATCACTATTTTGAAGCTCCTTTCTGCCCTTATCTTTTGTTCCAGATTTCTTTATAGATAGACCAGAAGCAGGAACCTTACTTTGTATAACAACTTTCTTGTTTTTGCTCATTCTCTTACCAATCCTTCTTACTATTAAAACTATTATCGTCACAAGAAGCATTGCGCCTATCACGATTGATGCAATTAAAAGCCAAATTTGGGGATCAACTTTTGGTTTTTCTGTTTCTTCCTCAGGATCGGGGTCCACTGGTATTGGCTCCTCTTCTGTTGCTGCAAAAGTATATTTCCTTTCTGTTTCAATCTGCGCATAAGCGGTTTCAGTTGTTTCTCCAGCAGGCATTTTTATTATGCTAATATCATCAACGATAAGAATCCCTTTGAAAAAGTTTTTCGTATCATTTCCACCAACTAGACCATCATTTGTGCCTAGATGGAAAGAGATCTTATTGCTAGAAACGGCGCTTTCAGTATCTTCATTAAATACATAAAACTTATACTCGGTCATTAAATTACCTTCAATGTTAAGTGTTGACCATTTAGTTGTATCATTCCCATATATAAATCTAAATTCGGCATTATTACCCTCTTCAGCGAGGAGCTTAGCCCAAAATTTAATCTCATAATATGCCCCTGCTTCTGCTTCAAATCCAGTTTTCTGCTCATAATACTGACCATTATCCTCAACATTCGCTAACATTAAGAAATAACGACCATTGCCATTAGTTCCAGAAGTCAAGAAAGAATCAATTTCCTCCTCCTCAAAACCACTTTCATAAAGATATTCATATACCTTTTCTGTAAGCTGTCTATCGCTGTACACGCCATATAGCATGGACGGAACCGCATCTTCGGTGGGAGTTGTATAGGCCACTGCATCCTGTGCATCTTTATGATTATATGCCCCAGGAACATGTCCAATAAAATCATCGGTAGCATCAGTATAATTATCAAATGAGTCTACAGTGAAGTCCATAATCTTGAAGATATATTTATTCTTGTAAAGTAAGCCAATATAATCACTATTTTCCAAAAGAGTATATGGTACATCTGTTTTGTTCTCTTGGAGCCATTCGGACTCAGATACTTCATTTGGGCTTGTTTGTCCATATGCCTCAAGGTTATATGCTTCTTCTGTGGTCAATTCTTTAATATTAATATCATCAAATAATACTGTTCCTCTAGAAAGGCCTTGTGAATAGTTAATATCATCCTCTCCTTCTCCTGAGGCTATCTCCTCTGCATATTGATTTCCTAAAAAGAGTTCTATTGAGATTCTTCCATCAGCTAAAGTAGAATTAATCAACATTCTGTATTGTATCCATTCTCCATCTGTATCAATATTGACGAATCCAATGTACTCTCCATTTACGTCAAAATTACTGTCGGAATATTCCTTTAAGGCAAGTGCGGAGGAAGGATTCTTAAGTGTAATAGAGGCTTTTGCCCCATTTAATGTTCTCACCCAAACGGAAATCACATAATATTTGTTTTTGTATACTGTATGGGAACTAGACATTGTATACCCCGTATAAGTGTCTAATTCTGAACTTATCAATAGCAGATTATTACTTGAAGTACTCTTGAAGTAACCTTGGGAAGGATCTCCATACATATCATTCTTTTGGGCGACGTCAAAATCCTCATAATACAAATAGTTTACAACGCCCATTTTTATGTTAAAAATATCCTTATCTGTATCATCGTACTTTTCAGGCTTGGTTCCTCCTTCAATTTTTGTTGCAGTTACAACTGATGAAGAGGCAGAGAACATCTTGTCTTGCGATAAAGTCCCTCCAAGTGCTCTAATGTAGTAGGACCCATTGTATGAAATGGGGTACTCTGTTGTTGGGGCAGCAACCCGTCCAACCATGACATTGTCAATTGTTTTGTCCCCGTCTAGATACTTGTTCATAAAAATATAGTAATAGGTGGCTTTATCTACTGAATCCCAGGTAAGTTTCGAATGATTGTCAGATAATTTAAGTGCAGGTTTCGTTAAAGATGTTTTAGCTTCAGTTTTATTCCAACTCGATGGAGTCGCAGTTCCAACCAAATTTCCATCTTCATCGAATAAGTCTAAATTATCGTAATTCGAAGTTTCTATGTTATTAAAGAAACCATTGGTTATCCCCGAAGTGGTTCCCCCACTGGTCTCACTTAAAGTCTGTTTTTTAACATTTGTTTGTGTCGTATCCGCATTTTTATGCTCTTCATAAGTAATTTTTTGCCAAGTCATAGCTGTCATAAAAAATGCACCATTTAAATGACTATCTGGCGTAAAAATATCTCCAGACCCTAAAGTAACCCCTACATTAAGCCTTTCAGAAGTAACTGAACGTCCTTGAACATAAAGAACTAATTCTATCCATTCATCACTATTAATTCCAGTATACTGCGCGGTAGCAGAAGTGCTTGAACCCGCATAAACAGATACTGTCGCGCCTTTTCCTTTAGTAATTCCAGCACTCTTAACCCACATAGATAAACGATAGAAGCTATTAGGATTTACGAGAAGTAAGGATTGTAAATTAGATTCCTCCAAAATATCATCCTCTTCTATAACAAACTTTGCGCTTGATGCAGTAGGTTGAATATGGTTAATCATAAAAACATCATGGGGAGTCAAAACGTTATTGTATTTAATACTAATTGTTTTTGGCCCCTCAGTTAACCCTTCCAAACCTTCAACGGTTATTGAACTTGGATCAGTAAAATCAATAAATCCACTTAGTCCTCCTAAAATTCCTGCTGAATAAGAGGATGAACTGGTCCTTTGATCTACGAGTTCATGAGACCAAAGGGTATTCGTTTCTTCCAGAGTAGTAAATACATTTTGAGATACAGGACTATTGTCTATTAAGCCAAAATACTTAAAGTCACCTGTTTGAAGAATCGATAGTTGATAATATTCATTCGGGTCTTCCCCTGCATCAACTATAGTCTCATCGTTATATTCAGATATTCTGATATCATCGAATAAGCATGCTCCCGGATAAAGAGTATCGCTATCCCACTTTCCCTCTCCATACCAGAGTTCAAAATTCAGTTGTCTTTCAGATAATTCATTACCTTTTATTTTTATGGTTAATTCCTGCCAGCTTCCCCACCCAGTAGATTTAACTTCTAAGCTTGAATCTTGAGAAACAGAAGCCCCAGAAACTCTAAATGTGGCAGCAACATCTCTATCCTTATTATAATATTCATAATACTTATCATATTCTGCTTTCTTTTCTTCATAAGCAGCAACTTTCACAGGATCGGATAAATCATCTCCAGTCAATTGAGCTGGCTCCGTCATCTCAGGGACCCAAACATATACCCAAACTGAAAGTTTGTAGTATGTGTTCTTTTCTATTTGAAGTTTACTTTTGCTCTTATATCCTGCCCCGCTTATTGCATAGTTAGGATGATATACCAATAAAGCATTGGTATCATAACTAGAATTTTCCCCCCTTCCTGTCGAACCGTTACTTCCTGCTAAAGAAAAAATCCATTCATTCCCGACCTTTTTATAAAAATCATCATAAGGAGGAGATTTAAATCCTCCAGAAGACGTGTAAATTGTTCCATAAGTGTTAGTTGGAGTATCATTAACAAAAGAATATAATTTCGACATGTCAAAAACACCTACAGGGAAAGTATCCGTCTTTGTCGTTGTGTAAACGGGGAAATTTTCGCGGTCAACAGATGTTAAATCATTACCACCAACTATAAAATTATAATTAGGCGTAGTTCCTTTTTTTGCAGAATAATAATACATTGTACTGCCAGAATACTTGCTAGTCGCATCGTAAGGGGAATATTGCATCATTGCAGGATCGGGGTATGCTAAGTCTAATCTGGTGCTAATGTTTGAAACACCTCCCACACTTGTATACACAGTCTCTTGAATATCAATATCGGTAGCTATGTCATTGTACTCGGTTTCCTCAATTTTATTCAAAAGGACATTATCATATAGCACTACTCCTGAAGCTAAATATGGATTAGGGGTGGTTCCGTTGTTCTCAGGACCATGCCCGAGCCACAATTGAATTTTAAATTTTCTATCCTCATAACCGTTGCCCTTTATATAAAAATTGTATTTTTTCCAAGTCTTCTCAGTGTCAATTGAAATGTATTCTGAAAAAACCCCATCCGTTAAACAAATTGCCGCTCCTGATTTTGTATCCGCAAGTTCTTTGACTAAGTCGGTGTATACATCAATATTCAAAACATAGTAGTTGTCTTTTTCTACGGTTATTTCTCCTGAAGTAAAATAAATTGACCCTTTATCCAAGGTACTTGGGATGCCAATAACAAGTGCATTAGTATCCTCCCAATCAGCTTTTTCTTCGTCATATTTTGTAGAAATACCTAAACCGGGATAATCATTAAAGTCACTTATCAAAGAAGTCTTATTTTCATGAAACTTGTTAATCTCAAGATCAATAACACCCATAACTATTCCGGTAGCATTGATTTCTTTGGCGCCGTTTACCGCGGTCCATCCTGGGACAGAACTTTTTAAATACTTCGTTGAAGAATTAGTACTTCCAATATTTGAAAAGTAACCGTTTGAAACAAGCAATCCATCTGAAACAACAGTCTCATCCGGAATCTCCGGATCTTCATCTGAAGGAATATCTGGAGGTTGACAAGCAGCTAAAAACATTAAACAAAACGCTAATAAAGAAGCGAGGAGTATAAAAAGGTATCTCTTATTTTTCATCATTACCACCATAAAACAAGTTAATAGTCATTAGAACTTTTTAGTTACAAGTCTAAAAACATTAAGATATTACCACAATAACCTTTCAAATACAACAAAATGCTATATATTTATACATATAAACATACGCACGAAAGCAAGCAAAAAAGTGTTAGTGATTTCGTTGTGATTTGAAAATTTGAATGATATAATAAAATTGCAGAGTAGATGTGTTGCGTTAAGTGTCGTGAAATGGGATGTCGTTCACGAACGAAAGGGAAATTCCTGCGGTAACATATCGCGTCCGTTGCAAGATTTATATCTTATTTCGGCTGTCCTCTCTGCATCAAGGAGGACGTTTTCATGAAAAAAACCACTATCAAACATTTATCAACTAAAACTATTGCATATACAGCAATGTTCGCCGCGATAAGCGTAGTTCTAAATGCCTTCACAATACCCTTTTCTATTCTTGGAACAGCTGTATCCTTCAATTACATACCTTGCGTTCTTGCGGGAGCTTTTCTAGGCCCGATACCTGGATTATTGGTTGGATTAATCGGTGATGGATTAGGAGTGATAATCGCCCCTAAAGGGCCCTGGATCCCCCTTATTACTCTTGGGTCGGGAATGATGGGGCTAATACCCGGACTAACGTTCAAAATTAAAAATGTTCCCCCAATGTTGTTACTTCTTATAAGTTTTTTAGGAATCTATCTTGTAACTACTTTAACGCTTAATACACTAGGCTTATATCTCATGTATGCTCAAGGGAGAAAAACTTTCTGGGTTTATTTAGCAGGAAGAATTCCTATGCAGTCCTTGATGCTAGGAATCAATCTTGCTATTACTTATGGTCTCTACTTAATTCTTGATAAGACTATCTTTAAAAAAAGAAGGCTAAAACCTTCTTCGAATTCTATTGATTCTATTCCCGAAAAAGCCTCTGAAGGAAATTACTTACATAAATAATTGACGCAAAATCAAAATATCTCCTTAATCTATCCTGTCTCTTTCAAGAGCTGCTTTTAAAAATATCCCAGTTGAGCTAGTATTTATGTTTGATATTTGTTCGGGTGTCCCTTGAGCTAACACGTATCCACCAGCATCTCCCCCCTCAGGGCCCAAATCTATTATGTAATCTGCAGTCTTTATAACATCGAGATTATGCTCAATAACCACCACAGTATTTCCAAGATCTACAAGTTTTTGTAACATCAACAGAAGTTTCTCAACATCTGCGGAATGTAAACCTGTGGTAGGTTCATCAAGAATATATAAAGTTTTTCCAGAAGATCTTTTGCTCAACTCACTTGCCAGTTTAATTCTCTGCGCCTCTCCTCCAGATAAAGTTGTTGAGGGTTGTCCTAATTTGATATAACCCAAACCTACATCATGCAAGCACTTAATCTTTCGGTAAATCTGAGGTATGTTTTCAAAAAAAATTACTGCATTCTCAACTGTCATATCCAACACATCATAAATAGATTTACCCTTATATTTCACTTCCAATGTTTCTCTATTATATCTTTTCCCTTCGCATATCTCGCAAGGAACATACACATCTGGTAAGAAATGCATCTCAATTTGAATAATCCCTCCACCTTCACAATTTTCACAACGTCCGCCTTTTACGTTAAAACTAAACCTTCCCGCAGAATACCCTCTTGCTTTTGCATCAGGTGTCAAAGCAAAAAGATTTCTAATTGGAGTAAAAAGATCCGTATAAGTCGCTGGATTAGATCGAGGAGTTCGCCCTATTGGGCTCTGATCAATGTTAATAACTTTATCAAAGTAATCAAGTCCGGTAATCTCATTAAATTTGCCCTCGATAAGTTCCGACTTGTTTAACAAATTAGATGCTCTAGGATATAAAATCTCAGAAATTAAGGATGATTTACCACTTCCGGACACTCCTGTTATGACGGTAAACAAACCAACCGGTATATCAACATCAATGTTTTTTAAATTATTTTGGCAGGCGCCTATTATTGATAAAAATCTATGATCAGGAATTCTTCTTTCTTTTGGAATTTTAATCTTTCTTCTTCCAGATAGAAAATCGCCAGTAATAGAGTTAGGACAAGATATAATATCATATACTGTACCCTGTGCTACCAAATAACCCCCTTTTTCTCCAGCAAGAGGACCTATGTCAATAATCTGATCTGCTGCACGCATTGTTTCTTCATCGTGTTCAACCACTATAAGTGTATTGCCAAGATTTCTAAGATTAATTAATGCCTCTAATAGTCTTTTATTATCTCTTTGATGTAATCCAATGCTTGGCTCATCTAGAATATAGATTACCCCCATTAAACCACTTCCAATTTGTGTTGCTAACCTAATCCTCTGGCTCTCTCCCCCGCTTAGAGACCCGCTTGATCTCGAAAGATTAAGATACCCTAAACCAACTTTAGATAAAAATGACAATCTTGCCATAATTTCCTTGAGTATTGGACGGGCAATTATTTCCTGACGTTCAGATAGAATAAGTTTATTTAAAAAATTATGAAGTAAGTCAATTGGAATATCGCATAACTCTGCAATATTTCTACCGGCTACAGTAACATACATTACTTCCTTTTTCAGTCTTTTTCCCCCACATAGAGTACAAGGCTGTGGATCCATGTATTTTTGTATATCCTGTTTTACTCCCTCAGATTTTGTGGACAAATATCTTTTTTTCAAAATATTAACAAAGCCAGCGAAAAGCTCCCCTTCTGCGCTCTCACTAGCAGATACAATGTTTCTCTCAAAACCAGGTTCTCCGAACATTATTATTTCTTTAATTTTATCTGGAATACTCTTCCAGGGAATATCTAAAGAAAAGTGATACTTTTGGCTTAGATTTCGAAAAGTTTTACGAATTAAAGAAGGATATTCAAACAGACTCCAACCGTTAATTTTTAAAGCCCCCTCTCTTAAGGATAGATTCTCATTCATTATAAGTTTTTTGGGGCTAATCACCATCTTAACTCCTAGACCCAAGCAAGCTGGACAAGCACCATAAGGGCTATTGAAGGAAAACATCCTTGGAGTAAGCTCAGGTAAAGATATATCACAATTGGGGCAGGCATATTTTGTTGAAAAAAGAGTTTCTTCTCCTTCAACATCAACGATAACCATTCCTCCTGAAATTTTTAATGAAGTTTCAACGCTGTCAGTTAATCTTCTTTGCATACCTTCTTTAACAAGGAGCCTATCAATTACAATATATATATCGTGTTTTATCGTTTTATCAAGAATAATTTCCTCTTCAATAGAAATAATTGTGCCATCAATTTTTAATCTCAGATATCCTTCTTTTCTATAATGATCTATGATCTTCTTATGCTCTCCCTTTTTACCCCTAACTATTGGGGCTAGTATTACTACTCTACTACCAGTTGAAAAAGCCATTATTTTTTCAGTAATTTGATCTATTGAGACCTGCTGTATTTCCTTCCCACATTCCGGACAATGTGGGACTCCGACATTTGCAAAAAGTAGCCTGAAATAATCATATATCTCTGTAACAGTTCCTACCGTAGATCTTGGATTATTCGATGTTGTCTTTTGATCTATAGATATTGATGGCGAGAGGCCTTCGATATACTCTACATTTGGTTTTTGCATTTGTCCCAAAAATTGCCTAGCATAGCTTGATAGGCTTTCCATATATTTTCTTTGTCCTTCGGCGAAAATTGTATCAAATGCTAAAGAAGACTTGCCACTCCCACTAAGCCCGGTTAAAACAACAAGTTTATTCCGTGGAATCTCAACATCTATATTTTTTAAATTATTTTCCTTTGCTCCTTTGACATAAATGCTTTCTCGCATTCAACTTCCTCCATTAGTAGGTCATTTATCCAAATCCTTTAATTTATCCTTTAAATTTCTTAAGCTCTGAAATCCTGTCTCTCAATATTATTGCAGTTTCAAAATCATAAGTAGCGGTGGAAACAGCCATTAAACCGTACAATCTCTCAATCTCTGAATTAATCTCTTTTTTCGACATAGTGTTCTTATTTTTTTCTGTTTTTTTCGAAATTATTAGAGTATTTTTTATAGGTTTTATGATAGTTTTTGGTTCAATATTATTTTTCAAATTATAGTCTCTCTGCTTTTCTCTTCTTCTGTTTGTCTCAGCGATAGCTTCTTTAATACTATCCGTTATCTTATCCGCATACATAATTACTTTTGCCTCTTTATTTCTTGCCGCACGTCCAATTGTCTGAATTAAGGAAGATTTTGATCTCAAAAAACCTTCTTTATCAGCATCTAATATTGCTACTAGGTTTACCTCTGGAATATCAAGTCCTTCCCTTAATAAATTAATTCCAACAATCACATCAATGTCTCCCTTTCTAAGTTTGGTAATAATCTCTATTCTATCAAGAGTATCAATATCGCTATGCATATAATCAACTTTTATTCCATTTTCTTTAAGATAATTTGTCAAGTTTTCTGCCATTTTTTTAGTTAATGTTGTTATTAGTACCCTTCCTTTTTTTTCAATTGCCTTGCTTATTTCCGAGATTATGTTATCAATTTGACCTTCTGTTTTTCGAACAAATATTTCAGGGTCTACTAAACCTGTTGGTCTAATTAATTGTTCAGCTATTATTGATGAATTTTTCAATTCATATTCCGCTGGAGTTGCCGAAACACAAATAACTTGATTAACTTTTTTCTTAAACTCTTGAAAATTTAAAGGTCTGTTATCATAAGCCGCAGGAAGTCTAAATCCATATTCAACTAAATTTGTCTTTCTTGCCCTATCACCATTATACATCCCTCTTATTTGAGGAAGGGTCATATGACTTTCATCAATAAATAGAAGAAAATCTTTTGGAAAGTAATCTATTAGGGTAAATGGAGGTTCACCAGGCTTTCTTCCATCAAAGTACCTGGAATAATTTTCTATTCCTGAGCAATACCCTATTTCTTTTATCATTTCCAAATTATAAGATACTCTTTCCCTTATTCTTTGTGCTTCAATAAGCTTTCCCTGGCTCAAAAAAAGTCTTTCTTGGACAACCATATCATTTTTGATTATTTCGAGTGTATTATCGAGATTTGAATCCCCAACGACATAGTGTGAGGCAGGAAAAATCGCTGCATGGGACAAAGTATTCAGTATTTTTCTTGTCGTTGGGTCAAACTCATATATATCTTCAATAAGATCATCGAAGAAATCTACTCTTAGACAGATGTTGCTTGACCCTGAAGGGAATATTTCAATCACATCCCCCTTGACACGAAAAGTTGCTCTGACAAAGTCAATATCATTTCTTTTGTATTGATTCAGAATTAACTTATCAATAATATCTTCTCTATTATAATGCTCTCCTTTCCTTAGTGAGATAACATTCTTAAAATATGTTTCAGGGGCTCCAAGTCCATAAATACACGAAACTGAAGCAACCACTATTACATCCGACCTTTCTCCTAAAGATGAGGTCGCACTGTGTCTCAATTTATCAATTTCATCGTTAAGCTGAATTTCTTTTTCTATGTAAGTATCACTTCTTGGTATATATGCCTCAGGTTGATAATAGTCATAATATGAAACAAAATATTCTACTCTATTGTTGGGAAAAAGCTCCCTAAATTCATTACATAGTTGAGCGGCTAGGGTCTTATTATGCGCCATTACCAATGTTGGTTTTTGAACATTTTGGATTACATTTGCCATAGTAAATGTCTTGCCACTTCCAGTTACACCAAGCAGAACTTGCATCTCCTCTCCTGCAAGTATTCCTTTTGTTAATATATCTATAGCCTCGATTTGATCCCCACAAGGAGAATAATCAGCAGTAATTTTAAATTTATTCAATTTTTCCATATTATATCGGGAATACTCTATAAATTCTGGATGATGCGCTACTTCCCTATGATAGCCCCAATAATAACCCTAATAAGATAACCTAATGCAGCGCACAAAACAGTAACCGCGATTTTAATGTACAAATTCTTTTTTGCTGTTTTTTTATCTCGTAAATATGATTTCCCCTTATCTTTTAATACTATACAATAAACCATTTCGTTCTTTTTGAAAGCCCTGTCATACTCAAAATAACCTTCAATTTTTAAAGCTTCCATAGTTTTTTCTATGTCCTCTTCTCTAAAATCATATTTATATGGGATAATTTTCAAAATATCTGTAGGTGTCAAAATACACTGGCCAGAGTTTACAGAAGCGTTATAAATCGATTCCATTAATATTTTTTCTTTTTTACTTAATATCATTATTTCAACAAAAAGGTCTGAGCAATTATAATAATTATGCCAGCTACAATTCCACCAATAATTCCACTAAAAAGCAGAAAAAGTATTATCTTCTTGTTTGAGATTGACGGAAAGATACTAGGTATTGCTTGGTTCTTTCTTTTTACACTTTTTTGCTCAAGTTCTACAAAAATATATGCATCTGGAGTTGGTTTTACTGCAATATTTATAGAATCTGAGATTTTTATATCGATAAGTTTTTTTAACTCAAGGTATTTTATTGCTGAATCTAGTTCTTCTAATCCCCCTTCATTATATCCGCTGATTGACTCAATGAGGTCCTTCTTTTCAAAAACCACATATTCACCATCCTTTGATGCTTCCACAAAAACACTTAATAAAGAAAAAGCTTTTTTATCCATTTTCTTATTATATCATCCCCCATATTTTCAGTCAACGCTACGGCATTTACAAGAAAAAACCTAATAGTTAATCAGGTTTTTCCTTGGTTATATTATAGAAATTCATCCCTACTTTACTTTAAGCTCATATTTTTTAAAGAGTAGAAAAAACATCCCCAATTACATTTTCAGATATAGAATGTGAAGTAATTTTGGCTGAAGAAATAACGTACAAATAATCCCCTACAATTACAGCCCTATTGATAGAACTTCCATTATGTTGAATTTCTTTTCTAATCTCTAACTCTCCTTCAGAGAATCCTATAATAAAATACCCATTAGAATAATTGTAATTATAAGAATCAGCCATATAATCAGCTGAAAAAGCGAATATATTCTTTTCTTTATCATACAAAATTGCCCTAGGATTATATAAAGCCTCTGAATAAGCATATAAGTCCTCACCTACAAAAATTGGGGCGCCTACAATTTCTGCTTCCTCTCCGCTGTAATCAAAAAGTACAATTTCTATACCTTGTGAAAATCCGTTTTCATCAGTTTCTCGACCAAGTCCTATCGTAAAATCTGTGCCTGAAATTGGGTGAAGATAATAAGATACTCCCTCCTTTTTCAATCCTTCAGATATACTAGGATTAAATGGATTAGATAAATCCAAAAGAAACAAGGGATCAACTTGTCTAAATGTGACCATCGATCCAGTTTCTCCAGTAAACCTAACAGAATAAATTGATTCTCCTGGTGCGATTCCGGTAATTTTCCCAATCTCTTCAAGATTATTATTTAAAACAAAAACATTCGAATATTGGTTCCAGCCAGAGACAGTAGCAATCCTTAAATTTCCTTGAAATTCATCCAACCAATACCTGTCACTAACAATACCTTCGACTTCCCCTACAGCACTAATTTCAAGGTTATCTGCTTGAATTTTTACTATTCGTGTTGTTCCTGACACAGAATCGTCCCTAATGGAAACAAAACCATTTGACACAAACTGGGGATAATAATTATAGTCGCATAGATAAATATTATTCCCTGAAAAATATACTGTCCCTGATCCGGCAATAAATGAACTATATTCATGTGAAATAGTTCCACTTAAATCAATTTTACCAACAGTAGTATATGTATTTTGGGGAAGGCCCTCAATATAATATATATCTTCCAAAGCCATTTCTACAATATCTTCGCCACTTGAATTTTGCACTTTAGGGAGTATAGATCCCACATCGTAGTTGTAATAGTTATACTGGGCTACATAGTATAAAGTGCTTCCTGACAACCTAGCAGTGTTGTAATAACCACTTTGTTTAATCTCGTTAACTAGAATTGGTGATGATTTATCAGTAATATCATATAAACGTATAGCAATCATACTTGAACTATAATCGTAAAAATAAATCGAATAATCACCTGAATCATCGGATGAAGGTTCTGAGTAATCTGGAAGAAATTCTCCTGAATCAGCAGTATATGAACGTCCTAGAACTCCTAACACATTCTCGTATAGCATAATTTCATCCGCATAGAAATTGTTCTCATTAAAATCGCTTGTCCAAACGACCTCCATTTGGCCAGAAGCTACTTCCACTATTCGAAGCACATTATTGCTTAATGTGTATATATAATTTCCATCAACCTTAACTATATCTGCTTCATCAAGCCCTTCGACTTGAACATTTGTTGAAGAGTGTTGGGTATCTATTAGTTCAGAATCGTCCATTGCAATGTTTGCGGTTGGAGCTCCTAAATCCATAGATGAAGAAGATCGCCATCCTCCAAATATCGAATCAAAAGACTGTCCATCCGCAACCAATCTCGCTAATAAAGCATTCTTGCTTGAAAACTGTACGACAGAATATTGCTCAGGTTCATGAATCGGAATTTTGGGTAAAAATGCAGCAAGACATCCCACTACTATAGCAGAGGCAAGAATTAATGCCACTCCAGATATAAGAAAAACTTTAGTCTTTCTGTTCATTTTTTTCTTTTTTATTATTTGAGACTCATCTGCATTGTCTAAATTATTATTGCTTTTGTATAATCCTTTCATAACACATCTCCCATTTATCAAAATTATATCACTATATTTGTGTAAATAGTGTGAAATTAAAAACAGGTATCGAAATACCTGTTTATTAAATAAGCGTAAAAATAGTTTGATGTTGAAAAGACTAATTAAATAACCCTAATCATTGAATTAACTGCTAAAACCTCGGGTAGAGATTTAATATCCTTAATTGCTTTGTTTATGTAACTTTCTTGAGTCATATGAATCATAAAAATTATATTCGCAGATCCTTTTGAAGCTATTTGTTCCACACTATTTATGGAAACATCATACTTTCCAAAGGATGCGGCTATTTTTGCTAAAACCCCAGGCTTATCCATGACATTCATCCTGACATAGTACTCACACTCAAAATCGTTCTCAAAATCCTCATCGCTTACTGCTTCAGGTCTATTGTCAAAAGAAGAGAGCTTATGAGTCTCTTGTCTGGCACAATATACAATATCCGATACTATCGCTGATCCTGTAGGAAGATCACCAGCCCCTCTTCCATATAACATTATATCCCCAACATTATCACCATTAATGAGGACCGCATTAAATGAACCTTTTACAGACGCTAAAGGGTTTTCATCAGCTATAAAAGCTGGGTGTACCCGAGCTTCGATTTTACCGTCGTTAAGCTTTCCAATTGCCAATAACTTAAGTGTATATCCAAACTTTTTACCATTTTCTATATCAATTTTGTCTATCCCAGTAATACCTTCGCGATATATCTTGTTTAAGGGAACCTTCTTGTTGAAACACAATGTTGACAAAATTGACAATTTATACATACTATCAAATCCATCAACGTCAGCAGATGGGTTTGCTTCTGCATATCCTAGTTGTTGTGCTTCTTTCAAAACACTATCGTAACTTTTACCTTCATCTGCCATTTTAGTAAGAATATAGTTTGTTGTTCCATTAACGATCCCTTGTATAGATTGTATTATATTCCCCTGCATACTTGCGGTTAACGTCCTAATTATAGGAACCCCTCCTACACAAGTGGCTTCAAAGTAAATTCCCGCTTTGCCTTCTTTCGCGGCACATTCAAATTCAGACCAGTGTTTTGAAAACATTTCCTTGTTTGCAGTTACGATGCTTTTTCCAGCCTTAAGAGATTGAATCAGAAATGACCTTGCAGGTTCAATCCCTCCAAAAAATTCAGCAACTATAGAAATTCTAGGATCCTCTAAAACATTTTTAATGTCAGTCGATACAATGGCGGGATCAACTCCAAGTTCTTTAATTCTGTCTTGGTTTCTCTCCAATACGTGTATAATTTCGATATCAACGCCATCTGTAGCTTTAATCTTCTCTCTCATCTCAGTAAGAATACGATATGTTCCACCACCCACTGTTCCTAAGCCCAAAAGTGCCACACCTACTTTCTTCATAAAAATCTCCTGTTATTTTAAATGCTTTTGTTAAGCTTATATAATATCTTTAGTCCTTTTAATGAAAGGGCTCTATCAACTCTATCAAAAAGCTTATTATCGTTTACTAATTCACTCATTCCCCCAGTTGCTATTACCTTTAGTCCTTCTTCATACCCGCTCTCGGCCTTCATACCTTTTATCAAGCCTTCAACCAATCCCGTGAATCCATAGATTAGACCAGACTGCATATTTGCAACTGTAGTTCTCCCAATAATCTGTTCAGGCTTGAATAATTCAATTCTAGGAAGTTTCGCCGCAGTATTTGTTAATGCCTCTGCACTCGATTTAATTCCTGGAGCAATTGCCCCTCCAAGAAATATACCATCATCTGAAACAATATTAAATGTTGTCGCACTTCCAAAATCAACGACCATACAGGGGCCCCCATAAATATGATATGCAGCAACAGAGTTTACAATTCTATCTGCCCCAAGTTCGTCCGGGAAAGTATAACCTATCTGTATTCCAAGATTAAGCTTTGTTGAAACCATAATCGGTTTAATCTTCGTATAATAAGCACACATATGTTCAATAGTGTAATTTAAAGCTGGGGCAACTGAACTAATAATAATTCCTTCTACATCAGAAAAAGACTTCTTTACATTAATCAATAAGTCGTAAAAAACCATACCAAATTCATCCGCTGTTTTGTTATGGTCAGAAGCAATTCTCCAAGAGTGCGTTATCTCATCATTCTCGAGCAAACCAATCTTTATATTAGAGTTACCTATATCTAGTAAAAGTATCATTTTTTCCCTCATTACTGAGAATATTATCACAACTAACCCAAATAAGTCAATTTTGTTACTACATACAAAAAAACGCCGGCTATTTTGCCGGCGTAAACTATAGCTTAGAAACATTTAGTCAACTAGTTCAAGGATACACATTTCAGCGTCATCTCCTCTTCTAGCTCCTAGTTTAATAATTCTAGTATATCCTCCAGAAGTACCCTTCTCTTTGGCTCTAGCAGCATATTTAGGTGCATATTCACGAAAAATCTTCTCAACTAAAGGATGAGTAATTTCAGCAGTTCTTTCTTTATAGTCCGCCTTCTTTTCTTTTTCACCTTGTATTTCTTGTATATCTCTTAAGGTTGCAAGAATTCTTCTACGAGCTGCAAGTTTTTTGGGCCCATCATTCTGGTATTCAACTTTTATGGTTTCTTCTTTTTGGTTAAGTTTATCCTTATACACCTTCACTGTGTCTTCATAAGAATTAACTGCCAAAGTAATCATTCTCTCCGCAATTCTTCTTACTGATTTCGCTCTGTCAAGTGTGGTTTCAAGTTTCCCATACCAAAGAAGCTCGCTAGCCTGATTTTTTAAAATATATAGGCGAATATCCGTCCTCTTCCCTAATTTTTTATTTTTAGCCATTTTGTTTCTCCTTAATCTTCCTTTGTCCTAAGGGTGTATCCCATTGAAGACAGTTTGTCCATAACTTCCTCTAGAGATTTTTTCCCGAGATTTTTTACTTTTAGCATATCATCCTCTGTCAATTTTAGAAGATCCTCTATTGTAAAAATACCAGCACGTTTCAAACAATTTAAAGGCCTAACAGATAGTTCCAAATCTTCAATACTGTTTCCCCCTGGTTGTTTGATGGGTTGATCATCAGGACCATCTATGAAAATATGTGTTGTATCCATTCCATCAACAAGATTAATAAATAATGACAAATGCTCGTTAAGCAATTTTGCAGCAAGAGATAATATCTCTCTAGCAGTAACGGCTCCGTTAGTTTTTACTTTTACTTTCAGTTTGTCATAGTCTATTGATTGTTCAACACGAGTGCTACTAACTTCATAACTTACTGATTTGACAGGCGAAAACAAACTATCAATCGGAATATACCCAATTGCAGATTTAGTGTTCTTATTATCTTGAGCAGACTTATAGCCTCTGCCCGCTCCTATTGTTAAATCTATGTCAATGGAAGCATTTTCTTCCAGAGAACAAATATAAGCATCTTTATTAGAAATTTCCACTCCAGCCGGGACATGAATATCCGCCGCTTTCACAACCCCTAAACCGCTTTTTGCCAACCTTACTGTTATAGTCTCAAATTTCTCAGGATCAGATACCTTAATAGCAACTTCCTTTAAATTTAGAATGATTTCCATTACATCTTCACGAACACCATCTATAGTAGAATACTCGTGAGGGACACCCTGGATCTTTATTCCTATAATTGCTACTCCAGGCAAGGCTGTACTCAATACGCGTCTTAAACTGTTGCCTAAAGTTATACCGTTGCCACGCTCAAGGGGTTCTACAGTAAAAACTGCCTCAGACCCATCTGCATTATCTTCAACTAGTATTTTAGGTTTTCTTACTTCCATCATAATTATGTTCCCTCCAAGAATTATTTCGAGTATAACTCAACTATCATATGTTCAGATACTTGAACATCAATATCAGCTCTTTCTGGCAAAGCTTCAACTTTTCCAGTTAAAGTAGCAGGATCAAAAGAGAGCCATTTTGGCAAATTTGATACTTTTTGCGACTTCAGATCCTTGAAGAACGGTTTGTCCTGTTTGCTTTCTCTAATAGAAACAACATCGCCAGCTTTCACTAAATAAGATGGTATATTTACTTTATCTCCATTAACGCAAACGTGGCCATGTCCAACAAGTTGTCTTGACTGAGCTCTGCTTGATGCTATTCCCATACGATAAACAACATTATCTAACCTTCTTTCTATTAAAATTAACATCAATTCGCCAGTAACACCACGTAAGTTTGTAGCCTTTTCATAGTAACTATGAAACTGACCTTCCATTAATCCGTATGTCCTCTTTGTCTTTTGTTTTTCTCTTAGCTGAATACTATAAGCGGTAGCTTTTTTTCTAGAAGCTCCGTGTTGTCCGGGAGGGACGGGGTTCTTGTTAAAAGAGCAGTTGCTCCCAAGACATCTCTCTCCTTTTAAAAATAATTTTATCCCTTCGCGTCTGCATAATTTACAGACAGGACCTGTATATTTTGCCATATTAAATAACCTCCTGAATTACAACCTTCTGACTTTTGGGGGGCGACAACCATTATGAGGAATTGGGGACACGTCTCTAATCATGGTTACCAACAAGTCACATTTTTCGAATGCCCTAATTGCCGATTCACGACCTTGTCCAGGACCTTTGATGTACACTTCAACTGTACGAAGCCCATGTTCCTTCGCCGCTTTTGCTGCATCCTCTGCAACCATTTGAGCTGCGTATGGTGTTGCCTTACGGCTACCCTTCATGCCCAATTTTCCCGAGGAAGACCAACTTATGGTTCCACCGTTCATATCTGTAATTGTCACTATAGTATTATTGAAAGACGCATGCACATGAGCTTGCCCCTTCTCAATATTTTTTAAATCTTTTCTTCTTTTTATAGCTGATCTTTTTACCGTTGCCATAAAATTATGCCTCCTAATTATAGACTATTATTTGACTGCTTTCTTTGCGCGACCAACTGTACGTTTCGGTCCTTTTCGAGTACGAGCGTTTGTTTTTGTAGATTGACCTCTAACTGGCAATCCCTTTCTATGCCTTACACCACGATAACAGCCTATGTCTTGTAATCTCTTAATATTTTGACTTATTTCGTTTCTGAGAGTTCCTTCAACACGAAAATTATTTTCAATGTATGAACGAATTTTAACCACATCATCTTCCGACAAATCTTTTACTCTGGTATCAGGGTTAACTTTACAGATATCAAGTATCTGATTAGCGGTAACTCTTCCGATTCCATAGATATAGGTCAATCCTATCTCAACTCTCTTCTCACGGGGCAAATCCACACCTGCAATACGAGCCATTTGGTAACCTCCATTTTTTTGTTTTTCCTATTATATATATTTGTTTTTCAGGTGAAACCCTTCATCATTTGGGCTCAGCCGCCCTGAAAAATTGTTTTCGTATTTTATGTATTTAGACTAACTGCGAAAGTATAACATAATTATCAAAAAAGTAGCAATTAAAATGAAAATACACTTTATCGATAATTAACCCTGAACTTGCTTATGTTTTGGATATTTTGAGCAAATAACCATTACTTTTCCGTCTCTCTTAATTACTTTGCATTTATCGCAAATAGGTTTAACTGATGGTCTAACTTTCATATCATTACCTCCCTAGTTTTTATTCCTGTATATAATCCTTCCTTGTGTAAAATCATACTGACTAAAAGCAACTCTAACACTATCTCCTTGACACACTTTTACAAAGTGTTGCCTCATCTTCCCAGCGAGATAGGCCAATACCACTCGACCGCTTTTAAGTTCAACCTTAAATTTGGTACCTGGCAAAACCTCAACTACCGTTCCTTCTTCCTCTATTTGAGTTTCCTTTGGCATTTATTATCTCCTATCTATATTGAGCCATTAAAAGATCTTAAAGCACTTTTTATTTCTGCATCAAATATTTTCTTTTCAAGCTCTAATTTTTCTTTTATTTTTTCTATTATTATTCCCTCTGTTTTAAGGTGCTTAATCTTCTTTCTTTTAGGCGAATCAATTCTTCTCAAATCCCCGTCAGCAATAGACACAAAGTTGTCATCTATAATTTCAACAACCAAGTAAAAGCGGCCACTATCTCTACCTGCTATAGAAAATACAATTTCACCTAATTCCAAAGACTTTACTGTTTTCATTTTTTTTACAATGTCAATATCTCGACGCCTTCATCTTTAATAACGACAGTATTCTCATAATGAGCAGATGGTTTTCCGTCCAATGTAACAACTGTCCAGTTATCTTCTAGTATTTGAACTTTTCTAGTCCCATAATTAATCATCGGTTCTATAGCTATTGTCATGTTTTTTGCTAGTCTCAATCCTCTGCCCATTATTCCATAATTAGGAACACTCGGGTCTTCATGCAGTTCTCTACCAATTCCATGGCCTACTAGTTCTCTTACAACACTATATCCTTTTTCTTCTACAAAGGTTTGAATACAGTTTCCTAGATCACCCAATCTAACCCCATCTTTTAAGATAGAAATTCCTTTAAAGAAACTTTCTTCGCAAACTCTTGCTAGCAATTTCTTTTCCTCGGAAACATAACCTACTAAGAAAGTTCTTGCAGCATCCGCATGGAAACCATTAAGGCAAGCTCCAGCATCTATTTTCAATAGGCAACCCTCTTCTATCACTCTTCCTGATGGAATCCCATGAACTATCTCCTCGTCTATAGAAGTACATATAGAACTTGGAAAGCCTCCATATCCCAGGAAAGAGGGATAAGCCCCACACTTTTTTATGTAGTCATATGCAATAGCATCCAACTTTCTTGTTGTTACACCTGGCTTTGCATAACTTCCAACTATTTCAAGAACATCTCTAACAATAGCCCCTGCTTTTCGCATGAGTTCTATTTCATGATCGCTCTTAATTGTCAGCATTATTAAGTGCCTTTATTACGTTTTCAAATGTCTTTTCCACGGTTTCGCTTCCGTCTATCTTGAGAATCAACCCTTTCTTTTTATAATAGTCTAGAAGCGGCGCTGTGTTTTTTTCATATACCTCTAGTCTCTTTAATACTGTTTCTTCTTTATCATCATCTCTGATAAATAATTTTTTTCCACAAGCAGCACATTCTTCTCTATCGTAAGTGCTAGTATTGTATGTTGCTCCACAGCTGCACATTCTTCTACCAGATATTCTCTTAACTATTACAGAATAATCAACATCTATTACTATCACATAATCTAACTTTGCTATTCTCGATAAAGATTCAGCTTGGTTGATAGTTCTTGGATAACCGTCTAATATAAAGCCTTTCTTACAATCCTCTTGTAAAATTCTCTCCGCAACAATTTTGTCAACAACTTCATCAGGAACAAGCAATCCTTTTTCAATAAATTGTTTGGCATGCTTACCAATTTCAGTTTGATTCTTTATATTCGCTCTTAAGACATCCCCCGTTGAGATGTGAGGGATACCATAGTGTGCCGACATAACTACAGCCTGAGAACCTTTTCCTGCACCTGGTGCACCTAATAATACAATGTTCATTATTTCAAAAATCCTTTATTATTTTTAACTAGTAACTGTCCTTGTAACTGTTTATCAAATTCCAGAGCGACTGAAACAACGATCAATAAACCTGTTGCTGAGAAGGCTTGTCCAAAGCCGAGATCAGAAAAACCATCCACTTGTTGCAAAATCAAAGTAGGAACTAAAGCTACTGTAGCTAAGAATAATGCTCCGAAAAGCGTAAGTCTGTGATTTATACGTCTTAGATACTCTGAAGTGGGTTTCCCAGGAGAAATGCCGCCGACAAGAGTACCTCCTCTCTCTTTTAGATTCTTAGCAACATCATCAGGATCAAATTGAATTTGAGCATAAAAATACGCAAAGAATATAATAAGCAAAAACATAAATGGAGCATATAAATTTCCGTTTGTACCCATCCATTCTGACCAAAATAATCCAAATTTAGAAGTACTCCATCCCCCGAATTGAATAATCATTTGAGGAAACATAATTAGGGATGACGCAAAAATTATAGGCATAACTCCACCCGCGCTAACTTTCAAGGGTATGTATGTGGTTTGAGACTGTGTTTGCCTATTACCTACTATTCTGCCACCAGAGTAAATTACCCCTATTCTTCTTTCTGACATATCAACATATACGATAGCTAAAATCAAGAGGAATATTATAGCAAAGAAGCCTAGTAAATACCAAATTCCAGTGCTATTACCACTTTGAACCTGCTGTGGTATAGTAATGAATGCGTTTAATATGGTAGAACCCAAGGAAGAAACAATACCTATGAAAATTATCAAAGATGTGCCATTGCCAACACCATATTCAGTTATTCTCTCGCCAATCCACATAACTAATGAAGACCCGCCTACTAGTATAACCACTATACAAATCATTGTAAAAATCTCATTGACACTATTAGCAGCAACATCAGGTGTTGTTCCAAATACTGGGCTTATATACTCTCTCCATACGAACATAATCCCTATAGCCTGTACCAAAGCTAACAGAATTGCCAAATACCTAGTGTATTGCGTAATTTTTTTTCTTCCGTCCTCTCCTTCCTTAGCAAGTTTCCCAAGCTTAGGGATTATTAAGGTAAGAAGCTCCATAATAATGTAAGAATTAATAAAAGGAACTATTCCTAACGCAAAAATTGTACCATTGGAGAAAGCTGAACCAGTAACAGTTGATAATAATTGTAGAAAATCATTGTTAGCTATCGTTGTCAAACCCATAGCCTGGACATCCAAACCAGGAATCGGGACAAAACAACCAATCCTATACATTAATAAAAGAGCAAGAGTAAAAAGAATCTTCTTTCTTATTTCTTTGTCTTTAAAAGCGTTTATAATAGTTCTAAACATCAAAGTACCTCTGCTTTTCCGCCCGCCTTTTCAATCTTTTCTAAAGCTGATTTTGAAAATTTTGCGGCTTGAATTGTAAGTGGCTTAGTTAACTCTCCATCTCCAAGAACTTTAACTCCTGATACCGATAATTTACCTATAATTCCTTTATCCAGTAAGATCTCAGAATTTATTAGGGTCCCTTCTTCAAAAACATTTAGATCACCCAAGTTAACAATACTATATTCAACTGAAAACTGGTTGTTAAAGCCTCTTTTAGGGATACGTCTCGTCAAGGGCATTTGTCCTCCCTCAAACCCAGGACGAACTCCACCACCACTTCTGGCCCATTGTCCCTTGTGTCCCTTTGTGCTTGTCTTTCCGTGCCCTGAACCTATACCTCTTCCTATTCTTTTAGAAGATTTCACTGCGCCATCCGCAGGAGCAATTGTATGTAATTTCATAATATTCTCCTATTTATTTTACTTCTTCCACCTGAACCATGTGTTTTACTTTAAAAATCATGCCTCTAATTACTTCATTATCTTCGTGAATCTTAAATTGACCAATTTTATGAAGTCCAAGAGCCGTAACAGTATCAATTTGGTTCTTCAAACATCCAATTGTGCTCTTCATTAAAGTTACTTTAATTTGCGACATCTCTTACCTCCCTAGCCCAAGATCTCTTCAACTTTTTTGCCACGTAGCGCAGCAACCTGTTCAATTGTACGCAAACTCTTTAAGCCTTCAACCGTCGCCTTCACACAATTGATTGGATTGTTAGTGCCAATAGATTTTGTTCTTATATCTGCTATCCCGCAAGCTTCTAATACCGCACGAACAGGACCTCCAGCAATAACACCAGCCCCTTGCTCAGCGGGAATCATTATTACTTTCCCTCTGCCATATACACCTATTACTTCATGAGGAATCGTCGAGCCCTTTCTTGCGATTGAAAACATTTCGCTAGTAGCCGCTTTTTCAGCTTTTTTTATTGCTTCTGGAACTTCCTTCGCTTTTCCAACTGCGCAACCGACTCGCCCTTGCCCATCTCCAACTACGACTAGAGCAGAAAATCTCATGTTTCTTCCACCTTTAACTACTTTAGCGACACGTTTAATATCCACGGTCTTCATAATCAACTCGTCTTTGGGTTCTTTATTAAATCTCTCTCTATTATCATTCCTTGCCATATCAAAATCTCCTAAAAATTAAGTCCGGCTTTTCTTGCGCCGTCTGCAAAAGCTGCAACTCTACCTGTATAGAGATATCCGCCTCTGTCAAATACTATTTTATTGTATCCTTTTTCAATAGCTCTCTTGCCTAATATCTCTCCAACAAGAGCAGCCTGCTGAACCTTGTTCTTATCCTTCAGCTGAACAGATAATTCTTTTTCAACAGAATTCGCGGAAATCAATGTATTTCCGGACACATCATCTATCAACTGTCCGTATATGTGAGAAGTTGATCTGTATACATTTAGGCGAGGACATTTTTCTGAGCCATTAATATCCTTTCTAATCCTAAGATGGCGTTTCTGCCTTATTGCATTCTTATTTGGTTTATTAATCATAAGTCCTCCTATTTACCCGCAGCTTTAATTTCTTTACGGAGAATAACTTCATCTTTGTACCTAATTCCATATCCATGATATGGCTCGGGTTTTCTTTTTGCTTTTATGTCTGCAGCACATTGACCCACTATCGTTTTATCGCATCCTTCAACAACAATCTCCGTAGGTCCTGCCACTGAAATTGTAATGCCTTCGGGAGTATCAAAATTTACTGGTTTGCTGTACCCTATATTCATTACAAGAGTTTTTCCCTGCATAGCAACCTTATATCCTACACCGTTAACGATGAGTCTTTTTTCAAAACCCTTTTCAACCCCCTTGACCATGTTGGCAACAAGAGAACGATAGAGACCATGCATAGCATTTTGTTTAATTCCCTCTTCCTTCAAAACAAGGTGTAACAATCCCTCTTTATTTTGAAAATCAATCTTGGCTGCGCTTGCAACTTGTTGCTTTAATATTCCCTTTGGGCCTTTAACTGTAATCAAACCCTCATCACTTATATCGAAAGTTGTATTAGGCCCTAATTTGATGCTCTTTACACCTATTCTAGACATTCTGTACCTCCTACCAAATGTAAGCTATTACTTCGCCGCCAGCCCCAATCTCTCTAGCTTTTTTATCCGTCATAACGCCACTAGAAGTTGAGATCAAAGCAACACCCATTCCCCCTAAAACCTTTGGGAGAGCAGTTGCTTTTGCGTAAACACGCAGGCGAGGTTTGCTTATCCTTTTCAGTCCTTTAATCGCTTTCTCTTTGTTGATATATTTTAGAACAACATGCAAGGTATCTTGGACTTGGCCTTCAGTTTGAATAACCGATGCTGATTCCAAATAACCTTCATCAACTAAAATATCTGCAATAGCTTGTTTAATTTTGCTAGAGGGCATATCTACGAAATGGCTTTTTGCCGCCAAACCGTTTCTTATACGAGTAAGCATATCTGCAATTGGATCTGTCATTGTCATATTTCTACCTCCTACCAGCTGGCCTTACGAACACCGGGGATCTGCCCCTTGTAAGCAAGTTCTCTAAAACATATTCTGCATATACCATATTTACGCAAAACGGAATGTGGTCTTCCGCATATTGAACAACGAGTATACTCACGAGTGGAAAACTTTTGTTTCCTCTGTTGTTTATTAATCATTGATTTTTTTGCCATATTTACCTCCTACTTTGCAAAGGGCATCCCAAGAAGGGTTAGAAGTTCTTTTGCTTCCTCATCTGTCTTAGCCGTAGTTACAAAACTTATATCAAATCCACGAACATGCTCGATTTCATCATATGATACTTCTGGGAAAATAAGTTGTTCCTTGATCCCAAGAGCATAGTTACCTCTGCCATCAAACGCTTTGGGAGAAATTCCCCTAAAGTCTCTAACACGGGGTAGCGCTATTGAAACTAATTTATCATAGAAGTCCCACATACGATCTGCCCTAAGAGTAACCATAGCAGCAACAGACTGTCCCTGTCTAATCTTAAAGTTTGCGACAGACTTCTTAGCCTTAGTAACTATTGCTTTTTGTCCCGAAATGGTTTCTAATTCTTTTATTGCTAGTTGCATACTCTTCGCATTCTCTTTTACGTCCCCTAAACGCATATTCAAGACAATTTTTTCAAGTTTTGGCACTTGCATTACAGACTTGTAACCAAACTTTTTCATCATTGCAGGGATAATTTCTTCCCTAAATTTGATTTGAAGTCTTCTTACTTCTCTTTGCGCAGGAGCCTCTTTTACAACTGCTTCTTTTTTGCTAGCCATTATGCGCCTCCTTATTTATCTTCAGCGGAACCGTTACTTTCAGAATCGGTTGCTGGCTTCTCAATTTTCTTTCTGGTTTTTACGGTTGTTTTTGTTTTATTGTCTTCTGCAATCTGCTCTGGAGCGGATACTACTTCTTGGGGATTATTTATGATTGCATCTGAGTCAGTTTCCACTTTCTTTACCGCAACTTTTTTCCTAACAGTTGCTTTCGCCGCTGCTTTTGCAGCTGCTTTTTTTGTAATCAATACAGCTCCGCATTTTTTACAAACTCGAACTTTCTTCCCTTCAACAACTTGCATCCCAATTCTTGTAGGTTTTCCGCAAGATGAACAAACCGGCAATACGTTGCTAATGTCAATGCTACCAGGTCTTTTAATCAATCCACTTTGCTCGCTTGCTTTTCTTGCTTTTACTGCTTTAGTATTTACCGAAGACAAATTATTGCCTTCTACAAAGACTCTATTTTTATCTGAATTAACAGAAAGAACCTGAGCAGTCTTACCCTTATCTTTACCAGAGATAATCATAATGTAATCATCTTTACGAAGTTTTGTTTTAGCCATTATATGCCTCCTATATTACTTCAGGAGCAAGAGAGATAATTTTCATATATCCCTTTTCTCTTAATTCTCTAGCGATAGGTCCAAAAATATGCGTTCCCTTGGGTTGTTTTTGAACGAGATTATCAATTATTACAGCTGCGTTATCATCAAATCTAATTACTGTCCCATCCTTGCGTTGCAACTCTTTGTGCGTTCTTACAATTACGGCTTTTATTACATCGCCTTTTTTCACAACTCCTCCAGGGGTAGCTGTTTTAACAGAAGCTACTATAACATCTCCAATTCCACCGCTTCTAACAAATGATCCGCCAAGAACCCGTATACACATTATCTCTTTCGCACCAGTATTATCAGCAACTTTCAATCTTGTCTGAGGTTGTATCATATGTATTGCCTCCTATTTTGCTTTCTCAACTATACTGACAAGACGCCACCGTTTAATTTTTGAAAGGGGCCTTGTCTCCATTACTTCAACTATATCACCAACAGTACATTCATTGTTTTCATCATGAGCATACAATTTTTTTGATCTAACAATGTACTTTTTGTAAACTGGATGCTTAGTCCTCTTCTCAATCTTAACTACGATGGTCTTATCCATTGTATTACTTACAACTACACCAACTCTGGTCTTTCTTAAATTTCTTTCTTCCATTTCAAACTCCTCCGATTATGCCTTAGACTTTGTGGTCTTTTTCTTAACTGTCTTCGTAGGTTCTTCGGAAATCCCGAGTTGTCTTTGACGAAGAATTGTTAGGGCTCTAGCTATATCCTTTTTACATTCATTTATGCTTAAAGGGTTGGACAACTTAGATACGGATTGTTTAAAGCGCAACTCAAACAGTTGTTTTTTTAACTCTTGAACTTTATTGTTCAATTCTTCATTAGTCATTTCAAAAAAAGTATTTGATTTCATTATGCTTCACCGCCTTGTTCCACTAAATCAGTCTTCTTTGCAAACTTGCACTTTATTGGAAGTTTTTGTGCAGCTAATCTAAGGGCCTCTCTTGCAAGTTCTTCAGTAATTCCCCCCATCTCAAATAATACTCTATCGGGTTTAACTACAGCTATCCAATATTCTGGGGTTCCTTTTCCGCTTCCCATACGGGTCTCCGCAGGTTTCTGAGTTACAGACATGTGGGGGAAGATATTAACCCAAACTTTTCCACCACGTTTAATATACCTTGTCATAGCTACACGAGCTGCCTCAATTTGATTACTTGTAATTCTTCCTGGTTCAAGTGCAACCAATCCAAATTCTCCATAAGCTATTTTGTTCCCAACTCCAGCTCTTCCCTTGGTTTTAGTAAGGTGCTGTTTTCTTCTTTTTACTCTCTTAGGCATTAACATATTAGTTATTACCTCCTTTTCCTGATTTCTCGAAAATCTCTCCCTTGTATATCCAAACTTTTACGCCTAACACTCCGTAAGTAGTCTGAGCTTTCGAAAAACCGTAATCTATATCAGCTCTCATAGTCTGTAAAGGGATAGATCCCTCATGATAACTTTCTGACCTAGCAATCTCATTTCCATCTAATCTACCGCTGACCATTGCTTTAATTCCCTTTGCTCCAGCCTTAAGCGTTCTACTCATAGCACCCTTCATCGCTCTACGAAAGGGGGTCCTTTTCTCTAATTGAGCCGCTATATTCTCGGCTACTAATTGGGCATCTAGGTCGGTGTTCTTTATCTCGTGAATATTAACATTAAAATTCCTATCTTTTCCAACTATCTTTCTGATAGCATTATTGATATCATTAATGCCCTTTTCATTAGATGAAGTTTGTTGTGAAGAAGACTGATTTTGATCTCCAGTGTTACTTCTTGCATCAAGTTTTTTCCCAACAGCTACACCAACTCTTCCACAATATACATCGATTTTTATATTTTCCGCAGCTCTCTCGATAATTATCTTTGAAATAGCTGCCTCGTAATAATTTTTCTTAATATAGTCTCGAATTAAATAATCCTCTTTTAGAAACTTACCAAAATCCCTCTTGCCAGCGTACCAAGTACTGTTGAAAGGATATATGACACCAACTCTAAAGCCTGTCGGATTAATCTTTTGTCCCATTTCTCTCTATCCTCCTATCCTTGAATCTCTGCAAGCACAACTGAAATATGGCTTGTACGTTTCAATATTCTTGCTCCTCGGCCCTTTGCCCTTGCTCTAAATCTTTTTAGAGTAGGCCCCTGTTCAGCAACCGCTTTTGCAACAACTAATGAGTCTTTATTCATGTTTAGATTATTTTCTGCATTTGCTGCTGCAGAATTAAGTGCCTTTAATACTGGTTCGCTAGAAGACTTATTTAAATTGTTAAGAATAGCAACAGCTTCCGTATACTTTTTCCCTCGAATTAGGGCCAAAGTCGCATTCACTTTATTTGCAGATATTCTAATATACTTTGCTTTTGCTTGAGGTCTTGTATCCTTAGATTCCTCGCGCGCTTTTGTTTTCTCTCTGATTCTAGTAGCCATATGTCCCTCCTACTTCTTCGGTGCCGGAGCGGTTGATTTTGCTCCTCCGTGCCCACGGAAAGTTCTTGTTGGGGCAAACTCACCAAGCTTCAACCCAACCATATCTTCAGTAACATACACTGCAACATGTTTTTTTCCATCATGCACTGCAAAAGTGTGTCCAACAAATTGAGGAAAAATTGTGGAAGACCTCGACCAAGTCTTAATTGGTTTTTTGTCTCCAGAAGCATTCATAGCCTCAACTTTCTTCATAAGATGATCGGCAACAAATGGCCCTTTTTTTATAGATCTGCTCATACTTATTCCTCCTAGTTGATACGTTTAATAATCATTTTATTTGAGCGTGCTTTTTTATTCCTTGTCTTGTATCCAAGAGTAGGTACGCCCCAAGGAGTAACGGGTGAAGGCATCCCTATAGGAGACTTGCCTTCTCCACCACCATGTGGGTGATCGCAAGGATTCATTACAACACCTCGAACCGACGGTCTAACACCCATGTGTCTGTGCCTTCCGGCTTTTCCCAAACTTACGTTCTCATAATCAAGATTGCCTATTTGTCCAATTGTAGCTCTACATTGTACTGGAACATATCTCATCTCACCACTTGGCATACGAAGGGTTGCTTTTCCTCCTTCTTTAGCCATAAGCTGAGCAGAAGCTCCCGCTGAGCGTGCAATTTGTCCCCCTCTTTTGGGCTGGAGTTCAATATTGTGAATCATTGTACCCACTGGGATATTAGCCAAGGGAAGTGTATTTCCAGTCTTTATGTCCACTCCTTCTGTCCCACTAATAATCTCATCCCCAACACTAAGTCCCAAGGGAGCTAGTATATATCTTTTCTCACCATCAGCATAGTTCAGAAGAGCAATATTTGCAGTACGATTTGGATCGTATTCAATAGTTGCAACTTTTGCTGGAATACCATCCTTATCTCTTTTAAAATCAATGATTCTATATTTAACCCGGTTACCACCACCTTGATGCCTAACAGTTATTCTACCGTTTGCATTTCTACCAGCATTACTATTTTTACTCACTAGTAAACTTTTTTCAGGTTCCGTAGTAGTGATGTGCGAAAAATCTAACACACTCATTCCACGGCGCCCAGGGGTTGTTGGTTTATATCTTTTTACTCCCATCGATTCTGCCTCCTATTACGCCAAATTCTCAAGTAATTCTATAGGTTTACTATCAACACTCAATGTTACGTATGCTTTTTTGTAAGAAGGAGTCCTACCAGAAGTACGACCTCTCCTCTTAACTTTGCCATCGTAGTTTACGGTATTAACCTTAATTACTTTAACACTAAAAATCTCTTCTACCGCCATCTTAATCTGAGTTTTAGTTGCTGATTCGGAAACTTCGAAAGTATATACTTTGTTTGGAATTCCTGCATTACTTTTTTCAGACAAAATAGGCTTAACAATAATATCGTATGAATTCATTATGCGTAAACCTCCGTGATAGACTTAACGGCTTCAGCGGTCAAGACTAGTTTTTGAAAGCGTAAAATATCGTAAACGTTTATTGTATTTACGTTAATCATACTTATACCTTCTATATTTCTACCCGCTCTTAATACATTTTTATTATCTTGCATAACCATAAGAGCTGTTTTTTCTACTCCGATATTTTTTAATATCTCCGCCATCAATTTTGTCTTAGGCTCACTTATTTCCAATTCATCAAGAATAATTACATTCCCATCTCTTAATTTTTGGCTTATAGCACTACAAAAAGCGGCTGACTTCATTTTTACATTAATTTTTTTAGAAAAATCTCTTGGCTTCGGAGCAAATACAACTCCACCATGATACCATTGAGGGGATCTGATGCTCCCTTGTCTAGCTCTCCCAGTACCCTTTTGTCTCCAAGGCTTAGCTCCACCCCCACGAACCTCAGCACGAGTTAAAGAACACTTGGTTCCCTGCCTTTTGTTTGCAAGTTGTGCAACTACTACTTGATGAATGAGAGCCTCATTGTAAGGTTGATTGAAAACATTTTCGTTTAATTCAATATTTCCAGATTCATTTCCCTTTGTGTCCATTAATTTAAAATTTATCATGACTCTACTCCTCGCTATTATTTAATCCATCTCGAGCCGGAAGAAGACTTGCACGAAGATTTCACGGAAACTATGGAACCTTTAGGTCCTGGTATTCCACCCGAAATCAACAATACGTTTCTTGCTTCATCAACTCTTACCACTTCCAGGTTTTGTATAGTTACCTTTTCGTTCCCGTATTGACCAGGCATTTTTTTGTTTTTAAAAACTCTAGAAGGACTACTATTAGCGGAAAGAGATCCTACTCCCCTATGATATCCGGAGCCATGTGCCATAGGGCCCCTGTGGGTCCCCCATCTCTGGATAGTTCCTGTAAATCCTCTTCCTCTTGTATTCCCAGTCACATCAACATGATCACCAACGGAAAATAGAGAACATCCAATTTTGTCACCTACGGAATAATCAGCGCTATTGTCCAACTTCAATTCTCTCAAAACCTTGTTGGCTGTTAAATTTGATTTTTTAAACTGTCCCGCATTAGGTTTATTCAATTTTTCAGGTGCAACTTCTTCAAATCCAACTTTTACGGCAGAATAACCATCTTTTTCTGCAGTTTTAACCTGTACAACTGTGCAGGGTCCCGCAAGAATAACAGATACTGGAATAATCGTGCCATCAGCAGTAAATATTTGGCTCATGCCAAGCTTTTTTCCAATGATTGCCTTTTGCATAATGAGCCTCCTTTATAATTTGATTTGGATATCAACGCCACCGGGAAGGTCCATTTTCATTAATTGTTGAACCGTTTTTGATGTGCTGTTATATATATCGATTACGCGCTTGTGAGTGCGTAATTCAAATTGTTCTCTACTATCTTTGTGCTTATGGGGCGATCTAAGAATAGTGACTATTTCTTTTTGTGTTGGCAACGGAATCGGGCCAGACACGCTTGCCCCAGTTTCCTTTGCAGCCACTACAATTTTCTCGCATGATGCATCAATTAAATTGTGGTCATAAGCTTTCAACTTAATCCTGATCTTTTGACCTGCCATGATTGTCTCCTCCTGAAATTAATCAATTTATTATACACTAGTCCGTGTGTGTCAAACTGCCTTCTAAATAAAAGGCTTCTCAGCCCTAAATATGTTAACTATTCTCTTACACGGAATTAACACTCAAACGGAATGCAATATTCAATAGTTAAATCTGGCGTTTTTACGCAACTGACATATAATATCAATTAGAATTACCCTTGTCAAACAAAAAAATATTAGTTTTCTAATTTTTTTCATTTAATTTTATAGTTTATACTTCATATTGTGGATTTGCAAAAACTAAACCACTATACTTCTCAAACACATATTCTATCAAAAATTAGGTCCTCTAATCCCTTGAAAGAAATTCCAGTACAGCTCCTTTAAACTCCTCGGGATATTTAACCATAGATCTAGCATGAATACTATCGGAAAAAGAAACAAAGTCAGCTTCCATCTTAGCATTTTTCAATAACATTGCGTTCTCATACCCTACAACACTATCTGCTTTACTGTGCATTATCAATACTGGAACACCAATTTTTTCTATAGCACCTAGTGGATCGCTTTTGCCTAAATCAAATCTGTAAATAATTTTACATAGCAACCTCATCGCAGGCCAAAATAATTTATAAATTAAAAAATCATTTTTTATATGTTGTTTCATCAAAGTAGGTATATTTGCAAAACCGCAATATTCCACTAATTTTTTCACTCTTTTATCCTCAGCCGATACCATGATTCCAGTAGCAGCACCCATACTTTCTCCAAAAACATAAAACTCAGCCTCAGGATATTTCTCTTGAAGAACATCCATCCAAGTTATGACATCTGTCTTTTCTTTTATGCCAAAGGTTACTGAGGGCCCCTCGCTGAAACCACTATATCTATGGTCTGGAATAAAAACATTAAATCCGCCTTCAAAAAACATATCAAGATATTTCATTTGAGAAACAGAGCAGGAATTATGCCCATGTAGAGATAGCATTATTTTGGAAGAATTATGATTTTTTTTCTGGTAAAAACGTCCAAATAAATTGTAACCATATACAGAGGTTGTTCTCATCTCTAAGAAAGGTATTTCTAGCCATTTTCGGTTAAAGTTCTTTTCTTTAACTTCATATTCAATGAGTTCTTCAAAAGTTCTTTTTTGGGGGTGAACTAGCATTTTTAAATAATGAAAAACAATCAGGAAAAATGATAATAAACAAACTAGAAAAAAAGCAATTATCCCTGATAAAATATATATAAAAACTGCAATTTCAGGTCTCATTTTGCGTTTACTATAGCAACAAGAGCGTCTAAGTTCTTAATCGTGATCTTGTCCTTCCAGAAATCAAACATGCCTTCCTCTCTCATTTTTATCATCTCACGGGACATCGATGGCCTAGAGACATTTAAATACTCTGCCATTTCATTACGATTAATTCCCAAAGAAACATTTGTAGTTCCTTGTTCCAAGTACTTTTCGTATATTAATTTGGCGATTTTAAGGCGCATACTCTTTATAGATAAATATTCGGCATCCTTTCGCATGCCAAGAATCTTTTTTGCCATGTATTCTAAAGTGTTCTCAAGTAATTTTTGATGGAAGGAACAAGTCTTTTCACACTGTTTTACTATTGTTGATACAGTGATATATAAAACAGTAGCATCTTCTGCAGCAACTATAGAAAATCTAGAATTTCTTTCAACGCTGTATCCATCTATCTCACCGAACATATCTCCTGCGTTTAATATTTCCTCAACTTCCTTTGAGCCATTAGCTTTTGTGATAAATTTAACTGCAGATCCTTCTAGAATAATGCCTATTTCTTCAACCAAAGCTCCTTGTTCACAAAGAATTTTACCTCTGGAGCATTTAAGGATTCTACCCTTTAAACAATCGAATATGGAGTTAATTTCCTTATCGTCAAAGTTCTTGAAAAGCTCATTCTTTTTTATTAATTTAATAATATTCATCCAAAAAAATCCCCTAAAAAAAGATGTATCCTAGGCAACAAAATTTAGTTAATTATACAATGTAAAAAATCTAATTGCAAGACATTTGAAAAATTGTGTGTTATTATTTATCAATCAATAGATAAGAGGTTCGATAATGGAAATGAATAAAGACCTTGTGATGTTTCAAGAATCAATTAATTTATTTTTTTCTTCTCGTCTAATACTAATAGAAAAACCAATTTCAAACATACTCAACATATTAGTCTCTAGGCCTGATTATTTTTCCATAATAGGAGAATGTGCTAGAACCGCTCCGTTTAGATCAGAATACAAAAAGGCTCTTTTTCACAATAATTCCAACGAAGCAAGATTCTCCCTTCCTAAATCAGACATTCAAATAGTTTCCTTAATCGTTGGGTTGCTCTTCGAGTTTGATAAATCCAATATTTCTCCCACTGATTTTATAAATAATTTCTTCCCAGGTGTCAAACCTCACGACTCTTATGTTAAATTTTGCGACTGTATTATTAGACCTCTTGAGATTAGTTTTAAAAATTTATATCTAGGCGTAGCTATTAATCCTAGTAGCGAAGTATCAGCTCCTGAACCCACTATTACTTCATCTATTCCGGACAAAACAAAAGATGAATGTTCTTATTGGATAAATTTAATGATTGACTCGGTTATTGGAGACAATTTTATTTCTGAAACGCTAAGAAATGATTGTTTGAAGCTTCTTAAAGGATTTCTTCACGTAATAGATAATGATGACCCAATTATATTGGATGCCATGTGGATTGGACTATATCATACTCTCATCAAGACTAATAATTGCCTACGGGAGATTAAAGAGTTGCAACTTCTTTTAGAAAAATTTGGAGTTATAAAATAATGTTATTTAAAGCTAGTTTCGAAAGCGTTGCATTGCTCTTATTTATGGCTATTCCAGGTTTTATTATAGCTAAGAGACATATGATTGTTAAAGAACAGGCGGTATCTTTTATTTCCGTTCTTTTACTATATGTATGCACCCCTTTTGTTACAATCAATTCTTTTCTTAAACAAAACTACGATCCCTCCGTTGTCATTAATTTAGTTGTTGTTTTTATCTTTGTTTCAATCTTAATTATTTCTTTAGCCTTCATTGGGAAATTTATCTCCTATTTACTTCTGAAAAAAGTTGACTCTGATGAAAAAAGAATGGTCTCTTACGCAGGCGCTTTTGGGAATGCTGGATATATGGCAATCCCCTTCCTTCAACTATTGTTTCCAGGGAATCCTTTGGTTTTATTATACGCGACAGCAGGCATTACAGCGTTTAACCTTGTTTCATGGACCTTTGGCGTATATGTTCTTACCGGAGACAAAAAAACGATGAACATAAAAAAAGCTTTTTTAAACCCTGCTACTTTGTCATTTCTTATTGTTTTGCCTTTATACCTTTTCAATATAAATTTTGTAAAATACCCTTTGACAGGACTTCATAATTCCATCGAATTTTTCTCCACTATGGTTGGGCCACTGGCAATGACCCTTGTGGGGATTGAATTATCAGACATGAATTTTAAAGAGCTTTTTACTGACATAAAACCTTATATTTCTTCCTTTATCCGTTTAATTATCTCCCCAATTCTAGCTTTCTGTTTAATTCTGCTTATCTCATTATTTTATGATATGTCACCTTTAAAAGTAAATTTAATCACTATAGCAGCAGTCCCTTCTGCAAACAATATTATGATGTTTTGCTCAAGATTAGGAAAACCGACAAAATTGCCCGCAAAAATGGTTATTATTTCTACTTTAATTTCCATAATAACAATACCTACAGCTTTGACCCTATTCACGTAGTTGTTTGATGGAAAAATGGTTGTCAATTAAAGTACACATGTTATATACTACGAATACCATAATTAATTGGAGGAAAAAATGAAAATTACAAAAGATACTTTACTAATGGACGCCTTAAAAATGGGTAACACTCAAGCAATGGCGGAGGTTCTGTACGGCTTTGGTATGCACTGTTTAGGATGCATACTTGCAAACAATGAAACCGTGGGAGAAGCGGCAGCAGCACACAATATAGATGAAGAGGAAATGCTAAAGGCTTTAAATGAAGCTTGCAATAAAAAATAGTCAACGGTGGAGCATGGTGCAATGGTAGCACAAAGGACTCTGACCCCTTTGATGTAAGTTCGATTCTTACTGCTCCTGCCAACAGGGTTGTCATTTGACAGCCCTGTTTTTATATCGTTTAATATGCATAACGTAGATAAAGTAATGGATTAATAATGGAAAGCTCAAAATTAAAAAGAACTCTGAAACATATACTCGGGGGCGTTAGAAAAGCGATAGAGGATTTCTCTATGCTAAAAACTGGAGATCATATTGCCGTGGGTGTTTCAGGGGGAAAAGATAGCATCACCCTGCTAAATGCACTTAATGAATTGAAAAAATACGGCATCTACGATTTCAATCTTTCCGCTATTACTGTTGATATGGGTTTTTCCGGAACCTCGCCAGATTATTATTCATCAATAGAAAAATTCTGCACTGATAACAGAATTAATTTTTTCTTAGAAACAACCTCTATTTCGTCCATCGTTTTTTCTTCAAGGGAAGAAAAAAATCCCTGTAGTCTATGTTCAAACATGAGAAGAGGAGCCCTTGCAAATAAATGTAGGGAAATCGGAGCTAATATTCTTGCCTTAGGCCATCATAAGGAAGATTTGGTGGACACTTTTCTAATGTCTTTGTTTTATGAAAACCGACTAAATACATACCAACCCGTTACGTATATGGATAGATCTGAAATCACTGTAATTAGGCCACTATTATATGTGGAAGAAGCAGATATTTTGTTTGTTTCAAATTATCTACAACTTCCATTAGTTGAAAGTGCTTGTCCGATAAACAAAAAAACAAAGAGAGAAGAAATAAAGCTACTTTTAAAGGAAATTTCTTACACTCTTCCAAATGCAAGAGACAGTATCTTTTCTGCAATTATGAATCCTGACAGAGCGTCCATATTCCGTGAAGATAAATCCAATAAAGAGAATTCTTTTAAAAAAGAATAAAGGTAAAATGGAACATAAAAATGAAATTAAGCTTTAAAAATCTAATAATTTTAGCTCTTACTTTTCTAAAAATTGGGGCGCTTACTTTTGGTGGGGGTTATGCAATGATATCAATCATTGAAAGAGAAGCGACAATCAAAAGAAAATGGCTAACTTCCGAAGAAATGTTGGACATTATAGCAATTGCTGAAAGTACGCCAGGACCTATAGCTTTAAATTCAGCCACCTACGTTGGGGCAAAGGTCGCTGGATTCCTTGGGGCATTTGTGGCATCAATTTCGGTAATGTTGCCCCCAATAGTTATTATAACTTTAATTTCTTCAACGCTAACAAAGTATTTTGAAAATCCATATGTAAAGTGGGCTTTCCTTGGAATGAGGGCTGGAGTAGCCGCATTAATACTTAATGCCGTAATTAACTTAGGAAAGTTCTTAAAAAACGAAAAAAGGCCTGCGGTTTATGCTGTTTTCTTTTTAAGCTTGACACTAGGACTTTTATCTGTTTTTCATATTATTTCTTTTGATAATATTTTCATAATTCTCGGAACAATTATATTTGGGATTATTTACACTTTCCTGGAATCTTTTATCAATAAAAGAGCAAAAAAAGTTTTGACCCCAAACGATAAATCTGATGATCTCAAAAATAAAAATGATCTGGAGAAAAAATGAACATTTATTTAGATCTTTTCCTCAGTTTTTTAAAGATATCTCTATTCACTGTCGGTGGGGGATATGCAATGATTCCCTTCATCCAATCCACGGTCTTAAGTAAGGGTTGGATTTCTCCAGAATTACTAATAAACTTTAT
>JAQVQU010000019.1:21116-22268 GCA_028701415.1 Clostridia bacterium | reverse complement strand
TTTGATTTATTTAAAAAGGAGTCCTTTGGTGGAAAATTAAACGAATTCGTTTCAGTCATTTCTAAAGATATAGATGAATTGTACTTTAATGAGCTCGAAAAACTGATGCTTTCTCCCGAAATCGTAAAAGCAAAGGGAAAGAGTATTAAGCTAGTTTACACGCCCATTCATGGTTCTGGGTATATGCCTGTCACTACCATGTTCAAGAGACTGGGAATCAATGCAAATGTTGTTAAAGAGCAGGCTTTTCCCGATACTGAATTCAGTACTGTTGCAGTTCCTAATCCCGAGAATGCCGCAACTCTCGCCATGGGGGTCGCGGAGGGAGATAAAATAGGCGCGGATGTTGTGCTGGGTACAGATCCGGATGCAGACAGGCTGGGCGTCGCAATACGAAACAATGAAGGAAAATTCATTTTGCTCACAGGAAATCAAATTGGCATTTTATTGCTGGACTATATAATTCGTAGAAGAAAAGAAAAGGGAATACTTCCGAAAAATGCAGCAATAGTAAAGACTATAGTAACTTCTACTTTGGCAGACAGAATCGCACAAACTAATGGAGTGACGGTATTCAATGTGCTGACTGGATTTAAATTTATTGGTGAGAAGATGACCGAGTGGGCGGAAACGGGAGAATATACATATATTTTTGGCTTTGAAGAAAGCTATGGGTCTCTTTGCGGAACTTATGCAAGGGATAAAGATGCGGTTGTTGCAAGTGTAATGTTTGCTGAAATGCTTTTATATCTTGAAAACAAAGGAAGTAGCGTATACAGGAGACTTGAAGAGATAATGGCTGAATATGGGCATTATTCTGAAAATAATTCCTCTACGACATACAAAGGGCTTTCGGGAATGGAAATAATGGCAAATGCAATGAAAAATTTGAGATCCATGGACATCAAAGAGATAGGTGGCGAGAAGGTTTTGTCTGTTGCAGATTATATTTCCGGAGACATTAAACACTCGGATGGAAAAGTTACTAAGACGGGATTACCCCAGTCGGACGTTATATATCTAAAACTTGAGGATGAGCAATTTGTATGCATTAGACCTTCAGGCACCGAACCCAAACTAAAGATATATGTTTTGGTTTTTGACAAAGATAAGGGAAAGAGCGAAGAAAAAGCCACAAGAATTATGGAATCT
>JAQVQU010000019.1:18699-21016 GCA_028701415.1 Clostridia bacterium | reverse complement strand
ACTTGAGGATGAGCAATTTGTATGCATTAGACCTTCAGGCACCGAACCCAAACTAAAGATATATGTTTTGGTTTTTGACAAAGATAAGGGAAAGAGCGAAGAAAAAGCCACAAGAATTATGGAATCTGCTAAAAAATTGCTTAGCTAATGAACAAGATAAAAGTAAGCTAATAAACCACAAAAATTACGGAATCTGCTAAAAAGCGCTCAGCTAATGAACAAGATAAAAGTAAGCTAATAAACCACAAAAATTACGGAATCTGCTAAAAAGCGCTTAGCTAATGAACAAGATGAAAGTAGGTTAAAAACCACAAAAATTATGGATTCGGTTTAAAAACGCTTAGCTAATGAACAAGGGAATAGCAAGAAAAAGCTTAGTGTCTAAAAGATAGGGATTAAAGAGATAGAAATACTTTAGTATGAATTGCCAAGGAATTACATATAGGCTTAAGCGTCATTAATTTGACGAATATATGCAAATCTATATCTAGGAAAGGTGAAAGATGAAAATACGACTCCCTCGCAAAGAAAAACCCCCGGTCAATGACCCGGATAGTTATCTCAAAAAAGAGGTTGCCGGTGGAAGCTTAGATGTTGGCCCAGAGGGCACTATCGCCCTTGATTCGGAAGAGGATATTTCAAAATCCCAAAAGAAATATATGGGGAAAAAAGAAATCTGGATGTATGCATTAGCAGCCGGAGGACAGGGCATGATTTATGCAATCATGTCTTCATATATATCCGAGTTTTATTTAAACGTTGCGATGCTACCTCCTATGTTTGTTTTGTTTTTAATGCTTCTTGCAAGATTGTGGGATGCAGTGAATGATCCTTTGTGTGGGGGAATCGTTGATAAGATTAATCCTAAAGGGGGGAAATTTAGACCCTATGTTCTTTACACCCCCATCCCTGTAGCCATTCTGACATTCTTTATGTTTTTTGTCCCGAAAGGGATCTCTATGAATAACTTAATGATATATTCGGCGGTAATATATACTCTTTGGGGAATGATATATACAATTAGCGACGTACCTTTTTGGAGTATGCCAAACGCAATGACGCCTAACGCTTCCGAAAGAGGGAAAACTATATCTATAGCCCGTACAATTAATGGAGTAGGGAGTGCTCTCCCGATCGTCTTGTATATGCTACTATCGATGATTTTACCTAAATTAACCTCAAAGACCGGAGTCGAATTTGATAAAATTCAATATATGGTAATTGCGCTGATTTGTGCAATACTGGGAAGCATAATATTTTTAACTTCATATTTTACAACTAAGGAAAGAGTGGTTGTGCCTAGACCCGCAAAAAGAGATAAGTCAGAGCCCTCACCTTTAAAACTATTATTTACATGTAAACCTTTGATGCTAGTAGTTGCAATGGGCGTTCTTGCAAGTGGAAGATATCTAGTGCAGGTTGCAGCCATCCATGTGGCAAGATACTCCTTTTATATCGGACCTGCTCTCTCTGGGTTAAGTGATATTGCAATAAATGAAGCCCTTGCATCCAGCCGTGCGACAATTGCCACTATATTTCAGGTATGTTCGGCGGTAGGTATGTTCGGAGCTATGTTATTTTTGCCTAAGTTGTATAGAAAGTACAACTATAAACAAATAGTGATTGTGACCTGTTTAGCAGGCTTTGTGGCTTCAGTAGCAATGACAATTGTAGGATGGTTTTCTACATTCTGGGCTTGTATTCCTTTCATAATAATATCCTCCATTCCTCTTGGAGTAATAAATGTTACATCTTATGCGATGATAGGAGATGCCCTTGATTATATGGAGTGGAAAACTGGGAGAAGAGAAACTGCTCTCGGCTCCTCGACACAGTCTTTTATAAATAAGTTAGGTAATGCTCTAGCTACAAGCTTTATTGTTGTAACTTACCTTATCTTCAGTATAGACCCAGCTGCAATTGTTGCTAGCGCAGGGGCTATTAATCCCTTGGATATGCCGAAAAATGTCCGATTCGGAATGTTTACTCTTGTCTCGTTATTGCCTGGTGTTAGTATGTTGTTATGCACTATTCCGGTCTTTTTCTATGACCTAGTCGGGAAGAAAAAGAACCAGGTTCTAAGCGAACTCGCTAAACAAAGGGAAGAGAGGGGTATGGTAATCCAAGAGCAATAAATAAGCGTCTTGGAAAATAAAGTTAATGAGGTATGGTAATCCAAGAGCAATAAACAAGCATCTTGGAAAATAAAGGTAATTAAGTATTATTTCAGCAATAATACATTTGATTGCATCGATACAGGTATATAAAATATATGCTAATGCATATATGAAAAATAAACGATCGAATAGTGTTTGCT
>JAQVQU010000019.1:0-18599 GCA_028701415.1 Clostridia bacterium | reverse complement strand
AAGCATCTTGGAAAATAAAGGTAATTAAGTATTATTTCAGCAATAATACATTTGATTGCATCGATACAGGTATATAAAATATATGCTAATGCATATATGAAAAATAAACGATCGAATAGTGTTTGCTAGGGAAGGAGGAGATAGATATGTTTATTTATCCAAAATTTAAGTCTGGGAAGCAGGAAGTGACAAGGGTGTACGGGAAGACTTCACCTATGCTCATGAATATTACTGTATACAAGCTTCAGAAAGAAGAAGAGATAGAGTTATTCGAACCGGGAATGGAAACAGCTCTTTTAATCCTATCCGGCAAAATAATAGTGTATTATGAGGATAACCAATTGCAAATGGAAAGAGAGGGAGTTTTTGAGGAACTTCCTACCTGTCTCCACGTACCTAAGGACACTGTTTTAACTGTTAAAGCCGAAAAGGATAGCGAGATATTAGTTCAGAGTACAGAGAATGAAAGGTATTTTGAACCAAGGGTTTTCACAAAAAATGATATTTACAAGTTTACGAGCTGTAAGGATAGATGGGAAGGAACTGCTGAAAGAGAGGTAATAGATATTATAAATATCAAGAATTCTCCTTATTCAAATATGGTCTTAGGAGAGGTAATTGCAAGACAAGGAAGATGGTGGAGCTATATACCCCATCACCATGCGCAACCAGAAGTATATTATTACAAATTTAAACGTCCAGAGGGCTTTGGTGCCTGCTTTATAGGAGAAAAAGCATATACAGTGAAAGAAGGCAGTGCCGGTCTTTTCGAGGGAGGAAAAACTCATGCACAGGTTACCGCTCCCGGATATCCGATGTATTGCTGTTGGATGATAAGACATCTTCCAGGGGATCCATGGGACAATACCCGTACAGATGACCAAAGATATAGCTGGCTGTTAGAGGAAAAATAACCCGTATCAAGTAAAGATGGGAATAGTATTTTTAGAAAAAGACTATATTTCGGGAATATATAATCACAAAATCCAGTATTACTGGTAGGAGAAGCAAATGTCGGAAAAAAGAATGAGAATTACAGTCGGAGAAGCGATAGTAAAATTCTTAGACAATCAGTACGTAACTCTAGATGGAGTGGAAGAAAAGTTTGTTGAAGGGGTATTTACCGTTTTTGGACATGGGTGTGTGCTTGGAATAGGGGAAGCTCTTGCAATGGCTGAACATACGTTAAAAATATACCAAGGAAAGAATGAACAGGGAATGGCACATGTTGCAATAGCGTATGCAAAACAAAACAACAGAAAAAAGATTATCCCCTGTATTTCTAGTATTGGCCCAGGGGCTGCGAATATGGTAACGGCTGCAGCAACAGCAACAGTAAACAATATACCGTTATTATTGTTCCCTGGAGATTCCTTCTCTACAAGAAGACCCGATCCGGTACTACAACAAATCGAACAAAACTATGACCTGAACATTACGACAAATGATGCTTTTAAGCCGGTTACAAAGTTCTTTGATAGAATAACTAGACCAGAAATGCTAGAGACAGCTCTTTTAAACGCTATGAGGGTTTTAACCGATCCAGCCGAGACTGGGGCAGTTTGTATAGCCCTACCTCAGGATGTCCAAGCGGAAGTATATAATTTCCCCAAATATCTTTTCGAGAAGAGAGTGCATAGGATAGAAAGACCTGTTCCTTCCATTGAACAAATGGAAGAAGCTGTAAGCGCAATTGCAAGGTCAAGATATCCCATGATTATAGTGGGTGGCGGAGCAAGGTACAGCGAAGCAGGAAGAACTATCGCAGAGTTTTGTGATAGACATAATATACCCTTTGCCGAAACGCAGGCCGGGAAATCCACGCTACCATCCGCTAGTAAATATTATCTAGGTGGACTTGGAGTAACTGGAAACAGTTGCGCCAATGTAATCGCGATGAGATCTGATTGCATAATAGCTCTCGGAACCAGATTATCTGACTTCACGACAGCGAGTAAAACTCTTTTTCATGATGCAAGTATAGTAAGTATTAATACCTCAAAGTTCCATTCTAAAAAAATGAATGCTGTTTCTGTAGTGGGGGATGTAAAGGCAACCCTCCTTCAACTTAAGAGCAGATTAACGGGGTATTATACATATTATCAGGATGAATATAAAACATCCCAAATGGAATGGAAAGCAGAGATGCGCCGGCTAAAGAGTATCCATTACTCTAAGGAATTGGTTCCCGAAGTGCTAAATATGACAAAAACTACAGTTGAAGATTTTAGATCGGTGACTGGGGCTGGGATCTGTCAAACAACGGCAATTGGGATAATACGTGATAGTATAGCAACCGATGCCATTATTATCGGAGCCTCTGGCTCTTTACCTGGATGCCTACAGAGAATGTGGGAGACAGATTACCCCAACTCATATAATATGGAATATGGTTATTCTTGTATGGGACATGAGATTTCAGGAGCTTTAGGATGCAAGATAGCTTCCCCTCATCAGGAGGTATATGCAATGGTTGGGGATGGTAGTTATTTAATGCTCCACAGTGAACTTGTGACCGCAGTACAAGAAGGTAAAAAAATCAATGTTCTTTTATTTGACAACGGAGGCTTTGGGTGTATTAATAATTTACAAATGGGCAAGGGAATTGATTCGCTCGCAACCGAATTCAGATACGGAGCAAAAGCTAAAACAAAGTTTTTAAATATTGATTATGCGGCAAACGCGAGAGCATATGGGTGTAAGGGATACACTGTAAAAACAGAACAAGAATTAAAGGAAGCACTAGAATCAGCAAAAGCAGATACTTGCCCAGTTTTAATAGACATAAAAGTTTTACCAAAGACAATGACTGATGGATATGAAGGGGGCTTTTGGCAGGTAGGTTGTAATTTTATGCCAAGGAATAAAAAACAGGAACAAGCTTTGGCTGAGCAACTTCACTATGTTGGAGATAGGGATTTGATGCAGATATCTGTTGAAACGGATATAAATAAAAAGATTTAATTTAGTCGGAGGGAAAAATGTTCAAAGGCAAAACTATCGAGGTGGGAATTGCTCCCATTGGCTGGACTAATGATGATATGCCCGATCTTGGGGGGGATATATCATTCAAACAGTGTATCTCTGAGATGGAAATAGCGGGATATACCGGAACGGAAATAGGGAACAAATACCCAGATGACCCCCAGGTTTTAAAAGGCATACTAGCCTCCCACGGACTAAGGGTGGCAAATCGTTGGTTTTCTACCTTTATTTTAACAAAGAGTTATCAGGAAAATGAAGATGCTTTTGTTAAGCAATGCGAATTTTTGAAAGAGACCGGCGCCAGAATTATAGGTGTCAGTGAACAAAGTTATTCTATACAAGGACAAATGGATACACCGGTATTTGAGAATAAATATGTAATGAATGATTTAGAATGGGCAAGATTGAACGAAGGTCTTAACAAACTTGGAAAAGTAGCGCTAGACAGATTTGGAATACATATGTCCTTTCATCATCATATGGGTACAGTTGTGCAAACTGCTGAAGAAATTGATAAAATGATGGATGGGACTGATTCGAGATATGTAAACCTGCTCTTCGATAGTGGCCATTTGGCATATTGCGGAGAGGACTACTTAGCGGTGTTAAAGAAATATGTACACAGAGTTAGACACGTACACCTAAAGGATATACGACCAGAGGTTGTTGAAAAAGTTAAAGAGAAACATCTATCCTTCTTAGAAGGGGTAAGGAAAGGAGCATTTACTGTACCCGGAGATGGAGTAGTGGATTTCAAAAAGATTTTTGAGATATTAGATAATGCAGGATACGAGGGATGGCTTCTTGTGGAAGCAGAACAAGACCCTGTAAAAGCAATCCCGTTGAGGTATGCAAAGAAGGCAAGAGCATACATAAAAGAAACTGCGGGAATTTAAAATATAGACGTTGGGAGAATCCGTAGGAATATGCAAAAAGGTAGGAAGGAAAAACCCGACTACCAGAGATAATTATATAATTTTTAGATAGAGAGTTATATCTATGACAGGAAACAGCCGCAGACAGCGGAGTGTATATAGGAGAGAAGTATATGTTAAAAATAGGCATTATCGGAGCAGGTAGAATCGGAAAGGTTCACACTGAGTCAGTCAAACATCTTGTTAAGAATGCAGAGCTAAAAGCTATTGCGGATCCGTTTATGACTAAAGAAACGGAAGAGTGGGCAAAGAATATAGGTGTTACAAACGTATACACCGACTATTCGAAAATAATTAACGATAAAGAAATCGATATCGTTTTGATTTGTTCTTCTACAGATACGCACAGCAAAATTTCGTTAGAAGCCATAAGAGCAGGGAAACACGTATTTTGTGAAAAACCAATTGATCATGATGTAAATAAAATTAAGGAGGTAATGGATGCCATTAATGAATACAAGGTTAAGTATCAGGTTGGCTTTCAAAGAAGGTTTGATAGAAACTTTAGGGCAGCAAAAGAGGCCGTTCTTGGAGGAAAGATTGGAGATTTAAATATTTTGAAAATTACATCAAGAGACCCTGGCCCCCCACCAGTATCTTATATAAAAGTGTCTGGAGGAATTTTCCTAGATATGACAATTCATGATTTTGATATGGTTAGATATATGTCAGGGGCAGAGGTAAGTGAAGTTTACGCAATAGGCGGAGTGATGGTTGATCCAGCTATAAAAGAAGCAGGGGACATAGATACTGCCGTTATATCTCTCAAGTTATCTAATGGAGCACTAGCAGTAATTGATAATTGCAGGAGAGCATCATACGGATACGATCAAAGAGTAGAGGCATTTGGAAGCAAAGGTCAGGTCGCGGTAGGAAACGTTCCCGAGAGCACAGCTGTAATAAGCGATGGTTTTGGGGTTACTGCCGAAAAACCCCAGTTCTTCTTTCTGCAAAGATATATGGAAGCATACGCTAATGAGGTTACTTCCTTCATTAATGCGGTTGTAAATAATACTGAGACTGAAGTTAATGTAATTGACGGGTTAAAACCCGTTTTGATTGGACTTGCAGCGAAAAAGTCACTTGCTCTAGGTAGACCCGTAAAAATTGAAGAAATAGAAAAAGAATATAAACTATAAACCCTTATACGCTCCCAAATTGGGGGCGTATTTTATGTTTTTGGAGGTATAGATGCCTAATCTGATAACCCACATATATCTCGCTAGAGAGGTAGAAAAATTACTTGATGATGAATTAAAAGCAATAATTGAAAAGCATAAGGATGCATTTTTATTTGGCTCAATAGGACCAGATTATCTTTTTGCGTTAAGAGAGATGGGACTTGAAATTGGAAGATACCCAAATATTATGCAATATGTTAAGCAATACGAGGTATTTACGCGTGTGTCTAAATTTCTTAACGAGAAAAAAGACCCAACTTTAATAAGTTACACTTTAGGTTTGATGTGTCATTATGTTGCAGATTTACATTGCCATCCTTACGTAAACTTCTTTTGTGAAGAGGGGGTAGTTAAGGACTTAAGACCAATTCAGGCAAAAAGCGTCCATACATTGATAGAAAGTGCAGGAGACGAATATATTTGCACGATGAGGATGGGCTACAAAAATTCAAATAAATATAAACCGAATAAGGACCTTCGAACTAAGAAAAAAACTCGTATGAAAGTAGGCGAAATGTACGAACAGGTAATAAATAATTTATTTGGGATTCCCCTTCCTGCAAAAAAAGCGGCCCTCTCAGTTCAGCTAACAAAGATTTTTCTTGGAGTTGCAAACGATCCCACCGGCAAATTGAGACCAATTATAGATAAGATTGAAGATAAATATGCGAGTAAAAAGAAATTTACCGCATTGATGAGGCCTCCAGAGGGATACGGGAAAGTAGACTATTTAAACTTTAATCATAGGGAATGGAGAGTAGCAAGAAACAGAGACCAGGTTACTAACCTAGATTTTATGGAATTAATAGACACCGCGATTAAAACGGCAGCAAATATTTATGTTCCTATGCTATATTCTGCTATAAAGGATGGAACAGAAATGGATAAGTCTTTCTTCAGAGTGAACTACGAAGGGGTAGACATTGCATATATTGAAGAACAATTGAGAGATGAGAATTCTCCCAATCTTTCTGTCTATGTCCGAGAATTAGATGCGGATGAAATTATAAATGAAGGAACCGAAGAACTTCCCTCTGATCTTCCCGTGTTTGTCCGAGAATTAGATGAGTCGGAGACTATAAGCCAAGAAAAAGAAGAGACACCGCAAATTAAACCTGAGAATCTAGTCCAAGAACCTGTTGCTGATAATTCAGATATTCCTTCTGAGGAGGAAACTAATTCCACAAATGGGGAGTCCATTGAACCAGGTGTAGACTCTGAGGATAAAAACCGTGAATCTAAATCTGGAGATAAACAAGAAGATTTAGATGGTGAGAAAGTTGATGCCGAATAAATATCAAATTATTAATGTTAGTATTTTTAAAAAAGTATGACTAGTATAAAAAAATCTATAATACGTCTAATCATTACATTAAGTATTATTTTTTCAGTGATGAGCTCTACATTTCTTTCGGGATGTAAAGACAATACTGAGGAGCAAAAGACTCCTTCCCCTAACACAATAAAAGTATTGAGTTATAATGTTAAGGTTTTTGACGCCTTACAGGAGCTTTTGCAGACAGAGATAAGTTTTTCAAAAAGGAAGGTAAGGTTAGCATATAGAGTCCTTGAAGAATTTCCATATCCTGATGTCATTGGTTTGCAGGAATTTACCACCGATCATATGGATGAAATATTTGCGAATTTCAGCGGGCATTATGGAATCGTAACGTATTATAGAGAGGGGGGTTTTGAAAATCCAAAAGTCCTGTCATTTGGAGCAAAAAGAGATGAAGCTAGCCCAATATTGTACCGAAAGGATAAATTCGAGCTTGTAGAACATGGTTGTTATTGGCTATCAGATACGCCCGATGTCGTAGGAAGTAGTACCTGGGGAGCAGAACATGTAAGGATATGCACCTGGGTAAGATTAAAAATAATTGAGACTGGCGTTGAGTTTGTCTATTATAATACTCACTTGAATTGGGGGGAAGCTCAGTACAAAGCAACAATTCTATTAAGAGATTTAATGCCAGTAGATGTGCCGTATTTTATCACAGGTGATTTCAATTTAAGACCCAACTCCTCGAACTATGCCTTATGGGCAGAATCTATGATCGACACCAGGGTTTCCCCGATTAATATGGCGGAGACTCCGACTAGCAACGGTTTTGATGGCCCAGACAACGATTCGATTATTGACTATTGTTTTGTAGACAAAGAGAATTTTTTGCTAATCTCCCACAAAGTATTAAATGACGATATAGCAAGATTTGGCGAAGGTAAGTTTGCCTCCGACCACTACGCGGTAGTTACAGAGTTTGAAATATTAGGGTAGGATAGTAATAAGAGTGTAAAAATACCAAGTACAATACCTTTTGGGTCAGAAACTAACAATAATATTATAAGTAAAAAATTTAATACTAATACGAAAAAGCCCTCGCATGCCGAGGGCTTTTGTAGTAAAAAGTATGTTTTTTAGTCTGTTCGAAGGGCTGTAGCAGGGTCTCGGTTCGCTGCGATTCTAGATGGAATGAAACCAGCCATTAAACTTAGAGATGTGCTTATTCCTAGCATCATAACAACATGCCACCATTCCATTTTAATAAGATTTTGGACATCGAGGAAATTATATAGAATGGCATTGACGGGCAGAATTATTAAGAAGGCTATAAAGGCTCCAATCAAACCTGACAAGAATCCGATAAGGGAAGATTCTGCATTGAAAACATTGGAAATATCCATTTTTCTCGCACCCAAGCTTCTTAGGACTCCAATTTCCTTTCTTCTTTCTAGTACGGATGTGTAAATTATTATCGCAATCATAATTGAAGATACAACAAGCGAAATTGCTGAGAACCCAACCAGGACAGCTGTGATAGTTTGTGTTAGAGTTTCCACATATCCCATAACCAAATCAAGTTGGTCAAAATACTTAATCTTGTCTCCCGTTTCTTCTGCGTACCTGTCGATGAAAGCAACTAGCTTTTCCTTGTCGTCAAATGAATTGGCGTAAAGCGAGATGGATTTTGGATTAGTAACATCAATAAGCCCCATTTTCACTAGCCGTGTGGCTTTTTGTGATTCTGTCAGGGAATCGCCAGTTATTATATTTACATCTGATTCTTGTTGAGCAAGTACAGCGGGATGGTTAGCGGCTCTTTCAATAAGCAAATCGTTCAACTCAGGCAGGTATCCAATCAATCCATTTATAGAAGTTACATTAACTCCTTCTTTGGGTCTTAAAACTCCAACTACTTTGACTGGAATTGTGTTGTTTTCGACAAAATCTATTGTTTTTGTTGTTCTTGGCCTAACTGCCCATATTGGGTCTGTTTCGGGATTATCATCATGATCGTATTGATAGTAATAATCTGCAGAAGAGGATACTCTGTATTCAACATCAAGGAGTTGGTTTACTGTGAAAGTGGAATCAGAAAAAGAACTGTCTTGGCCTAAGAATGCATCCCTTATTTCTTCCTCTCCCTTTATTCCTAGGGCAAATAGGGCATAATCATCTATTTCATTTCTTTCATTAACTACTATAACCACTTCATCGGGTGAAACTGGCCACCTAGACTCATCCCCTACGAGATCATATTGCTTTTTTAGAAGTTCGGGATTATCCATCATTTCGTCCCAGACAACTATCATATTAGCATAAGGTTTAACTACATCAACCATTGACGAACCAGCAGGTCCTAGCATTTGATTTAAAACAGATTCCATGCTATCGATGAAGGGACTAGTCTTCATATATTCATCAGCTTCAACATAATTACAGTATACATTAATTTCGGTCCCATAGTCGTACTTCACATATCCAAACTCTTTTAGTTCATCTTTATTATCATCAATATATTTTTTTATCTCAGGAAGGTCATTTTGGGAGAAAAATTCCTCAGAGTTTTGTAGGATTTGCTCAAACAAACTCCCTACCACCTTCTTGGTATATATTGTCTCAGAGTCAGGGAACTTTTCTCTTTCACTTTTATCGTTCATCAGTATAGAAACCATTGAAGAAAAATTGACACTTTGTTTTTCAATATTGATTGGATATTGGGAAAGGGAGTTTTCCTCTAGTTTTTTAATGTATGCGCTTGCCCCAGCACTAAGAGATAGTATAAGGATGATTCCGATAATACCTATGCTGCTAGCAACGGAGGTAATAATAGTTCTTCCCTTTTTATTGAGAAGGTTTCTAAAGCTGAGTGTGATAGCAGTTCCAAAACTCATTGAAGTTTTTTCGCCGGCTTTCTTTTTATTCTTTACAAGTATTCTTGCTTTATCGATCATCCTTTGAGTTTTGCTAGGTGTCCTTCCTCTTTTGTTTAATTTTAATTCGGGTTCAACCCTTAATTCGGGACAATCATCTATCTCGACACAAGAATCAAAAGGCTTGGAGTCTTCGACGACAAGGCCATCAACTAGTCGTACAATACGTGTGCTGTATTTTTCTGCAAGATCTCCATTATGTGTAACCATAATAACGAGCCGGTCATTTGCTACTTCTTTTAAGAGATCGAGTATCTGGATCCCTGACTCGCTGTCAAGAGCTCCAGTTGGTTCATCAGCAAGGATAACCTCCGGTTCGTTTACCAAAGCGCGGGCGATGGCCACTCTCTGCATTTGTCCCCCAGAAAGTTGGTTGGGTCTCTTATTAGCTTTGTCGGAAAGCCCGACTTTTTGAAGAACAGATAGGGCTTTCTTTTTCCGTGCCGAAGGATCTACACCTGCTATGGTGAGAGCCATTTCTACGTTTTTCAGTACAGAAAGATGAGGAATTAAATTATATGACTGGAAAACAAAACCTATCTTTTTGTTTCTATAGTTATTCCAATCGCTTTCTCTAAATTCTTTAGTAGATAGATTTTCTATTACTAGGTCTCCATCAGTATATCTATCCAAACCGCCGATTATGTTTAGTAGAGTAGTTTTCCCGCACCCCGAAGGACCGAGTATAGAAACAAACTCGTTTCTTCTAAATTCAACGCTTACTCCGCGAAGAGCCTCAACTCTTTCCACATCTTTTCCATATACTTTGGTAATATTTGTCAGCTTTAACATTTTTTCTCCTTTTCAAAAGACGACGTCTTTCCCCTTATATGCCCTATGAGTATTTTGAAACTGACAATTTCAAAATATTCACCTGCAAATATTAGCACATTACTATTACGCGCGCAAATATATAGTGCTGATTGGGAGAATCGGGGGATACTTGGAAACAAAACAAAAAAGAAACTGCGCAAAGTACCCCCTTAAAAACATAAACTCTAGAAAATTGTGAAAAAAATTATATAAATTAATAATATTTAATGTTTTTATGATAATATTAGGGTATGATTTTTAGTTTTGGAGGGGAAAATGAATAAACAAAACGAAATATTAGAACTTACTAAACTTATTAATGAAGAAGGTAATTTAACGAATCCAGGCTGGTGCAGACATAATTTGTTTGATTATAACCGGGAGGATATTAAGGCTCCGATGTGGCGAGCCAAAGAATGGGATTTTTATCAGGTGTCTGATGGAGAGTGGGTAGTTCAACTTAACTTTGCAAATATTTCTATAGCTTCTTTTGCTAGCGCAGACATTTTTAATCTAAAAACCGGAGAAAAACACTCTTGCATGGGACTGGGTTTCTTTACCAAGAATAAATATCAAATGCCTAGAAACGGGGAAAAACCGTATGTTTTAGACTATCTGATTGGGGGAGCTCATATCAAATATGAGGTTACTGAAACCGAAAGGAAATTATATTATAAAGGTATCTCAAAAGGGAAAGATGTTGAGGTTAATATTGTTGCTCAGAATAATTTGAATAATGAGTCAATTACTATCGCCACCCCATTTAAAATGCCGGGAAGATTTTTTTATACACAGAAGATTAACTGCATGCCCGCAAAAGGAACTGCGATAGTAGGCGATTTAAAAGTTGAGTTTGATAAGAATGCTTTCTTAGTTCTTGACTGGGGACGCGGAGTATGGCCACACGATAATTTCTGGTATTGGGGAAACGGTTCAACATACATAGACGGAAAACTCTTTGGCTTTGAAATAACCTGGGGAATCGGAGAAGAGGATGCTGCCACTGAAACTTGTGTTTTTTACGACGGGAAAGCCCATAAAATTGGTGCGGTTGATGTAGACGAGTGCCCAAAAACCAAGGGTTGGATGAAACCCTGGGTATTTAAGTCGGATGATGGAAAATTTGACCTAACAATGACTCCTTTCTATGATAATCATACTGAAACAAAGGTTTTGAATTTATTGAAAATGTCCTGTCACCAGGTTCATGGATACTATAACGGGACAGTAACTCTAGATGATGGCACTGTACTTGAAATAAAAGACATGTACGCCTTTTGCGAATACGTGGAAAATCTTTGGTAATAATTTGATAATTAATTTTTAGAAGGTTTTGGCTTAATCTAGGAATATGGGATTCCAGGTACAAGCCATATCTATAGAACAAACTATTGAAACAGGGAGTAATGGGTAATGGGGGATAATCAGTTAAAAAGAAAGCCTATTCTGTCGGTAGGATCGGCATGGATTTATGCTATAGGTATTTTTGGAATACAGAGTGTAATTGGTTTTGTAAACAGTTTTCAGTCAGAGTATTATTCGGCGATGTACGGAAATCTTCTTGGAGGGGCTTCAAGCTTGATGGTTATAGCCGCAATAATATTGGGAGCCAAGGTTATAAGTTCACTAGCCGATTTTTTTATAGGTAGCCTGATAGATAAATCCAGATTTAAAAGTGGAAAAATGAGACCTTGGATTTTGATTTCTCTTATCCCTTTTGTAACAATAACTATGATAATGTTTGTGAAAATCCCTTTTACCTCTCGTGTTGGAGCATATATTTATATAGCTTTTGTTACGGTATTATGGAATGCTTTAATGAGTTTCTCGGATATTCCTTCCCAGGGTATGCTTGCAAGATTATCTCCAGATGCTGGGGAGAGAAATATGGTTGCAGGTTTATCCAATTTAATGAAGGCTGTAGGCTTAGCTCTACCAGGAGTTTTTGCAACTATTGTATGTATGCTAACCGGAGCAGGAACTATGACACAAAAAGAGTATTACATCACCTGCGGGATAATGTGCGCCTTTGCCCTTATTTTCGGAGGAATGATTTACACGTTTAACAGAGAAAAGTACCAAGATCAGGGAGAAAACAAAGTTTCTTTTAAAGAACTAAAAAAAGAACTCAAAGAGAATAAAATGATAATAATTGTATTTATATCATATATTCTTGGATTTGCAAGAAATATTGCAATGGGTATCGCGGTTCAAGCAACGACAGTTCTTCTTAGAGATGGGTTGGATCTTTCATTTTTAGGAATGGGAACGGTATATGGGAGTTCAATATCCTGGCTTTTTGGATTAACCGCTGCGATACCTTCGACAATATTGTTAATCTTAATTCCCACAATTACAAAAAAATTAGGGGAAAAGAAGGCTTTTTTCATCTTTGGATTATATGGTTTTATTGTCAGCACGATAGCATTTTTGCTCTATGCCCTTGGAGGTCCGCCATTTAGGACAGTTGTGGCTATTTTGATATATGAGTTCTTTATCGGGTTCATGTATGCCACTCATTCATATATTCCCTTGGTTATGACAAGTGATATTGTAGACTACCGTGAATGGCAAACAGGAAAGAGAAAGGAGGGCACTCAATTCAGCATTCTGTCATTGTCAATCAAACTTTCAAACGCTCTTTCAGTTGCTGTGGGCATTTTTCTGTGCGGTGCCTTGGGATATAACTCGGAGGCATATACTTCCGCAATTAATGCAGGGCAAAACATGGCCGAAGTCATCCCCAATAGTACTCAAACTGGGATCTTTGCAATATTTGTTTTGATGCCAGGGATATGTAATTTCCTAGCCTTTATCCCGATGCTATGGTACAAGATTGATGAGAAAACTAAGAAAGTAATGAGAGAAGAACTACAAAAGAGAAGGGAAGAAGGATTAGCTAACGCTACCCCAATTTCGGAGAGCTAACATTTAATTCATAATTGTTGCAAATAATAATAGTATAAAAAATGCCCGCTTACCTGCGGGCATTTATAAATTAACATTGAACAATTATGCCGTTGCTAAAATCGTTAGTTGCAGAAATTCGATATGTAATCTTAGATCGGTAATTATTCCTGCGTCATCTTTTTGTGCGGTCATGATCACATAGGGCTCCCCGCTATCTTGTATTGTTCCAAGATAAACAGCCGTATATTTTCCAGTATAAGGAGACTCAAGTTCTCTAATTACATAAGGAGCGGTGATATTTAAAGCATATTCTCCCTCAGGGAGTTGAAATCCTTCGGGTATAGTTCTATTTTCTCTTAATGAAGTTGCTAGTTCTGCTAGGGCTGGGTCTTCGAAGTTTAACCCAACAAGCTCTAAGTTAAGAGCCGCTTTAATAAGCTCAAATCCTCCACCTATGTCATTAGCGGAAAATCCGGGGAATATTCCAGCTGGATATACGTCAAAAAATTCATCTAAACCTACTCCTATAACTCCTATTTCGTTTAGATCCATCTCTGAAAGAAGGGAATTGACTAGATTAATAGCCGCCGGTCTTATGCATAAGGTGATTGTGGCCTGGCCATCGGGAGTTAAAACTATCTTACTCTTTTTGTTATCATATACAGCGATGGTTATGGCATTTGTGAAGGCCATTACATCAACAGAAGAAATTTGTAGCTCAGTTTCTTGGGCAACGTAGTCTGGATTGGGTTTTTCTTCTCCGCAACCTGTGAGAATATACATAGAGGAGAGCACCATTGATAACAACATAGTTAAAATTAAAATTTTGGTAATATTTTTTTTCATGGCATCCTCCTTATTAATATGTGGGTGTAAGGCCAGCTGTAAGCCTAAAATAAATTTCCGTAACTTCATCGCAGGATTCTGCCTGTCCTATTTCATCTGCAGCAGCAGTAAAATCCAAATCATCGGGATACAACTTTAGCATCTGTTCATAGCGAAGCATTTTGTATCTGAATAGGGCTTCCTCTTTGTTAGCAAGTCCTAATTCCTCCAATTTTTTCTGGATTGTGTCCGCAATTACTGCGTGACCTTGGTTAGAAGGGTGAACCCAATCGTTGTAGAAAAGAGCATTTCCTCTTTCATTGTCTGCAATATAAATATCATTGAAAGCAGTATAAACATCAATTATGTGATATGCTCCGGGATTTGCCTCAAGATAGTCATAAACTATGTCGTTTAATATATCAAGTATATTGTTTGCCAGACCCCTGTATTCGCTTGGTAGAACTCCAAGCCCAGTAAGTTGATCCTTTCTTGCTTGATTAATAATCATACTTTCGGGTGTAGCGGGGTTGTATAATGTCTGCATAAAAATAACAGCGTCAGGATTGTATCCTCTTAGTGTTTCTATTATCTCAGCAAAATCAACGGCTGCTGTTGCAAGAAGATTTTCAGCTGTTGAGTAATCCCCTTGAGAAGCTTCAACCACAAGAGATCCTAAATCATTTTGCAAAAGATCGTTTCCTAGAATTGAGATGGAAATAATGTCTGCATCCATAAGGTGAGTACGCGTCATTTCAGCACCCTCATCCTCCCTTTGAATGTATTCCAGCATTTGTGCGGTCTTATGCCCGGATACTGCTCTGTTTCTATAGCAATAATCGTTTCTCTTCCCAATTACTCCATAGTATCCGTAATAGTCGCGTTCACTGATAGGAGATGGGCCAAGAATTCCCTCTCCAATCGAATCTCCTAAAAAAACTATCTTCAAAGGCTCCGCTGAATCCTCCGTTTCATTACAAGCAGTAAGTAAGGAAACACAAGAGGCAAAAACGGCAAGAGCCAGAAGAACTGAAAGAATTTTAAATAATTTCTTCATACTACCCCTCATACAAATAATATACTTTTTATGTTATCACTACTTAGGGCTAATTGTAAAGATGTAGGGTTTTAAAAATAAGCTTAATATGAGCCCAAAGAGGATATAGAGGATAACTTATATGTTGCATATTTGAGATATGAAAGAGGTGAAAAATTATTTAAAGAAGAAAACATGCCAAATATGCATTTTTCTGTTATGGACAGAATATTCTAGCCCCGTTTCAAATAGAGAAATATGTTTTTTAATATAGCAAGGATTTTTTAGATAGAATTAGTTAAAAAAATACAAATTTAAAACACAAACACAGATATTATACTTTATCTAGCACTATATACTCATATTTTTTAAATTAATGGCATCTATGACGGCATCGTTTCACAACGCCTCGATATTTATGACTAAACTCCAATTTTTAGGGAGGAGGAAATATTTTTAGGTCTACTTAGTAAAAAGAACAAAGGTGAAATGAGTGAAAGCATTAGGAAAAACATACAAGAAATCAGAATAGATTCGGGAATCTGAAAGACAAAAGGCTGATAGAACCCAAAGAAAACAGTTGCGCTTATTGAACTTGAAAGCATTGATAGACCCCCAAAAAAGGCTATTATGGTCGAGGGCAGACCAATCAAGATTCCTTCCAAAAAAGAGTAGAGTAAGGATTGTTTTTTTGAGACGCCTAGGAGGATTAACCGTGTAGTATCCGTTTTTCTTTGAACTCTTGACATGATGGTATTGATAATAACCCCAGCAAAAACCATAAATATTATGAAAATGCTAAAGTACTGAAGAAAAGTATTTATTGCTACATTTGATTTAATAATTGGTTGTACAAAAGAATTCAATTTAATCACTTGAATATTGTGCTCCGAGAAAAGAGTGCTGACAAAGGAGGCCGATTCAGTAAGTGAGGAGGAAGTTAGATATATAAGATTCTGGTTGTCTAAAGAGAAATCATCGGATAGAACGCCTCTGTTAATAAATACCACTTTTCCTATATTGTAATTTGTGGAAATAAATCCAACAATCTGATATTCCTTTACAACATTTTTGTATTCAAAGCTAAAAGTATCCCCTACAGAAAGGTTTTTTGTATATCTAAAAGAATCGGATACGACAATGTTTTTTTCAGATTCATTCAGTTTATTTTCTAGTTCACTCATATTCATGGAGGAGGTTACATTGAAAAATGATGACAGATCTTCTCCGTCAATTCCAATAGCATATACGGACTTTTTATCGTTTGAGAATATTGCCTGACCTTGGATTTCGAGAGTCGGTATAACATCGGTTATTCCCGAGGAATTATCTAAGGATAACAGATCTTCCTCTGAAAGTGATCCGGAGTTAGTTATAATTAGCTTGTCTCTTGAATAAAGGGAGTAGTTATCTGTATAGCTAGTCGTTACGTTAAGGGAATTTGATATAAATATTGCGAACATAACGGATATGGTAAAAAGTTGAAGTGCAATGTTAAGGTTTTCATTTTTCCCTATGTGGATAGAAGAAAGAGAAATGATTTTAAACCTACTTTTTCGTAGTAAATTGCCTAAAATAGAAGAGAGTATCGGGACAAGTCCCATAAATACTGCGGAGGCAAAAACTGTGTTTATCACCCCCATGATACCTTTTATAGGCAGAATTGAGTTCTCTAAAATAATTAGTACAATATATACACAAATCAGTATGAGAGATATAAGAATCGGATATTTTTTCCTGGGAGATTTTGAAAAGCTCATATTTTCTCTTATGCTTCTTCGTGTCGAGCTTATAATAGGAAGAATACTTATTCCGAGGGATAAAATAATACCTGAGAAAAAAGAAACAAAAATATAGGCTAGAGAAACAGAAGAACTAGCCTCAGGCAGCGCGGAACTGATTATCAAATTAAGGGAGGGAACTGCAACAAGTGCACCAAGCAAGCTTCCCAAAGTACTAAGAATAAGGGACTCTAACGCATACAAAAGAGCAATTTTCTTTGTAGAAAGGCCGATTACTTTAAGCCTTATAGTATCACTGATTTTTTTATAAAACAAAAGTTGATATAATTTGTAAATCATGAGTAGGGATAATATTATTATTGCGATTCCAGCAAAATCGAATAGGGTAGTGAACATGGAAACTCTTTCACGGGTTTCTTCTTCATCAAAAGAGATGCTTATCTCTGCATGAGAAAAATTCGGATCTTCTGAGATTGAGTCTATTACGTTTTGTAAATCGTATTGATCGTTAACGGATATATAAATTTTATTGTATAGCTTTCCCAAATTCCAATCCATTAGGTAGGAAATATATCCACTGATTCCCAAAACCACATTTGGGTTGTTGTAGAAATACCCTTGGTTTTCGGCAATAATTTCTACATAGAAAGGAGCGAGTTCTCCAAGAAGTGAAAGTTCAACCTTATCTCCAACCTCAATTCCTTGATATTCTGCAAATGCCTTTGAGACTATTATGCTGTCCATAAGAATCTCAGACGGTTTTTTTGATAGGGGAGATATTGGTTTAATATCGTGTAACGTTTCGATTTCAGCTTTTTCAAAGGTTCTTAAATAAATCGCTTCTTCTCCATCTTGTCCATCATACATACAATACAAAGAAATAGATCCTATCGCATAGTCAAGGTCAGCTCTACTTTTTAGGTTTCCCATGGGCACTAAGCTAGCTCCGACTCCACTTTTGGATATAACGAGGTCACTTGAGCCTGCCTCAGTGTCCGGCTCCCCTAAATAATAGTCATATACAGCTTCTTGAAAATTGAAAACAGAATATAACAAAATTACGGCTAAAGCTACTATGAGAATTGTAGCTACGGCCCCAAGAGGTCGGGAGAATGAACCTTTTAGTATAAATCTAAACATACGTAAATTAAAAAATTTTTGTGGTGAATTAGTTTTTAGTATTAATATCTAATTCAGTAGTAAGTTCTTCCTGAATTACTCCATCTTTTAGCAAAATAATTCGATTCCCGCGTTGGGCATTTGTAATATTATGAGTGACTTGGATAATTGTTACCTTGTGTTCCTTATTTAAATTCTTCAATATATCCATAATAATATTCCCGGCCTCGGAGTTCAAACTGCCAGTAGGTTCATCCAAGAACAGGATTTCCGGGTTAGTTATCATTGCTCTAGCCAGTGCCGTTCGTTGTTGCTCTCCTCCTGAGATCTCACTTGGCTTACTATCCCTTATTCTTGAAATGTGCATATATTCTAAGAGCAACTCTGCATTATTTTTAATTTCCTTTCTTTTTCTCCCAGAAATAATACCTGGTAGCATAACATTCTCAAGTACAGTTAAATCTTGGAATAAATTGTCGAATTGGAAAACAAAACTAGTTTTTTTAGCCCTTACTGCCGCTATTTCAGTATCATTAAGGCTGAAAAGGTCCTTCCCTTCCAATAATACTTTTCCTCTATCGGGCTTTTCAATCCCGGCTAGAAGATAGAGAAGGGTGCTTTTTCCTGCTCCAGAATTACCAATAATAGAAAGAAAATCTCCTTTTGAAACTGACAAAGAAATATCCTTTATTACATTATTGCCGTTATATGACTTAAAAAGACCTTCGGCATACAGAATAATTTCCATTTATAATTCCCCCAGTACCAAGCAAAAGATTAATTATATTATATATTTATTAGTACAATAAAGAAAGAACATAAAAAAAAGGATGCACCG
>JAQVQU010000084.1 GCA_028701415.1 Clostridia bacterium | reverse complement strand
TCTATATAAAAGTATGATTGAGAGGAGGTAACTAGTGTATAATTTCCAGTGCTTTCAGAAATGTACTTTTCAAGGGTCGTAGGATGTTCAATAAACATTTGGTATCTTCCAACAGGGGAAATCTTTTCTAAATCTTCCACTGGACGTGGGAATCCTACTATACTAGCCAAAGTAACTATTTGATTAGTTTGTGGATCTTTAAGAGAATAGCCCCCGCTCAACATATAATAGGAATAGTCGATATAAGTTTGATACTCTGTTTCTAACTTAGCATTTCCATATCTCACATGAATATCATTTATGGTCACCAGCAATATTTTAGGATTAATAGTAATGATTCTGTTTTCTGGAGCATAAGCGAGAACAAACTCCACGTTGTAATCGTTGCTAGTAAATATATAAGGATAAACACCTGCATTTGAAGTATCAGTTGTGCCCTCTGTCCCGAATTCAAAAGCCAAATATGTGTTTTCATAGGTAATTTTCGCATAAGCCATCTGCATATAACCTTTTGTAAGGTCAAGGTTTCCCTGTGCAAGATCTAGATTTCCCGAATTAAGAGCAACTAAAGTGGCATTAAGCTTATCATTGATGCCTATATATGCTGAGGTTATAGTAGATAAACTTTCAGACTCTAAAATACTCCCATATAAAGAAATCCAATTGTTAGCAGTGGCATAATTAGTTTGGGCTGAAGCAATATTTGTCCTAGTAAATGGAACTGAATCAGCATCTATAATAATTTTGTCAATGGCGATTCTTAAGTCATTCGCAGATGAAGTAATCTCTCCAAGTTTGGACATAAAATCATTATAGGAGCCATCATTATAATAATTTCTAACTTTAGGTATGGTTGCAGTTCCAACAGATACTGATATAGAAGATGGTAAAAATCCGGCATCTTCTCCGTTATACTGCCTCTCCCGAGCGGAAGCAGAGATAATAATATTTACATTTTTCTTGTTAATTGTGTAAAAGTAATTCTGGGCTAATGATACAGTATAATTCCTGTCTAGAGAACTAACCGAAATACCATATTCCCCAGCATCCCTATTTGTCCTTCCGTCATTTCCAGTAATTCTCGAAAAGGTAAATACAATGTCATCCTTGTCAATGTTCTCACTCTCCACAAACGAATACATACCTGATGTAATTGTTGGAAGATTTCCATCATACGACTTAGTCAAATAGTTTTCAATAATACTTATCCTAGCTGCTTTTGGAGTAATTCGATACATATATGGTTTGGATAATTGATATATAAAGTTACTGTCATCGGAATTTTCCAATATTACTACATTATAGCTAATAACATTTCCATTTGAATCAAACCTTACATCTGAAGGCTGGTCTCCTTGCGTTACCTGTGCCCCCATCTCAAATAACGGGAGTGGATCTAAATAGTCGGGTATCAAATTATCTAAGGAATAGTCTGAGGGAGAAAATCCGGCGGAAATACCATCATATTCTTTTTGGTAAGTTAATCCATCTGGGGAATTAACGTTTATGGATACTTCAATTGTTCTTGGCAAAACTGAGAATTGAATCGTTGGATTATTTTCAGTTGGGAGATAGTAATTCAAAGGATCAGAAATGCTGTCCACTCTAGTTGAATATGTTCCAGCGTTAGTTACAGAGGACAATGTTAAATAAACGCTAACATTATCATATATGGGCTGATTGTTTTGATCGGTTTTTACAGTACCATCCTCATTATATTGAAGTTGCAAATCTTCAAGATTTATTGTAGAAGATATTATATATGGTGCAGCCTTATATTGTTGATTTGCAGGCAAATCAACATATTGAATTCTCACAGTTCTGGGTAAAATTGTAAAAATATAAGTATCATTCAAGGATATATTATAGTTGGAGTTAATATTTGACATCTCAACGGTATATTCCCCCACATTCTTAAGGGAATAAGGACAAGTAACTTCTATGAAAGGAAGAACCGCTGCACTATTTGAATAGGTCGAATATTGCCCACTAACATACTCTAAAATGCTTAAATCAGTCTTCAGGATAGAAGGCTTTCTCCCATCATATGTCTTAGTTAGACTCGAGGGATTAACTGATACAAATAAATCCTTCTTTAAAATTGTTAAGCTAGCAGGAACATATGTAATGGAGTAGTTTGTATTTTCCTGTATCAAATCACCAATCCTAATAGAATAAGTCCCTACATCCTCTCCCAAATCTCTTTGCAGGGAGCCAATTAAATGTTCAGTTACGGGTATCCCCCCTTCAAATCTAGGAATACCGTATTCGTCTCTCAAAACAACCATACCAGAAGAGGATATTTCAGGGACAGAGGAAGTAGTATAGGATAAGGTTGATGGATCCGTCTGTCCAAATATCTTCTGAATATTAACAGGAGATACAAGCACAGCTCTTTTTTCCACAACCACAATCCCATTAGAACAAATAACGTTATAGTTAGAGCTACTTTCCAAATCAGGGGTGATAACGGGCATTACATCATATTTTCCAACAGGGCTTAGATAGTCAACACTATATTCAAAAGATAATGCGCCTAGGTCGCTTGGACCATCTCCTAACGCAAAAGCACCATTAGTTATTGTACAAAGAGAATCCTTAAAGTATTGGACGGTAGGCTCTAAAAATAAGTCGCCGTATACTTTAACACTACTATCCGCTCTAACGTAAATATTCTTTGCGAGGATGGTTACGTATTTTGGGTCAATAGATTGAGCTGTGTTTGAGAAAATAACCTCATAATTTAAATTTGAAAAACCTAAATTACCCCTTGTTATAAGGTAACTTCCTACATCAGAAACATCTGGGTTTTCTCTATTAAGTTGTCCAGATAGGGTATCTGCTCCATATAGGCCACTATCAAATATTGGCTCGGGCAAAGTTACTTTTTCTGTTTGAAAGCTTATAATTGGCATAGGGTCACCGTAAATATAACTTACAGACAGAGGAGATACTACCACCTTTCTTTTCTCAACAGTAAAAACTGAATCCTCGAAAATAATGTAATAATTATTGCTAATTATTTTATTAGCGGTAAAACTAATGCTATATGTTCCAGCAGTGGAGCCCTCAGATAAAGTCTCCCCTCCAGTTCGAGAAATTCTGAAATCAAACATATTAAGTTGAATTGGCGCCCCCGTAGAGGGATCAATAAATTTTTGACCATTTTTGTCAGATAGATAACAAATACTAGGGTATAGCTCGGAGGACTCGTTGAAATTTTCATGAGAAAAATCATCCTCGTAAGCGAATAGTGTAAGTGGATTATCCAAGATTGCATTTGATTTAATACCCTTCATGATCAGCAGAATGTCTGGATTCTCTGTCCCATAAATTTTCTTCTGCCCGGGATAAAATGAGAAATAAAGACTCTTTTTGTTTATTACCAATCTCTTCTCAGTGTTTTGATATTTATTATGAATAGCATCTCCACTATAATCATTAGCCTCTCCCCCATCGAAAGTAACAACTATATAGTAAGTTCCAGCGCGAGTGGGAAGAATAGTGTAATCAATCAATGGGCTCATAGCTTGGCTTAACCATACATTCTCTTCTATATACTCAACTTTAAAATCACTATTCAAATACTTTCTATCCCTAACTGAACTGGAATAAGCATCGAATCCCCACAGTTCCACCAAAGGAGCAATAGTGTTCCCATATGTGAAAGTATATATATTCTGGGAACTAAACCTTGCTTCTACCTCTTTCCTGTTTCTCATTACAATATTAAAACCTAGAGACTGTAGGTCATCATATTGAATATCTGAAGCATAATATACAAGAATTCTTTGTACTTTATCATATCCAGAAAATTCACTATTATCAAAATTTTCTGTGGAAATCTTGAAAAGACCTTCTGAATCAAGAACCGCCTCAGAGAAATCTCTTAGTTCGGTCTCACCATTGTTGTAAAAAGCAGTTATTGAGCCCGTTTGATTATCGAAATCTTCTCCCTCGATATAAAATTGTTTTGGAATTTCGCTTAGTTCAATCCTAATAAGCTTTTTCTCTGTAATATTTACCTGAACCTCTGAAGTTTTCGTTACTCCATCAAAAGTATATCTAATGGTAACGGTTCTTTCTCCTACAGTTCTATTTGTCTTATCATAACCGTTTGGATTCTCACCAGATATTTGAATTAAGCTTTGAATCATAGGGATAAACTTAGGTTCCGCCTCAATTTGTTCTCCAGTTTGAAATTTTAAACCTAGCTTGACCCCTCTTAGGTCAATATCCGCCCCTTGTACTGCGACTAATTCGGGGCTATCTTCAGTGATATATATCTCAGTTAACACACTCTTGAGCATGAAAACCACAAAAGACAAATATATGTCTTGCGAAGAAGAGTATCTGTAATTTAAGCGAGAATACTGAGTAATGCTGCTATCCTTATTATAATCAGCAACGTCTAAATCCATTACTAGGTCTTCATATGTTATAGTATCTGAAGTTCCGTCCGAGAAAGTTCTAACAACCAAAAGACTTAAGAAATCTCGACTATAATACTCAATTTCACCTTCTGTTAGGGCACTGGTATTTAATGAATATGGTTGGATTTCTTCACCCTCTCTCTTTGTGGTTGAAGGAACTTTTTGTCCCCCATAATCATACCATTTAACATCTGACTCCATTCCTTCCCAAATTATAGAAGTTAGTGCGGCAGCTGAAACCGTTACTTCAAATGTTGTTTCCCATCTAGTAGCATATTCATCGAAGTATGTAACAGTTATTTCCTGCACACCCACATCTCCAGAATTAAAACCAGCAAACAATAATTCATCATCTTCCATAGCCTGCTGTGTATCAATAGTTTTTCTAGTGTCGTTATCGTAAAGAATATGGAGAAGTATTCCTGAAGGATCTAAAGGAACAGAACCACCTGGAACCACATAATAATCTGTTTTTATAGGAAGGTTTACTATTTGGATTCCGATTATAGAAGCTTCAAGTACTTCAACCGTGGTGGTCCTTGAAGGCGTGCTCCCTTCCTCTCCAATTGGTGGAACCATAGGATAATAGACCGTAACCATTCTAGTCGACAATATAGTGTTGTTAATATCTGGGTCTGACACCATTTCCTTAGTAATCTCCCTAAGGACAGTTTCGGACTCATAAACTACTTCTATGTAATAAGTTCCATAATCTATTTCCTTCCCCGGAAGAACAGATCCTAAGTTCTCTACAGGCTGAAAATATTCAATGCCCCCATCAACAACTTTCTTGAAAAATGGATTGGGCGAAAAGTCTACAAAATCATTTGTAACAGTAATATCGAGCGGGAATGATGTTTCAAGCCCAGGATTTTTTATGTACACAACAATGTTAATCGGATTACCAGAAACCATTTCCCCATCCGTTTTTGTAAATCTGTTATTTTCGTCAAACCATTCACATTCAAAAGACCATCCTTTTAAAGCAAAATCATCATCCTCATATCTTAAAGTTGTGGAACTACCAAAATACTCATAGTTGACAACTAGTTCCAAACCCTCTGGATTAAAAATTTCTCTTAATATATAATCCATTTCAGGATAATTAGAAATTTCAACATTTAGCACCCTTCGGATTACATTAACATTAATAGTAGTATCAAATGAAGGGATGTAGCTATCTTCATAATGCACATTAGCAACCTTTAACCCTTCATTGAGATTGTCAAATGTCACATTTTCCTTAAGTAAAGGTATTCCTGGTAATCCTG
>JAQVQU010000018.1 GCA_028701415.1 Clostridia bacterium | reverse complement strand
TTCAAAAGTAACTTTTTCTTGTGTTAAAATTATCAAATTAGTTAGTTGATTACATCCACCAAAAACAAATTTACCAATATATAATACATCACTATCAACAGAAAAAGTGACAGTCTGAAGATTTGAACAATCAAAATTGTTAAAATTGAAAGCGTTATCTGCGATTGAAATTATGTTATCTGGGATAAAAACATGTGAATCCAAAACTTGAGGGTTATAAGCGATCAAAACATTTCCAAGACAAATAAATTCCTGCTGCTGAGCGTAATTAAACCATATAGTATCAATGAGAATATCTGTTCCAATAAGCACTAAGGATGTATCCTCTCCAATATAAATAGTCTCCAAGGCATAACATGCAAGAAAAGCTTTGTCATGGATTGTAGTGACTGAATTAGGAATTACTATTGAATTAAGGTTTTGGCAACCAGAAAAAGCAAATTCGCCAAAAGTAGTTGTATTTGAGCCCTCATAGGCATTTAGCCCAAATGTTGTTACTTCAGAAAAACCTATTTCAACTAAGTTAACACAGTTGCTAAAAGCTCCTCCATAAATAATTGTAGTAGTCGCAGGAATACTATAATTAACTATATATTCATCTTCAATCGATAATAATGGTGGAAAGCATATAAGGTTCAAAAGATCATAGGAAAAAAGAACCCCTTGATTGAGAATAAACGATTCATTTTCCGCATCAATAAAGAAAGATTCTAAATATTTACAACCAGAAAAAGAATTTTCTTCAATATACTGAAGATTGGCCGGAATAGATATTGTCTTAATTTTTAGCCCTAATAAATTATCTGAGAATACTCCAGATTTTAAAGATTTTACAGGCAAACCTTGATAATTTTCCGGGATTACTATATCTAGAGATGAATATTCTCTATTCTTTGGAGAAAACCCAGTGATTTGATATGAAATAGGATTAAGTTCTGTCCCTTCAAATACGGAAAAAATTAATCCTTCAGTCCCGGCAAGCAAGTCGGTCCAATATGAATAAAGTGTTAAATCTGAATCAATTACTATGTCCTGTTCTGGAGAAATATCTTCTGATGAAAAATCCGAATCCAAATACCAGTTTTGAAGAACAAATTCACTCGGAGGCCCACCGGCAGGGTATGTTGGAGGGAATGGTGGATATGGATCAACTGGCGGAAACTCAAAATAATTGCTAATTCTAATAATTGCACCATGTTGAACGGATAAAACATCATCTCGAGCGATAACTGATTTGTCAATTGTATAATTTCCAGGAACCCCAGATATCTCCCAAGTATAGAATCTGATAGAATAGGTTTTAGGTGTAACTAAAGGATAAAATGCACGATCAAGTTTTGAATCTACATTGTAGAGATAAAAGTCATCGGCTAAAAACTGGGGATATTGATCAAGGTATTTCATTTCTTTGGGACGGTCTTCTCCTTGATATTCCCAAATCATTTCATTTTCTGGGGGCAAAATTCCGACAACATTGTCTTCCAAACATTTATAATACAAATCATTATATTTTACATACTCATTAACTTGGTAAACTTTACCCTGATCAAAATCGCTAAATTGAATATTGGCGAACCAACCTAATATATCGAATCCTGGTATATGATATTCTGGAGGGAGAAAATAATTGTTTTTATAAACAGTAAAAAATGAATCTTCATATAAACCATATTCAGCGGGAATAATAAATTGGATTCTAAAAGGACGGTCAATTATTCTTCCAAATAATACTAGATTACTTGATTTCATCAAAAATGGAAAATTTACCAATTTTGAGGACTCGAAGCTTTCAGAAGTATACCATTTTACTTCATAATATATTTCATCAAAAGCGATGTAGTTTGTTTCGTTAAAAACTCTATTAATATATAAATTTTCACTATCCTCTAAACCTATAGACGAACCAAATAAATGATACTTATCAGTAAAAATCTCATCCAAAGTTCCAGTTGATTGATTAACCATAGAAAATCTATAAGTAATCTTGTAAGTATTTTTTGTATATATTGCATAAATATTTATGTTTGATTCTACTAAAAATTCGGCTAAATCAATTTCTAAAAACTGACCTTGGGTTTCGGGAAGATTAGAAATAATTGCCCATTCACCCGAATGTCCTTCTTTTACTGGAACAGAAGGATAGTTTGTAAGTATAGTCTGATGAGGGACTTCTGTCCTCCTTAAATCTAAAATTTCATTAGAATCTTCCCCAATAAATCTAACAGTGTATTTTTTTATTGTGTAAACCGCATCAATATTCATATCTTCCACAATATTTATATAATTGGGGGCTAGCGAAGTATTTCTATTAATCCAAGAACCTATATACCCAGATTTTTCGGGTAATACAAAATAGTGGATATCACTATTTGAACCATATTCTACTTGAATAGTTCTAATCCCTTCAATCCATTCGTCTGAGAAATAATTAATGGTGAGCATTCTAGTTTGAAAAATTAGTTTTACTGTTAAGTTGCTTTCAACCTCGATAGCCTCCCCAACATTAGTAATACTTCTAATAAATTCTCCAGATGATTTAAGATGCAAGTCATATCTAATAAAATCATATTTTGGTCTTGCAGATGGTATCATTAAAGACCGATTATCTCCATGAGTTATATTCGTGATGGAATTTCCTATGATCCCTTTATCTTCACCATCTATAACTTCTCTATATTCGATCTCATGACGTTCTGAATGTTCCCATTTAGCATATAAAGTAATGTCGGTAGTAAGATTGTATGGAGAAACAATTCTATTCCCTGAAAAATCTGGGTTTAAATACCACCCAATAAATAAATAACCTTCTCGTACAGGAATAGGCAACTCCGATATAATGCTTAAATGTTCAGTTCTTGTAGTAGCTGAAGGAAGTGTTCCGGTCTCTTCAAAGATACCTTCGGTGGAATCATATATAACATCGTATGAATAAACTGTTTGTTGCGGATTAACTAATACTGTAAGAAAAAGAGTTTTACCTTTGTAAGAAATTTTTATAGACTTTTGGCCAGGTGAATTTAATTTTGCCAAATCTTCGTTTGAAATTAGGGATGGATCCAAAATAATCGATTCTACATATAATCCATTTATATCATAAACATCAAAATAATAATGACTCCAAATAATTTCTTCGCCAATTGTCACCTCTATCAATTCTGATTCTTCAGGGATTGCAAGGTTGATGTTTTCATCAATAATAGTATCTGGAGTACAACCATAAGAAAAAAGGACCAAACCGATCAAAAGAGTTAGTATTAATAAAAAAATGATTTTTTTCTTACTCATCTTATTTTACGCAAAGAAAAGCGCCTTATCGCGCTCCCCTATTACTTTTATAACATTATGTATGACTATAGTCAATATCTAAACGTTAATTATTAATACTATGAAATAAAAAACCCTCTCGCGAGGGTTAAATATTTTATAATTTTTTGATTAATTTTAAATCAAATCGACCTTTATCATCAATTTTAATAAGTTTTACTCTAACGATATCTCTTTCTTTGATAACATCACTTACTTTTTCAACTCTTTCATCAGATAATTTACTTATGTGAATCATTCCGTCCTTTCCAGGAGAAATATTTACCCACGCACCAACTTTATCGTTAATCTTCACTACTGGACCATCAAAAATCTCTCCTACTTCTGGATCCTTTACTATACTTAATATGATGCTCTTCGCTTTATTTGCCATCTTGTCATCATTTGTGGCAATAAATACCTGTCCATCATCGCTGATATCAATCTTTACCCCTGTGTCTTCAATAATCTTGTTAATAACTTTTCCACCAGAACCTATTACTTCTCTAATCTTATCAGGATCAATTTCAAAACGGATTATTTTAGGAGCATATTTATTCAATTCTTTTCTAGGAGAATCAAGACATTCCATCATTTTGTTTAATATATATAATCTGCCTATCCTTGCTTGCTCAAGGGCTTTTGTTAAAATTTCTTCGCTTATACCCTTAATCTTAATATCCATTTGGATAGCCGTAATACCGTCAGTAGTTCCAGCCACTTTAAAATCCATATCTCCAAAAAAATCTTCCAATCCTTGTATATCTGTAAGAATATGTAATTTATCGTTAACTTCATCTTTAATCAATCCCATAGCAATTCCTGCAACAGGCGCCTTAATTGGGACCCCAGCATCCATCAAAGAAAGAGTGCTTCCGCATACACTTGCTTGTGAAGTTGATCCATTGCTAGAGATTACCTCAGATACAGTACGAATCGCATACGGGAAAACTTCCTCCGAAGGTAAAACTGGCTCAAGCGCTCTTTCAGCAAGTGCTCCGTGTCCAATTTCTCTACGTCCAGGACTTCTCATTGCTTTTGCTTCGCCAGTACTGTACGGAGGCATATTATAATGATGCATATATCTCTTAAAAACATCGTCATCTAAACCTTCAAGTTTTTGAGCATCACTTATTGTCCCTAAAGTAGTAATTGTTAGGGCCTGCGTTTGTCCTCTAGTGAACACAGCACTACCATGTGCCCGAGGAAGGAGCCCAACTTCGCACCAAATTGGTCTAATTTCAATTAATGACCTACCATCTGGACGAACGCCTCTATTAGCGATCATTTCTCTGACACATTCTTTCTTCATAGAATATAGAATATCTTCAATTTCTGCTTTTTTATTTGGGAATAATTCAGCAAAGTAGTCCTGTATTTCCTTAGTTATTTCTTCTTCTCTTTGCTCTCTTTCCGCCCTTACATATGTGTCAAACATATATTTGATTTTTTCTGTTGAATACTCAACTACTTTTTCTTTTAATTCAGCGGAAGGAAGATGCGGAACATAAGATTTCTTGGGCTTTCCAACTTCTTCGACTATAGTTTCTATCCATTTAACAATCTTTTTTATTTCTTCATGGCCAAACAGGATAGCGTCCAGCATTTCTTTTTCAGTAATTTCGTTAGCACCAGCCTCAACCATCATAATGGCATCTTTCGTTCCACTTAATGTAAGATTGAGTTTTGAATCTTCTCTTTGTCTAGAATCGGGGTTAATAATAAATTCATTATCAACATACCCTACGACAACAGAACCCGTTGGGCCATTAAATGGTACATCCGAAACAGAAAGAGCGATTGAACTTCCAACCATTGCCAAAGCCTCTGGAGGAATATTAGGTTCAACTGATAAAGCTGTTGCGACAACTGCGACATCGTTATAAAAGCCTTTTGGAAATAAAGGTCTAATAGGACGATCAATCAATCTTGAAGTTAAAATTGCCTTATCACTCGGCCTTCCTTCCCTCTTTTTAAAACCACCTGGTATTTTTCCAACCGAGTACATTTTTTCTTCAAAATCTACTCCGAGCGGGAAATAATCTAACCCATCCCTAACATCTTTAGACATGGTAACATTTACCATAACAACAGTTTCGCCACATCTAACTAAACATTGACCATTACTATGAGAACAATACCCACCTATTTCTGTGCTTACCTCACGTCCTCCAATAATTGTCTTAAATATTCTACTTTCTTTCATCTTTCCTCCAAGTCCTGAATCGGACACAATATATTAACAAAAAGGGGATTTTATTCCCCTTCATTTTTTACTTTCGAAGCCCTAATTCACTGACTATGCTTCTATATCTCTCTATATCTTTTTTCTTAAGGTAATCAAGCAAACTACGTCTTTGTCCAACCATTTTTAATAATCCTAGTCTACTATGATGGTCTTTGCTATGAATATTAAGATGTTCTGTTAACTCTTTAATCCTTTCCGTTAACAAAGCAATCTGTACTTCGGGGGAACCAGTATCACCCTCTGATCTAGCAAACTTGGCAATAATTTCTATTCTTTTTTCTTTTGTCATTTTTTACTCCTTTTCTAAATGAGATTATTCGCCTTAATCATAGAAACTCATTTCACGAAGCCCCAAGGTTAAGGTACGCATTTTATACTATCATAATATACTAAATACTGTAAAGCGTATTTTTAATTTAGTGATGAAAATTTTGCACATCAGAGCAATACATCGGAATGTCTTTTTTGTTGCAAAATCTTTCAATTTTATTTTGCTCAAAATCAATGATTTTTGTCATTGCGCCAGCCCCAAAACCAATTACCGAATTAGTTTCTTCCATATAATCGATATTATACGAACATTGTTTCTCTGGCAAACAATATCCGACATTCTCTAAATTATCCAACATGTTTTTTTGTCGATACAAATAATAGGGTATATACCCATTAGATTTTAAAATATTTATGGAGAAATCAACCATTTTTTTCGTCAATCCATCTATTTTTTTTAAAAAGCCTTCTTGTTTCAAATTAGAGCCTTTTTTGATTGAAAGGGAGTGTACCGTTATGTTATCCGGTTTTAAAAGAATAGTTTTATTGAGAGAACTAGTAAAAATCTCTAAGTTCTCATTAGGTAAACCAGCGATTAAATCCATATTAATGCTCAAATTAAATTTTTTTGCAATATCGTAAGCATTATAAATATCGGCGATCAAATGCTTCCTTCCAATATTTTTTAAAGTCATTTCACAAAAAGTCTGTGGGTTAATAGATATTCTAGTCACGCCATAATCACTAATCATTTTAATTAAATCAACGTTAATTGAATCCGGCCTACCGGCTTCAACAGTAAATTCCTTAGAAAGATAAGACAATTTTAAAAGAATTTTTTCTAGCAAAAACAGAGGTATACAAGAAGGGGTTCCGCCCCCAATATATATATTTTTGATTTTAGTCGAAGGTTCCAACAGCTCTAATTTGTAAGAAATCTCTTCACACAAACAATCAACATATTTATCTAAAATATTTTCAACTTTGTGTAAACTAGTTGTTCCGAAAGAACAATAGGAACACTTTGTTTTACAAATCGGTATGTTGACAAATAAATCTAGAGATAACGGATCTGGAGCGTAGTATCCAACTTGATTTTTCACTACCTCTTCAATAAGCTTTGCACGATCTGGAGAAACATAAAAATTATCAATTAAATATTGTTTTATGTTGCCATAGCTACCATTATTAGCATAAATAATTCTTGTTGGTCTTACTCCTGTTAAACTTCCATACGGAAGTTCTATTCCAGTTAAAGAAACGCAATATTGATATAATATTTTTTTTATGCAACGTTTAATGTTGCTCTTGTCCACTAAAGATGGGAACAAAAAGTTGCATATTAGAGGTAGGGCATAATTAATCTTCTCATCTAAAAATTCTATCTTCAAAAATGCGTTATTGTTTATAGTAACCTCATATTTAACAGAAAAATGATTAAGCTCATTATCCTTAGAAACATTAATTATTGGAGAAAAAGATCTAATAATCTCAGGAACATCGTTTAAAAATTCTGGTAAATCAACATTCAAATAAACATTGTAACTTTTTATTTTAGAGTTCATATCTTATTGGATTATTTTGTCTTTCATAGATTAAACTGGTTTTTTCATAATGTCCAGGGAACACAATATAATCACCACTCAGCAAAAACAGTTTGTTAATTGATTTAATTATTTCAGAAAAATTCCCATCAAAAAAATCAGTCCTACCGTAACTATCTTTAAAGAGTGTGTCCCCAGAAAATATCATGTTATCAATAATAAACGAACAACTTCCAGCAGTGTGTCCCGGAGTATGAATAACTTTTATGTTAATATTTTCACTGATTTTATAATTACTGTTGTCATCAATAAAATCGTCTATTATTATATCAGATAATTCTCTTTTTTTTAAAAAACATTTCGTTATATAACTAGTAATATTTGGCATCTCATGCTTATGTATATGCACTCTAATCCCTTTTTCTTTCCATAGAGGGACATCAATTACATGATCAAAATGGCCGTGGGTTAGAAAAATATCGGAAATTAACAAACCGTTTATCTTAATATATTCTCTAACTTGAGAATAACTAGCAGAAGGATCTATTAAAATACTTTTTTCTGTGAAATTATGATCATAGACCAAATAACTATTATTTTTTAGACTACCCGATACAAATGTTTTTACTTCTATCATTTCATAACAAATAAAGCTTTATTTAAATTTTCTTGAACTTTATACAAAAAATCTATTGTGTTAAGAGATACTACCTTAATGTCATCTTTTGAGAAAAGTGGGACCAAATCCTTAGTCATATATCCAGAAGATATTGTCTCAATGGTTGCATTTTCTAATTTGGAAGCAAAGTCAATTAAGGTATTGTTGTTATCTAATTGTCCCCTTTTCCTTAAAGATCCAGACCAAGCAAAAATTGTTGCAACAGAGTTAGTCGAGGTTTCCATACCCTTAATATAATTATAATAATGCCTAGTAACTGTCCCATGGGCAGCTTCAAACTCATAATATCCTTCTGGAGAAACGAGAACTGAAGTCATCATAGCTAGAGATCCAAATGCTGTAGCTAACATATCACTCATAACATCACCATCATAATTCTTGCAGGCCCAAATAAATCCGCCTTTGCTACGAATAACTCGAGCAATCGCATCATCAATGAGAGTATAAAAGTAATTAATGTTTAACTCTGAAAAAGCTTCTTTAAACTCTGTCGAAAATATTTCTTCAAAAATATCTTTAAATCTATGGTCATAAATTTTACTTATTGTATCCTTCGCACTGAACCAAATATCCATTTTTTTGTCAAGAGCAAAATTAAAACAGCTCCTGGCAAAACTTTTTATACTTGCATCCGAATTATGCATTGCCTGTATAACACCAGAAGAAGATAATTCCTTAACCAACAACTCAGAACCATCAGGAAATTTTAAATAGACCTTTCCACCCTCTGGGACATATTTTTCGACCCCAGAGTATACATCTCCATATGCGTGTCTTGCAATAATTATTGGTTGTTGCCAACATGGTATAATTGGCTTAATTCCATCAATCATTATCGGGGCACGGAACACAGTGCCATCTAAAATCGATCGAATTGTGCCATTGGGAGATTTCCACATTTGAGAAAGAGAGTATTCTTTAACTCGCTCTGCATTCGGAGTAATAGTAGCGCACTTTACTCCAACGCCATATTTCTTGATCGCTTCTGCCGCTTGTTTTGTCACTATATCTTTTGTAATTTCTCTGTTTTCTATTCCTAAATCATAATAATCAGTTTTTAAATCTATATAAGGATTTAACAAGATTTTTTTAATTTTATCCCAAATAATCCTTGTCATTTCATCGCCATCAATCTCGACTAAAGGGGTTTTCATTTGAATTTTTAGCATTTTTCATCTCCTATATGAAATACTTTAGCATTATTATTTTTATATATAGTATATTGAAAAGAAAAACCGTTTTCCTCAATTAACTCATTCTCTTCAACAAGCTCCCAATTTGGCATATTATCTAAGTTAGGGAAAAAAACTGTTGCATCCTTGCATATTGTCTTAACCTTTGTGATAAAGGCATAATCACAATAATCGATCATCGTTTTATAAAACATAGCACCCCCAACGATAAAAATATCTTTAGATGGAATATTCTTAAGTTCCTGAAAAAGGGATTCTAAATTTGGGCATACAGTGCAATCATCACGTGTAAATAAATCTGATAAAACAATATTTGTTCTACCGGGCAACGGTTTTGATTTAGGAAGGGATAATAGCGTATTTCCTCCCATAACAATTGTCTTTCCTAACGTGATCCTTTTAAAATATTCTAGGTCAGAGGGAAGGTGAAATAACAAACCGTTATTTTTCCCTATTCCCCATTGTTGGTCAACACATACTATTGCTTGCATTATATAGCCACCTCAATTTTTTGGTCCAAAGGTGAATAATTGTAATCAATCAAAGAAAAATCATCAACCTTAAAATCATAAAAGTTGTTAGTTCTTTCATTGATTTTAAAAATAGGAGCATCAAACTGTTTATTCACAATAATTTCTTTCACAATTGGAACATGTCTATCATATATATGTGCATCTGCTATTACATGTACTAATTCCCCAGCTTCTAACCCAGTAACTTTAGCTAACATATGTAGCAAGACAGAATACTGAACAACATTCCAATTATTTGCAGTGAGCATATCTTGACTTCTTTGATTTAAAATACCGTTTAATTTATTCCCTGATACATTAAATGTCATCGAATAAGCACAAGGGTATAAATTCATTTCGTGTAAATCTTGATGAACATATATATTCGTCAAAATTCGCCTTGATTGAGGATTATTTTTAAGGTCATAAATAACCCTATCTACTTGATCAAAATCCCCCTCTTTATACTTATGCTTTACTCCCAACTGGTATCCATAAGCTTTTCCGATCGAACCATCTTCATCTGCCCATGAATCCCAAATATGTGACTTTAAAAATCTTACATTATTTGATTTTTTTTGCCAAATCCATAAAAGTTCATCTATAGCATTCTTATAAAAAGTTTTTCTAATAGTTAAAATAGGAAATTCATCAGTCAAATCATATCTATTAACTAAACAAAACTTCTTAATCGTATGTGCTGGCGCACCATCCGACCACCTAGGTCTAACATCTAAGTGACTATCGTCATATCCGTTAGATAATATTTCTCGAATATTGTTTATGAAAATCAAATCGGCTTTACTCATATAAAATACCCCTTTTGTTATTGGATTATAACATGTAATAGGCTTTAGTGTAAACATTCTTAAGTTTAGAAAAACCACATATATTACTTATAAAAACTCAGTATTCTTTACTTATAAATATATACATGGTATTATTTTATCAAATTATGATTTATATGGAGGATAAAATGATTTCTTTTTTCTATGATACAGATAGTGAATTAAATTTAGCTCTAGCTAAAGAATACGGTATAGAAAATAATGCAATACGTTTCCCATATTCTATATGCAATGAAACATTCTATGCTGACTTAGGACAAACCTTCGACAAAACTTGGTTTTATGGAAAAATTAATGAAGGAAATGTTCCAACGACTTCGGCCCTTAACAGCGAGGAATTTAGAGAATATTTTGAACCAGAGTTTGAAAAAGGAAATGAGGTTTTTTACGTAAGTTTTGGGACTAAATTTAGTGCAGCATTTTCAATGATGGATCAAGCGATTGAAGACCTTAAGAAAAAATATCCAAAGCTTAAATTCACTCGATACGATACAAAAGCTATAAGCATGGGAACTGGGTTATTGGTCATAACCGCAGCAAAAGCATTAAGTGAAGGAAAGACCGTAAACGAAGTTTGTAAAATTTTAGATAAATTGACCCCATTCATTAATATTTCTCTAGTAGTAGATGATTTAAGTTTTCTTAAACGTGGTGGAAGACTATCGGCAGGAAAGGCTTTTCTCGGTGGTATATTGCAATTAAAACCGGTTATTAAATTGACAAAAGCTGGCACATTAGAACCTTTTCAATCAATTTCTGGAAAAAATAAAGCGCTAAAAACTATTGTTCAGGATGCGATAGAAAACGCAAAAATTAATTCTGAACTTCCCGTTATTATTATGAATGCTAATTCTCTTGATGATGCTCTCCATATTGAGACAATGATTAAGCATTCTCGCCCAGATGTTAAAATCATTCAGATGGATGTTGGACCAGTTATTGGGACTCATTGCGGTCCAGGAAGTATTGGGTTATGTTTTTTGGGAAATGAAAGACCAGAAAGCAATAAATCTGAGTAATATTTTCAAAAAACACCTTCATTCTTTCTCCTTAGGGCTATTCATGCGTAAGTTTTTTTTAGTATTATCTATCGCTATCCTATCCCTTGTATTTGCTACATCATGCAATTCAAGGGAAATTTATGTATTTTTTAATACTGATTGTATAATCGACCTTTCAGGAAGAAACGCAAAAAATGTAAAGACACATATTTCCTCTTTTTTAAATGAAGCTGATAATACATTTTCCACATCGATAGTGAACAGTGATATTTACAGAATCAACAGTGCCCCCGCATTTGAAATCGTTTGTGTAAATAATAGTACAATTGATTTATTGAATTTGTGCAAAGAGATATACGAATCAGATAATTCTTTTAACCCAGCTATTTTCCCTATTGTAGAATTATGGAATTTTAGCCCAGACAGATTCACTGGGATAGAAGTTTCATCCATCCCCGAAGAGAGTATGATAACGGAAACACTTCTGTATTGTTCGTTCGATAATTTTGTTTGGGATAGTGAAACAAATTCAGTATACAAAAAAGACACTAGGTCAAAAATTGATCTTGGAGGAATAGCTAAAGGTTATGCTTGTGATAAATCATTTGAATTGGCTGAAGAGATGCAAAAAGCCATAATTAATATTGGTGGCACGATTAAGACAAACAGTGAAATTACTGTTCATATAAAAAACCCTCGACCTGAAACCAATCAATTTGCGGCAAAGGTAGCTATTCCAGATAATTTTGCGATTTCAACTAGTGGCGATTATGAAAGATATTATTTTTATGATAACTTAAGATATCACCACATATTTGATCCTTCAGGGCAACCTGCATGGATAAAATCAAACGACCCCATTCTAAGTGTTTCTATTATTGGTCCTAGTGCGGCTATTTGCGATGCTCTTTCGACACTAATATTTATTAACGGACTAAACTCCAAAATGCAAATAATATTAAATCATTATTCTTGCTCTGCTTTAGTTCTTTATACAGAGCATTACGAGATATATGGAGATATATCAATTGATTTCCTAGAAAACAGGTATCTTTAGATGCTTTTTTATTGTTATGAATGAAATAAACAAAAAACTGAGAATTAAATATCTTTCTTACAATATTTTTAATTATAAGGATATTATTTTTTTGTCTATCATCCTTATAATATCCGTTATCCTATTTATCAGTTTTTTCCCCTCTATTACAGGACAATATCTGGAGATTTATGTAGGAAATAGCCTTATTGGGAAATATTCATTGGACAATGATCAAATCATAGAACTAAATGTTGAAGGTCCTATAAAAATTACTATCGAAAATCATACCGCTAAAATTTCAGAAAATGATTGCCCCAATCAAATATGCGTTAATACTCCATCTATTTCAAAAACCGGAGAAACAATTCTTTGCGCTCCCAAAAAAGTACTTTTAGTAATAGTTGACGAAAATTCTTCCAATTTATTTATAAGTGGATAAAAATGAAACAGAAATATATTTCCTTTTTAACTAAAACCAGTATATTGTTGTCAGTTTCCATAATAATTGGCTACTTTGAATCTTTATTGCCCCCATTAATTCCGTTTCTTCCATATTTTAAACTAGGCCTATCAAATATTGTTCTGATAATAGCTATATTAAGAATCAATATTCTTTCCGCTTATATTATATCTTTCCTAAAATCAATTATTGTCCCCCTATTTATTGGGAATCCCTCAATGATCATGTATTCTCTTCCTGCATCAATAATTTCTTTATCAATAATGATTGTTCTAATGATTTACATAGGCCTTGGAATACCCACAACAAGTATAATATCATCAATTACGCACAATTTCGTACAAATTCTTATTGCATATTTAATTATGGGAACAAAAATTGTATTCTCCTATCTACCATATCTAACGCTAATAAGCATAGTCTCTGGAATTATTACCGGATTAATATCTTTTTGGATCTACAAATCTATTCTAATTAAAAATCATTTATAATAGACTATTTTTTTTAACAAATTTTTTACTTGTTCTTCTAAATGGAATAAATCTCCCTCGTTTATAATAATTTCATCAGCGAAGATATATACCTCATTCTCTTCCTTCTGGGCATCAATGTATTTCAAAGCTTCGGAATGAGATACTAAATCTCTTTTTATAATCCTATCTATTCTGAAAATATCTGATGACTTCACAGCCCAGATTTTATCAAAAAGATATGCTGTTTTGCTCCCGACCAATAAAGGTATTTCAAAAAAAATTATCCCTTGTGTCTTTATATTTTCTATATAATTTATTATTAAAGGATGAGATATAGAATTTAATTTAGAGCGCTTTTCTGGATCATTAAAGATTAATTCTTTGAGTTTTTTAAAATCAAACTTACCATTGATGTCCGTACACTCAGGAAAATTAACGTACAACTTTTTCAAATAAGAATTATTGTTTAAAAGATTTTTATTGATTAAATCAGCGGATTCTATCTTCATACCTGCATCTTTTAAAATTTTTAAAACTTCACTCTTTCCTGTTCCAATTCCACCGGAAATTGCAATCTTCATAGTAACCCCCTCAACTGGCAAGAAACCAATCATCTCCAATTTTTAAGTCTACTAATAATGGAATAGGGAGTTTTACTGCTTCTTCCATACATTTTATAAGAAGCATTTTTATTTCTTCAGATTCTTCTCTTGGGACATCTAATATTAACTCATCATGCACTTGTAAAATCAACTTGGCTTTAAAATCTTTTTTTTCTATTTCATTAAAAACTTTTATCATAGCTATTTTAATAATATCCGAAGATGATCCTTGCAAAGGCATATTCATTGCTGCTCTAATTGCAAAATTTCTCTCGTAATTATTTCCCCGAGTAAACTCAGGGAAAAATCTAATCCTTCCAGACATACTTCTTATATAATGATTTGTAACTGCAAAATTAGAATTTTCATTCATGTATTCTTTAACTGAAGGATGTGATAAGAAATATTTATCAACAAAATCTTTTGCAATTTTAACGGATGTTCCTATGTTCTTAGCTAAGCCAAAAGGACTTATTCCATAAATTATTCCAAAGTTAATCGCTTTAGCGGCCCTTCTCATATCTTGATTTACAAAATCTTTAGATACTCCATAAATCTTTGCAGCCGTGCTCGTATGTATATCCTCATTATTTTTATATGAATCTAATAACATCTTATCTTCTGAAAATACTGCCAGGAGTCTGAGCTCAATTTGTGAATAATCCGCTGTAATCAATACATTACCTTTCGAAGGGATTAACATTTTTCTAATTTCTCTTCCTTCATCATTGCGAACAGGTATATTTTGCAAATTCGGTTCAATAGACGATAATCTCCCAGTTGCAGTTACACATTGTTGGAAAGATGTATGTACTTTACCAGTCTTCTTATTAATTAATGGTCTCATTCCATCTATATAAGTGGAAAGCAATTTCTTAATTTTTCTATATCTAAGCAATAAATCTGAAATAGGATGGTCTATGCTTTCTAGCACCTCTGCGTCCACAGAATATCCTCCTGATTTATTTTTCCCCTGTGGTTTTATATGTAATTCATCAAACAATATGCAACTAAGTTGTTTTGGCGAATTAATATTAAACTCTCTTCCAGCTTCTTTATAAATGATTTCTTCAAGTTTTTCAATTTCACTCCTATATTTATCTGACAACAAATTTAAAACATTTACATCTACAGAAAAACCAGAAATTTCCATATCATAAAGTACTTCGACTAAAGGTAGTTCTATTTCTCTATATAGAGATTCTAAGCCTAAATTAATTAATTCTAAATCTTGTTTTTCAGATATAGAAATAAAAAATTGAGGATAGGAAGTTAAAGGGACATCTCTCCCCATAAATTCTAATATATTCTTGAAATTTATGTGACTTCTTAATAAATATTCTTTTAGTAATATATCTTCATAAGGTTGATAAAAATGAAGGTTTAACTTGCGCAAAGAATGCTTTAAAGATTTTACGTCATATACAATTTTGTTTACATTATTATTGGAAAAAATATTTGAAAAGCAGTTTAAAGCGGTATCAAATGAAAATGAGTACTCGAAAAGATCCTCTTTACATCTGATCACATAAGTTATCTTTTTGTTAAACGCAAAATATATAAAATCATCCATATAGAAAGCTAAATTTCCACAATCATTTCTGGCAAGAACTTCTTTAAGTTCGTTAATGTTGGTAATTTCAGCTAATTCCGATTCGTCAACTCGCCTATCAAATATTCTTTTCTCAAAGTACTCTTCTGTTCCTAAACCATCTTGTAATACCCGTTTAGCGTGAATATCTTCTTGATAAATATCCTCATTTTTTATAAAGCTACTTTTTGATTCTATAATTTCTTCCTCTTCAGCAATATTAAAAATCTTCTTAAATCTTGGTATTAGTGCCTTAATTTCTAATTCTGATAAAAGTGAGAAAAAATCACTGCTATTTTGGGGGTTAAAAATTATATCATTTAGATTCAACTCAATTGGAACCGATACATTAATTGTAGCTAGTTTTTTTGATATTTTTATCAATTCAACATTATTCTTTATGATTTCAGATAATCTGGGTTTAATTTTTGAAATATTATCTATAACTTCCTCTATACTTTCAAAATCATCAAGTAATCTTAATGCTGTTTTGTCTCCTATTCCCGGTGCTCCAGGAATATTGTCAGAATGGTCTCCAGCCAAAGCTTTATATTCAATTATTTTTTGGGGAGAAAAACCTTCTTGTGAGAGTGATTCCAAAGTATATTCATGAATCTCGGAAACCCCCTTCTTTGTTATTAATACTTTTGTTGAATTATCTATTAACTGTAAAACGTCGCGATCTCCACTTACAATGGTAACCTGTTCCTGAAATCTTTTAGAAAAAGTCCCAATCAAATCATCCGCTTCATAACCCTTGAAACTAATGACCTTAATTCCGAGGGCAGTTAATAATAATTTCAGTAATGGGAACTGTGTTGCAAGTTGCTCTGGCATTGGTTTTCTAGTGCCCTTATATTCGCTATATATCTGGTTTCTAAACGTTGGTCCTTTTTCATCAAAAACTGCACAAATATGTGTAGGCCGTTCATTTTCTATGAGTTTAACTAACATAGATAAATAGCCAAAAATTGCATTAGTTGCGATCCCTTTCGTATTGCTTAAAGGAGGTAGCGCATAGAAAGCCCTATTAATCAAACTATTACTATCAATTAAAATTACATTATTCTTACTCTTCAATTGTTTTTCCTCAAAGTGTTTTTATATTTCAAGTTTCATATCATTAATTTTTATCCAGTTTATTCTTCTTAATAATTCTGAAACCCCAAAAGCAATTAAGGCTGGGATTACGATCGCTAATAAAAATATTCCTAGCGCTATTTGCCAAACTGGGATAAGTCCAGAGGATGCTTCTATCATTCCAAAAATACCTACAAATCCACTTGTTCCCATTCCACCGCCAGAAGCATTGCATCTCAATCTAAAAACTGTCGTTGACAAGGGGCCTACAATCATACTAGCTACAATTTGAGGTATTAAAATTTTAGGATTCTTTATTAAATTCGGAATTTGCAACATGCTCGTTCCAAGTCCCTGTGCGACTAATCCTCCCCATCTATTTTCCCTAAAACTTGAAACCGCAAAACCGACCATATGGGCACAACAGCCAACACAAGCTGCGCCCCCAGCAATTAACATAGCATCAGAATTGGGGGAAACTGCGGCGATAGAAATCCAAATTGCTGCCGAAGAAGTAGGAAGTGTTAAAAGTAATCCCATTGTAGTAGAAATAACAATGCCCATTATAAATGGAGTAGCCTCGGTAGAAATCTCAATTCCTTTTGCAACTAGATCAATAAATTTAATAAATGGCCAAGCTACGAAAGTTGATAATGCAGAAACAAAGATTACCGTTAAAGGAACCAATAGTATATCAAGCTTTGTTTTCCCCGAAACTAAATTACCTACTTCTGCAGCAATAAGCGCACAAACATACGCACCAATAGGATTTCCTGGCGATTTAACAGATATAGTTTGGCTAGCGAGATTTACCCATGTACCATCGATAAAAGAAAGGGAAAAAGCACCAATAAGACCAGCAACAGTGCAAGTTAAAATTGTTAAATTACTACATTTCAAATATCTTGCTATTCCCGCACCGATTCCAGCACCCATTAATATTGAGGCGACCGAACCAATAACATTTAATCCATTTCCAACAGCAACCCCAGCTGGGGTTCCAGTAGACAAAATAAGCTTTCCTAATTGTTTTATTATTGTCCCAGCAATAAGCGTTACAAATAGGCCTTGAGCCATTCCACTAAATGCCTGAATAAACCACCTATTAGCATATTTCTTAATTTTCTCTAAAAAAATTTTTTTTAAGTTTTTATTGTCAATTAAATCATCATCATGAATTTTGCTTGAATCTGGTTTTTGATCTTGTATAAAAGTAGTTTTTATCTCTTTCTTCTCCATTAATATTTCCCCCCCAAAAAAAATGAAATTAAAAACCTAATTTTTTTCGTTTAAAGCATTAATCAATACTTCCATTGCTGAAATAACTTTCGCACAGTTGTTATTTTTTCTTTTCGGATCAGCCTTAATTCTCATGTGTTTAATAAAATCAAAAATATCATAAATTTCAAATTTTTCAACAGTATTTTCTTCTGCAACTTCTTCAACAATTGAGGCAAATGAATTCGGAAGATCATCCGTTTTTTGAAGGTATAAAGATTTTTTCCCTTCATTGATTAAATAATTAATGATTGTATTTTTATTTCCAGTGATTGAAAAAATTTTAGATAATTTTGAAAAAAGATCAATTTTTAAACTTTCTAAAAAATTTATCATATAAGATTCATCAAAAGGCTTAAAATAATATTTACATCCTAAAAGACCATCAGTCAAACGAAATGCATCATAATAACCAAGCTTCAAATTAAACTTAATTTTTTCATTTCTCATATCTAAAGTATTCCCTAATTTTACACTTGGTCTTATGTATTTTATCTTAATACTTTTATCTATAACTTCCTGTTTAGGCATTTTACTCATCGTACTAATCACTATTATATTATCGTAACCTTTACGCACTAATGGATTAATCGGACAATTATCATACATCCCTCCATCAATAAAAGACTTACCATCGATTTTCGGGCGATTAAAAGCAGGATAATAGGCACTTGCTAAAATATATTTTTTCAACATCCCAACGGGAATATCTTCCTTGAAGACTTCTAATGGTTTCCATTTTTCCGAAATATTTACTGTAACTAGCGCATAATCAGTAATAGAAGCTCTAAGTGTCTCTTCGTTGATATATTTATCGACTATTTCCTGGACCTTTACCATTGATAGTCCTTTATTGGCAAAAGCCTTTTTCGCCAAGGAAAAAGCATAGGAAATATCTTCTTTCTCAAAACTATCATCAAAGAGCATATCAAACTTTTCATCGTCCACATCAAGAAGTGTTGATGGCCTAACCTGTTCCCAAAGCAAATAACATTCATTAAAGCTACCTTGAGCTATCATTGCTCCATTTAAAGCCCCTATCGAAGTGCCAGAAACACCATCAAAGTGATAATTCCTTTCAATTAAAGCTTTTACTGCTCCAGCGTGAAAAGCGCCTTTAGCACCTCCACCTTCAAGAACTAAACCAAGCATATTTCACCTCATAAGAATTATAAAAGCGTAAACCTAACTTTGAAAGAATGAACTTGATGCGGAAGAATTTTATATGAAGGCTTTAAAGAAGCAAGCGCTGGTATATCTCCTCCTACTCCTCTTTGTTTGCCATCAATATACACAGATAAATTATCCGTAGTTTTTAATTCGTGTAAATGTTTTGCATCTTCAAGCATATCATATGTATAAGGATGAATGGTCATTTCAAAAGGTTTATCCTTTGCCTGTATCCTTATACCACTATTACCTCCTATTTCCAACCATCTCACATCTGTATGCCCCCCATTCTCTTGAGGGTATAAATAATCATGCAAGAAATCTTCAGAGATTCCATTAAAAATTTTTAATATTGCAGCACTGTTCCTGTCGCAATAATTCTCAAATGGGCCTCTTCCGTAAAAAGATATACCCTCCATTTGTTCTCTTAAACTAAAAGTAAATCCATATCTCTCTAATTCAGAAGAAGAAACAACGGCCATTTCCAAATCAAATGAATTATCTGAATTAAAAGAATATAATGTTCTTAAGCTACGAATATGGGGAAGTCGCCATTCTATAGCTACGCTGAGTTTATCGTCTGATGAAAAAATATTAATTCTTTTTGATCTCAATTTTTTCATAGCTTTTCTAAATTTTCCCACTCCCAAAAGACGTTTTATTATAGAAAAAGGAACTTGGGGAAGCCTATCATTATCAATTGTAGCCCGAACGAAATTAGGTTTAAGGGGATCTTTTAATTTTTCAATTCCACAAACGCTTAAACTTAATATATATCCAGTTTTCTTGTCTAATATACACTTGCAGTCTCCAAAAGCAACAATTATTTCTATGTCATTCTCGCTGTATGAACAATTATTGCTTGAGACCTCAGGAAGTTTAAAATCACTTTTTTTAATAATTATCTGTTCGTAAGCAATCGAATGTCCTTTTAAGGAATATTTATTATCTTTTTTTGTGATTATAGATACGATAATAGAGACTTCTTCCCCATCTAAGAGAAAATCGATAGGGAGCTCAATTTCTCCCATGGTAAAAGGATCAATTGAAGGAATCGGCAAAATAATTTCATTGCCTTTTTTTCCATCTAACAACAATTCAATTTTACAATCAAAAATATTAAGGTTAGTAAACATGTAACGATTGTAGATTAATAATTTATAACCTGTAAAAGCTATATCAACTTGTTGATACTGTTTTCTAACCTCGTACAACGCAGGGTTCGGGCTTCTATCGGCTCTAAATATACCATTAAATGCAAAATTTGAATCATTTGGTTTATCTCCAAAATCTCCACCATATCGCCATTCGGTAATCCCATTATTTATTACTTTTATACTTTGATCTGCAAAATCCCAAATAAAACCACCGGCGAGTCTGTCATACTTTTTAAATTGATCCCAATAATCCCCGAAATTCCCCAAACTATTTCCCATAGAATGAGCATATTCACATTGTATGAAAGGAAGATCAATATAATCACTAGGTTTTAGTTTTGTCCCAAAAGGATTCCAAAGTGATACACAGTGTGTGATTGGCTTGTTTTCACCGATTTTAGGCATTTTTTCAAGTTTAGAATACATTTCTGATAGAACATCACTACATTTACCGGTTGTATCTGGCTCATAGTGAATAAACCTTGTTTTATCGATTTTTAACACTTCATTTTTCATGTCAAAAAAAGAATTCCCGAACCCTGATTCATTCCCAAGGGACCAACTTACAATACAGGGATGGTTTTTATGCGTATTAACCATATTTCTTATTCTATAACAACATTCTTCCGACCATTTCCTATCGTTTTTTGGCAATAAGAAAGCCAATCCATGAGTTTCAAGATTGTTCTCCGACATAACAAGTATTCCATATTTGTCACATAAGTCATAAAATATTTTTGGATTAGGATAATGACAGGTTCTTATTGCAGTAATATTATTAACTTTGCACGAAATTATGTCTTTTTCAATTATGTCTATTGGAACAGCGTGGCCGTACTCTGGGTGAAAATCATGTCTATTTACCCCACAAAACTTAAGAGTTTTTCCATTAAGTTGTATATATGGCCCTTTTCCATTGTTATGTGGGACAATTTTAATTTCTCTAAATCCGAAATTCAGAATTCTTCTATCAAGAAAGTTTTGATTGTCAAAAAGATCTAAGACAATATTATATAAATTTGGAAATTCATGTGACCATAAATCTATATTATTGATTTTTTTTAAATAGGAACTCCTAGTTTCACCATTATCCCTGACTTTTACCCTTTCAATATCTTCTGAAAACAATTCGTTTCCTTCATTATTAAAAAGGGTTAACCTTAACAGTAAATTTTCACTTCCTGATCCATGAGACTTAATTACTATATCTCCTATGAGCTCAGCTTCTTTGTAATCATTGCTTAAATTGCTTGAAAAAAAACAATCAAATATTTCAATATGAGGTTTAAAAATAATTGTTACATCTCTAAATATGCCAGAAAGTCGCCACATGTCTTGATCTTCAAGATAGCTTCCTGTGCAATATCTATAAACTATGACAGCCAATTTATTTTTTCCGGGCTTTACAAAATCTGTAATTCTATATTCTTGTTCATCAAAACTATCTTCAGAATAGCCAACAAAAGAACCGTTTAAATATATCTCAGCACAACTATTTACTCCAGCAAAGTTTACAAATATTTCGCTGTTAATGTTTTCTAGGAAAAATTCTTTAACATAACATCCAACTGAATTCTTATCTGCTTTAATATTTGGTATATTAAAAAAATTACGTGATTCGATCGCATAAGGATATCTAATATTCGAATAAATAGGAGTATCATATCCTAAAATTTGCCATTCTGAAGGAACTATAGTAATATCAAAATCAGTGTTACTATCTTCCATTAAATAGAAATTTTCAGGTATATCTTTTGTTGTTGGACAAAATTTAAATAACCATTCCCCATTCAAAGATAAAGTATTTTGATTAAAATTTATATCATGAGGGAATCCCGAACCATATCTTTCAATTGAATTAATATTATAAACATGCGGCTTCGCCCAAAAATCATTCATTTTTCACCTTTCGACCAATTTAATATTGAATATAATTATATCACACTCGGATAACACAAACAAACAATGAAACAATTAAACAATATGCTTCATTTATTAG
>JAQVQU010000083.1 GCA_028701415.1 Clostridia bacterium | reverse complement strand
GCCCAGTAATAAGCATTCAAATTTGCTAATTGCCTTGACCCATCTTCTTTATAAGAACTGAAATCGTAACTATAACTATCAGCGAGACCAGATGCGTACGGTTGAGAATGAACAATCATAATGCTCTCAGCTACATCCATCAAATCAGCTATTCTTTTTGATCTGATAGTACTCTTAAAAACATAGCCCGCTCCTTTAAAATACTTATTATAGTATTTGGCGTACTCAGAGTTTGCTTCCGCAATCCAGCGATTGTGGCTTACAGGAGTTTGGTCATAAGTTGCGATAACGAAATAAGCTCTATTATTTAGCACAGAATAAGCTAAAATCTCTATTGGGAAACTTTGTATAGCTGTACCAAGGCAATCGATATAAAAGCCTTTTGATTCGGAGTTTGGAAAGGCTATATTACCTCTCTTTCCATCAACAACAAGTCTATAAAAATTTGCAACCTCGGCATTTCTAGGGCCTACCCGATAATGGGGATTATCCTTTTTCTTTTTGGGTTTTTTTAAATATTTATCTGGGACTGCTTGTTCCGATTCTATTGGTTTTATGTTTGGCATTTTTCCTCCTATTGAGCACTAAGGGCTCCTAAAAATATGTGTTTCGCATCCTTAAATTACTTTATTTCTGAGGCTCTTTCAAAAGCTTCCTTAATTTCTTTTAATCCTACATCTCCCTTTCCAATAATCAAAGATACTTTATCAGAAATGAATTTTTGTGCAGCATCCTCCAGAATTTTACAAACCTGAAAGGCATCTTCGAGAGATTCTCCACAAACCAACACACCGTGCCCAGCCATCAAACAAGCCTTCCTATCTCTAATCGCAGATACAGTTGCATTAGTAAGTTTAGAGGTGCTAGGTAACCCATAGGGAGCAACCCTTACCTCCCCTCCTATAGATTTTATAAAACTTTCAGACACCGCTGGAATCTCTGTTCGAGCAGCAGCCATCGAGGAACACCAAGGAGAATGGGTATGAATCACGGCATTGACTTCGGGACGTTCTCTGTATATAGCTGCATGTATTTTTCTTTCGGTCGTTGGCTTATTCTCTCCAGCATACTCTAGAGTGTTAATATCGACTAATACCATGTCTTCGGGTGTCAAAGACATATAGTCCAAGCCACTAGGGGTTACAATCATTGATTTCTCGTCAAACCTAACAGACACATTTCCCCATGTACCTCTAACCAAGCCTTCTTTTACAAGTCGCACTCCAGATTCTTTTACTAAATTTCTAAGTTCTTTTTCTTTCATATCACTCCTCTTTTTCCTTAAATTGTTCGAGCAAGTTCTTCTGATTTTTCTTGCTATATTTCTTTTTGTAAATAAAATTCATAAGTAACGAGTCAAAAAGGCCTATTTTTACGGGATTACCAATTATTGTTGATTCGACAAAAGCCTTGGCTCCTTTTTCAAGCACCATTACTCCTGTAAATGCTTCCTCTAAAGTTCTTCCCACTGCTAAAGAGGATCCATTTTGTATTAGACAAGCGTTTCTCTTTTTTAGGGCCAGTAAAATGTCTATAAGATTATCTGATTTAGAGACCTTAGCCGAATAACCAACTATTTGAGCAAAATCATCTAGTACGGCTGGCAGTCTGTCCATTTTCCCAGTAACAATGGAACAATATGGAGCCTGATTAATTATCACTGCATTTCCCTCTTTTTTATAACCCAATACAGCCATATGCAATGCTTCTAAAATACTCATATTATCCCCTCTTAAAATCTGTTTAAAATCCTTATCAGTAAGTTCGGCTAAAGGGATGTTTGGATCAGTCATTAAAATACCGTCTCCAAGCCTAACACTTACTGTGTCTCCTTTCTTAGAAAGATCTTCCTCTGCAAGAAGTTTCCCAATTTCAATAATCTTCCCTTTTATTTTTTCTATCATTTTATCTTCTGTCATCATTCACCTTCACCTTTAAAAGTATTAGTAAACCTATCTCCATTAGCCATTTCGTAGGCATTTTTCAGTCCAAAATATATTTCTTTATATGTCTTATACATCTTATTATAAATGTCAAAGTTAATAGGATTCGGGGTGAATACTTTGCTGACCTTTGCAAATTTATATGCATCTTCAAATCCTTTCAACTCCCCTAAACCTATCATTGCAATTATAGCACCCCCAAGTGCTCCTGCATTCCTAGGATTAGATATTACAGAAAATTCAGTTCCAGTAATATCAGCTATAATTTGCATCCATACTTCATCAAGAGCACCCCCTCCAACTACCCTAAATGTCTTGCATTTGAACAAATAGTCTTTTTTGTAGTTGTCTAATATCCACCTCAAGTTAAAACCTATTCCCTCATATACTGCCCTCATAATATGTTCTCTGGTATGAACATTTGTCATATTAAAAAGTGTAGCTCTCGTGGTTGTAGTGCTAACCGGACACCTTTCTCCAAGAATCCAAGGGGTACAAATCAATCCATCACTTCCACATGGAATCTTGACTATGAGCTCATCCATTTTTCGATATATGTCCTCCCCGTATGTCTCCTTTTCTTTCGAAAAAAATTGATTCATTATCCAATCAATGTTTGCTCCAGCAGATTCAGTTATACCTGAAATCAAATTCATTTCCGGATCGGCGCTCTTTATTGCTGCTGCACCATTCTTGAACTTCGTTTTATCTTTGGAAGAAGCGCACACCCAGGCTGATGTGCCCAAGTATATATGTACATCGCCATCTCTTGTCATCCCGCTACCAATACACGCGCTCTGAACATCATCACATCCACCAAACACGGGAGTGCCTTCAAGTAAGCCCATTTCTCCTGCGGCTTTTTCTAATAGTGGGCCCACATTATCTGTCGATTTCACTAAAGGCGGTAGCTTAGACATATCTATTCCAGTTAACTTAAGAACAGACAGCCAGGTGTTCTTTTTTAAGTCTAGCCCATAAGAAGAAGCTCCGGATAATTCAGCGACCATTCTTCCCGTGCACTTCATTTTTAAATATCCGTTTACATCAAGGAAATATTTTGTGCGCTTATATATGTCTGGCCTTTCTTCTTTTACCCACATAATTTTGGCAACAACATCCTTTCCCATAATAGGTGTGCCAGAAAAAAGAGTAAAGATTTTGGGGCCTCCAAACTTTCTCATTATTGAATCTGCCTGTCTCTGCGCCCTTCCATCCACCCATGAAATATTAGGATATAGTATTTCTCCTTCTTCATCAACCGGGATTACTCCCATCGCTTGAGTTGCAAATACAATTCCTTTAACGTCTTCTTTCTTTATACCAGTTTTTGAGAGTAACTCCTTTGAGCTCTTGCATACCCCACTCCAATACTCATTAGGATTCTGTTCCGCCCAAGCAGGATACGGGTAAGACATGCCATAATCCGCCCTACTTTGAGCAATAATTTTGCCAGAGTAATCCACTAATACTGCTTTATTGGAACTCGTGCCCATATCAAAAGAAATAATATACATCCTGCCTCCTAATTAAACCTATGAAAACAATATTTTTAATTTTTATTTTTCAAATACTTCTCAAGAGCTTTTGGTTTGAGTCCTTTATTTGTAGGAACCACATTTGAGAAAACGTTTTCAAATCTTTGTAAAGCATCATCTATAACGTCATCCGTATCAGCAAGAGAGGTATATAATCTTGACCCTGCGAGGGTTACTATCCCATTAGCCATATATGCTGCACCCATAATTTCCATTGAGACCTTTCTTTCTGTCATTATAGCTTTATTGCTTAATAAATCAGAAAGCGACTTAACCAAGCACATTGAGGAGGCGTCAAAACTCATTGCTCCAGTACATTCCAAATGTACTATGCTTCCTTGGCTGTAAACTACGTAAGGTAGATTATATTTCAAAACTAGTGTCTTTAATCCCTCTGCTAGTCTCTCCCCAGCTATTCCGGCTTTTACACAAGCGTTGGTTCTTTCAATTTCTTTAATAGTAAGATACCCTGCTAAAGAAGAAAGCGGATTCGCTGCTAGCGTTCCACCAACATATGCACGATGTTTTCCTGTCGCAACGCCTGCTGCCATCAATCCGGCATATTCTCTTTTTCCCCCAACTCCGCCTGCTGCTGGGTATCCTCCTGCAATAATCTTTCCAAACACCGTAAGGTCTGGTTCTAGTCCGAAGTATCCTTGTGCTCCCGAAAGTCCAACTCTAAAGCCGGTAACAACCTCATCAAAAATAAACAAGGCACCGTATTTATGGGCAAGCCTCATCGCCTCTTTGTTGTAATCATAAGAAATGGGTCTTGTTCCACTCTCAGGTCCAACCGGCTCAACAATTACTGCCGCTGTCCCCCCTCTCATTCTGTTCAAAAAAAGCATTCTTTCAAGCATGTCAAGGTCATTGGGTCTTACTTCGTCGGTTAATGAATAACTTTTTCCCGGTATTCCATGGCTTTCGAGAAATTGCCTACTTCCAGGGATCTTCAAACCATAAACCATTTGGTCGGACCATCCATGATAAGCTCCACCATTTTTAATCACTCTTTTATTCTTCGTTTCAATTCTTGCAATTCTTAAAGCAGCCATTACACTTTCCGTTCCAGAGCCCAACATTCTAAACATTTCTACTGCAGGCATGTGCTTATTTATTTCTTTTGCAAGCAATATTTCAGATTCATGAAGTAAACCGGTAACCGGGCCACAATTGTCAAGATGCTTTTTTACTTCTTCCCTAATAATCGGGTAATTCGATCCAAGTATGGTTGGCCCACCTGCTTGCAAAAAATCAATATATTTGTTTCCATCAATATCCTGTAAATATGCTCCTTCCGCCTTATCTACAACTAACGGAAAGGGATAATTGAATGCAAGATTGTGCTGTACGCCTCCAGGAACATACTTTTTTGCATCATTAGCAATAGCTTTAGATTTAGAACATTTTACATCAAAATACTCTATTACTTTTTTATGTTCCTCCTCGCTAATTTCGTAAATTGGAACTTTTCTAAGGTTTTCTAGTTCCTTGTTAATCCTGTCTGGTTCTTCCCACTTGCTTATACTAAATTTTTGTTCTGCCATTTCATCCCTCCTAAAATTATTCTAGCTTTTTAAAAAGCCTAACCTACATAATACCTAATTTCATTCAATTAAGAATAAAGAATTATCCCCCATTATTTTCCCACTAATTGTTATTGCACAATAAAAGTGGATGATCTACCAGCTCCAGGATCTACAACTAAGTAATTATCACTAAGCTGGACATAGTATTCACCTGGTGATGTAGGTGGCAGTCCATCCAGCTGCCCATCCCCATTAGAATCAACCATTTCACCTGTTGCATTTACGTAGTATATCAGGTCCTCGCTCCTTACAGTTTGTGTAATATTATTGAATACGTAACTAGCAGTATATACTCTTCCTCCCGACCCAGCGACCTCTTGGAAATTAACAGTTACCCCCGAAGGAACGACTTTTTGATTTACTACAAAAGTATCAAAGACAGGTATAATGATATATCTATCTGACTGCCCAGGGTCAACAGGGTCAAAGCTCCAATAAAAATCATATCCTATTACATTTCCAAAGGTATCAAATCTTACGTTTTCTCCCTGTTCTCTAGTGATTACTATTCTCAATTGATCTCCCGGTTCGAGGAAGGTGTTATTAACCGTTTGCCAGGTAAATACTGGATCTCCTGTGCCATATTCTTTTGATAGATAATCCACTTGTATATCAATGGCCTTTTTATTAATTTGAAATTTTGTGTCAAAAAGTATATAGTCTCC
>JAQVQU010000017.1:11515-22655 GCA_028701415.1 Clostridia bacterium | reverse complement strand
AAGAATGAAAGACAAAGTGTTCTGATAATTAAGATTTGTCCAATGGGGTATTCAAAACAATCTTTTAAGCGTTGGATTAATAAAAGTTATAGAATATAGGGCTTGTTGTAGGATAGTTAGGATATTGTTGATTTACACGGGAAAAGTTTTCGAGCTTAAATGCTAGCATCGCAGAATTTAATCGACTTATGGTCTTCTTGGAATGCATAAGAGCCTTGCTAGAAGGAAGGGAAAATATTGTTTAAATTAGTTGAATAAAGGATTTGAATGAAGGGATAAGGTTATTAAAAATTAGATAGATAAGGGCTTCTGAGTAAGGGATAAGGTTGTTTTAGATAGTTGGATAGGGGCTTTGAAGAAAGGGATAATATCTAAGGTTGAATATAATAGGATAAAAAGAGCTTTTTTAAGAGGTGAAGGAAATGACCGAAAGACCTTATTTACGGATGTATCCACCCTTTATAATTTTAACATCAGTTACTGTTATTAGACTGTTTGTAAGATGTTGATTGATGAGAGGAACTGTTGTTTTTACCCGCTTGCGCTTTAAATGGATAGTAAGGATATCTTTGGGCCCATCCTTTCCTTCCCCTTTAATTACAGTCACTGCAAGGTAATTTTCTCGAAGGATCTGTTGAAGTGCCTTCGTGTCTTCTGAGGTGATTATTTGAATTGTACTAAGGCCTAAAGCAAGGTAATCTTCCAGCATGGATCCCAGGAATGTTCCAAGCGCAAAGGCCACAGAATATACAACTGCCTTTAGGGGATATTTTGCTACACCAACGATTACACTTCCCGATATGAATATCCACATCAATACTTCAAGAAAGGCTATTATGGCCCCTACAGTGCGTTGACCACGGCTTATAAGCACGATACGAACAGTTGCAATGGCAACTTCAATTATCTTGCCAAAGAAGATAATAAAGTAAACACCTATGCTGTTGCCGCTCAAATATTCAAGCATCTTTTCCTCCGAAGGATATCCTAAGAAATCACAATGTGATTATAAAGGAAAGTAATAATATTATCAAATAAAAAATAGATGCTAATTTTTTCTAAAGAAGAAAATAATAAGGGTAGATTTTTGAAAAAAGGAATGTAATAAACAGGGATTATTGAGATGTTTTTAAGGTGGTAAAAGAAGAAAAAATGGGCAAAACTTAGGGGGACGAAAGGGGGACTATTCAGATATATTTATCGAGATTCAAGAAGAAAAACAGAACAGAATTATGGGGCGAAAAAAGTAGAAAAAACGACAATCGGAGGGGCTAAAGTTTTAAGCAATAAATGTGAATATTTTAGATTTTGAGGGAATAACGTTTGATTGGGCATATCGCAATTTAGGGCACCAAATAATAGATATAAGTATCCTATAGTCGCAATAAATAAAAAAAGAAAAATTTAGAATCGTATAGACGAATGTGCTTTCTGTTTCAGCGGTTTATGGGGGTAAAATTTTTTAAAAAAATCATTAAATTATTGATAGCCTTTGCCTAGTCTTTGGGGCTCGAAGTCTTCGGATTAAGAGTGGAAGTATATGGACATTTGGAAGAAGTTTGGCTAGATAATTATGGGGCCTTAAAGAGCAACGTTTCTAGAGATGATTTATGCAAATTTTTGCAATGTAGTTTCTGATGCTTTTTTCGATGTGTGTTTTTGATGATGATAGAAAGTGGGGGTGAATGTTTGCTGAAGGGTACTGAATTGTGAGTGATATATTATTTATATGCGTTGACAAGGTATTGCCTTTATTATAGTATAATAACGTACGCATTATATATAAGGGGAATTCCTTTTTGCTTTGAATGGTACTAATGAGGCGGGGTGGCGACGAAGGTCGCGGGAGAACAAACAGGTAGGCAAGTGGGTCGCAATATAGTTAAAGCAGTTTTAGTTTTTGTATTAGTAGCTTTCATTATTGTCATGCTTACTTCTTGCACGCCTCCTGAAGATATCTATGCTGACCCATATCCCATTTTGGACAACGAAACCAATTTTCCGAATAAAGATCACACTACAAAAGACGAAGCGGTAGAAAGAGCTACTGGTTCTTTGGAAAATCTTCTGGACTATTTGGATAGCGAGATTGTATCGACTACTGGATATTACATGGGCATTGATATGGCAATCAATACTGATGATGGTTCGGCTTTTATTTTGAGATTGCAAGGAAATATGTATACATGGCCCTACGATCAATACGAAGAGGGCACTCCCGAATATGAGGCAGCTTTAGCAAAACATAACGAATTGATTAAATATAACGATTTGTTGCTGGAGTGGTATGACGGCACCACGAATACCATGCTAATTGGTTTTTATTTTGATGGCATTAATACCGACCCAGCAGATCCAGGAAATAATCTTTATTTGAATTTGCAGGGTTCTAAGAGAATATTTGCAAACTTCGGAGATACCGTTCTATACCAACAAATGATCAGGCTGATTACTCAGTTGAATCTTGAAACTTTGATTTCGTCAGTCAGTTCGGATGGCTCTAGCGATAGTGCAATTTCAAGTGTTGAGTATCTTTTGAAGACTGCCGTAACTACAAACTACAAGCTGACACTAAACGGGGATGAAACCTCAGTTTATTTTAATGAGATTCCCTTGACTATGATAGCCGGGGATGTTACTGAGTTTATACAAGGAATATTCGCCCCATTCCAAGACAAACTCGATCCCTTGACTTACAAATACTTGGGATTTCTGTTCTCGACTCTGGGGACTTCGGTTATCAGTACGCTGAATAGTGATATGCAATTTTTAATGGAGCCCAACGAGCAGCTTGGAAAAGAGATATTGACCGGAATGGATGTTGACTTTAGAGGCAACAGTTTGGTAAGAAAGAAGAACAAGCAGACTGGTGCATTCTATACCGAGAGTGTGCCGTTTACTATGAATATTGCGGTAGACTATGACATTCGTGTTTCCCAAAATATTGTTCTAGATAGAGAAGACTACACTCTTTATGAAACCGGAAACTACGAGTTTATCGGGGACATGTACCTTGTTCCGTTGGATTTAAAACTGGATGTTTTACTGAGAACTGACATGAACAAGTACGACAACAAAATCAACAAAGTGTACTTAGCATGTCGTGATCTTGCCACGGATGATTTGATTATCGGTGGGTTTTATAAAGATGAGCTGACGTATATTGATATAGAGGGATTACAGCATCTCTACGGAGGCGTGAAATTCGAAGATATTGGCCTTCCCAAGGCATACAAAGGAGGGTTTAATTTAGCCAGCACTTTGAAGTTTGTCTCCGACTTTGTAGATAAAATGATTGTAATGGTGGTTGATAGTATCCTTGATCCCAACAAGGACGAGGAGGAGGACAGCGAATATAGCGTCATAATGAACGCCATCATGAACAACATTGAATCCACGATGAAGGATGAGGAAGACCCTGCCTCTCATGCGACAATCAAGGTAAGGATAGATATGCCCTTGATTAAGGAGGTAATGAAAGTCTCCTCCCCAACGGGAACTAACTACACGACAGATCAAATTATTCAGCTTTTAAACAAGCAATTTAACATCGATCTTGAGGCAATAGCCAGTATACTGGGAATGTCCGTTGAAGAGCTTTTGAATCGATCGTATTTTGATGTTACCTATGATGTTGACGTATATAGTATTAAGCTTGAAGTTTATTCGGCTGCAGAAAAACCAAGAGATGCGGAAGCTGATTTGATTATGAGAATGGACTTATATCCCACTCATATCGGAGAAAAGGTTAGAATTGCCTTCCCAAATTTTGATAACTTTAATGAGTTGCAAGAGGTAATGACATATTCGGGGTATCTCGAAGGTCAATTTGTTTTTGCTCAGACGGAAGAGGTGAATCTTTCCAAGATGATGGGAGCCTTTATGGGGGATACGAGTGGTTTAAATACTCCGTATATTTTACCTAAAGCTGCCGACATCTATTTTACTTTGTCGTATGACCAGTATATTAGAGAACAAATTTTAGAGAACGGAAGATGGACAAGAAAGGGGAGAAGCGCCTTCAACTTGTACATCTATATAGTCGAAAATGATGTAAGTACGCCAATTATGAGGATTTATGCTAATGATGTAAGCTTTAATACTGCATATCCGGTGGAGGAACTAGGATACGTCTGGTTGGATTATATTTGCTTCCCCAACCTTCCCAAATTTAAAGTTAGGGAAGATCTTTTCATAACCTCCCTATATGAATATATGGGCTACGATTTCGAAAATGAAAGCGGGGATCTTGTCCTCGGTCTAACGGATATTGTAATGGCCTTGATGGAGGATAGCTGGGCGACATTTGAACCTGAGGTAATTAGACTAACCACTTCTAATGACAGTATTAAGCAATTCTTTGGCGTGGATGAATTGATTGGAACTATCAGTATAATGATTGGCTTCAAACAACGTGTCAAGAATATTGATCAGCTGGAGAAGGATTTTGCTATGTATTCGGTGGGAACGCTTGAAAACATGGTGGGAGATAGTCCGTATTCTATTAAATTGCACGAGACTGTTCCGGTATATTTCGATTTTGGCGAAAGAATGGAAACAAGGGACTTAAAATTCCTTTATAATCCTGAGAGCATCGAGGTAGTATCCGGAAACGCCTATTACAGACCCAGAATGGACAAACAGTTTATGGGGGTGACTAGAGATTATCTTATCTATATTTCCGACCTTATCGGGCGGCAAAAGGTAAGAAGATTACGTCTTCCATCTGACTCGGATCCTCTTGCTGGGAATGAATTTAAATGGGAACCTCTTGGCGAAATCCCCGAAGAGGTGGATGCTTTTTATGGAAATCAGGATATTGTGGCTACATATGATGCAGATTTTAATTTGCATGCAGTCTTCGATAGAGAGACAGGATATTATACCGTTATTAGCCCTAATGGATATGACATTGTGTATGATTATGAGAATAATGTGTATATCATGGCTCTTGGTTCTCAATTCAAATATGACAAAGGATACGAAGAATTGGGCCCCGGAGTCACTGTGTATCTCAAAGAATTTATTGGAACAAATGGACTGAGACACGTTTACGAGTTGGGGATGAGAATACCTGGCTATTATGTTGTTGAGAATGATTTAGGTTTCAATATTCTTTACAGTTATGCCAGAGGAGAATACATAGTTTCAGCAGAGGATTATTTAGAGTTTGAGACGGAAATTGCAGAAGGACAGACGGCACTCAGAAGGCTAGTCCAGGTTATTTTGGGGGCAGGAGCAATAATTAGAACATATGAGGCTAGATACCAAGGTAAAGATATGGTCTATGATTTTGTGACCGGAAGATATATGTACACCGCGGTTGAAACTATTACTATCCCTGCGGAGGAGGAAGGCGAAGAAGACGAAATTGTAACTAATAGGTACAATGTCTTTTATCAACCTTTGACTAACGACTACTATATTCCAGAGAGCATGACAACCATTCGAAACAAACTAATCACTCTTTTAGGATCTGCCCGTATTATCACAGATAATGCTCTAGTCTACACGAATCATCCATATACATTGATAGCTTGGGATGGAAGCAATATTGATAAAGTTGATTGGGATCTTTCTACATACGAATCCTTTGAATTTGGAATGATGGTTTGGGAGGATCTTACATTAGAGGGAGGTAAGTTTGTCGTTAAAGTAGTAATCGGAGAAGGAATGATGGCAACGTATAGAGAGAATATCGTTGTCAAAGTCTGGAACCGTACCGTTTTAACCGATCTTCCTTTCATTAACATAAACACTCCAGACGGTCCCGTGAAAGCACCTATTGCAATGACACTGCCTGTAGACCCAATTATGTACTTGATTTACAAGGCTTATTACGTCAACGGAATGAGGAATACTCCTGAGTCCTTTGTGCAATGGTATTTCCGAACTTTTGACATAAGAATAGAATTCACTAAAATATACTCGAACCCTGAAGAAGAAACGCCCGATGCATTTGGAGCTTTCACCTGGAATTTCGATTTTGTGGACGAAAATACGATATATTCGGAAAAACAGATAAACAACTATGTTGGGCTTACTGAAAAGTCTTACACGTATGTGTACACTAATTTCTATGGCCAGATTGTTGCACTCAGGCTCCAAGTCTTACCCAGACATCTAGAATATTTTATGGTTTCTGGGGAGACCGAGAGAAACACTTATACCATTGATGCGCTATATCCTTCCTCTTATGTTTTACCAACCAATCTAACTTATTATTTTGAAGGAGAGGATGATGCAGAGTACACTTTGAATTTCCAAAGTTTACAAAATAGCACTATTTTCTCAAGTAAGCCTTCAAGAATGCCTAATATTGGTTCCGCACTCTCCGGCCCGAACGCTATGCCAATAATAAATTGGACTAATCCGGAAGCTGACAATGTCAAGCTAGTTAATGATAGGGATCCAGAGACAGGAACCCCCTATCCATTTAAGTCTGCTCTTGACAACACAACCAGTTCATTCTTTGACTTGAGTATCAATTTTGATTTCAATAGAGATTGGTATTATGAGGATTGGTTCTATACTCCCGAACTATCGATAGAGGTACAAATACCTGATAAAGTGATAGATACATTTACTAAGGAGTTGATCACCGAAGATCATGAACTAAGGGAATATGAACTTAGAAACATAAAAATAAAAGATTTCTATGTAAATGGGGAAACACCCTCTGAAGAGGATGGAAATTTAGGTGTGTTTAATGTAGATCCATTTGATAGAGATACTTGGGTTCTTCCCACGGATATAGTAGTATTCTTTACTTTGGATGATTTGTTGGGGATTTATCAAAAATATGAGTACAGTGTGGAATGGAGAAATATAGAAGGGGATTTAGCAGACCACTTTGTTGTCGACACTGATGGGGTGTTTTATCTAGTTGATGTAACGAAAAACCCAGGAGCGTATTATCTTGAAACGGTTATAGGAGATGAAGAGAGTGAGGAAGGAAATTATATTAGGCTAAGGCTTCTCATTAGAATTATGTCGCCAGTAGCCACTGATGTGGAATTCTTTAACGGGGATGGATCTGATCTTCAAAATAGCAGGGGGGAAACTCTTTCAGTCAGTTCATCAGTGGGAAGCCATGAAAATAGCCTTCAAGAAGAACTATATCAGTATGCCGTTGATACTTATGACAGATTTGATATCCCTGAGCTACTTAGAATAACTTTTAAAGATGGAACTCTAAGAGAATACCAAGTTACTTGGTCAGAGACCACTCCTTGGACTCCGGAGACTCTACATGACCTATATGCCATTATCGGAGGCGGGGCTGAAGAATATTCAGAAAGGATTTATCTTGAATATGCAATTGAAGATAGGGGACTAATATCTCTGGAAGTTCAGGGTGAAATTCAGGATATATGCACGGTTTCTTATGATATCGACCAGAGGGAAATAATTGTCAGTGGTCTCAGGATCGATGATCAAGGATATATTCTATACAACACGGGAAGTAACGACAGGATCAATATCGGTGGGGATAGCGCTGTAACTGTATACGAGTATTTCAAATATTTGTTTGGAGATATTACTGCCTCATTTGTAAGGAGAGCTTCTATAGACCCAGATGGAGAAGGGAATGTTTCTGTGGATATTTTAGATGCGGCTGAAAGCGCATACGAGCCTATATTTGGAACGGTCGATCTTCAAAAGATGCTCTCTGATATCCACCCGGACGGACAAGGTTTAGACATATATGTCGGGCAAGAAAAGGGTGCGGATGATTTCACTGTATATATGATAGTCGAAGAATATGATCCTGAGGGTGGGAATGAACTAGATATAGAAGCAGGGCAGGATAATTATATTATCACTATTGGGGGGAGCACTTCTGGGCTTGTTCTTGAGGCATATAACCCTGATAATACCCCGAAATATCCTAACGGATATATAATAGCTCAAAACTTTGGTTTTACGGTTAGATATAAAGAAACCGGGAAAACTGTTACCTACTCAAATAGTGCAGAAGGAGCGAGACCTGTTCCACAGTATTGGTCTGTTGTTAGGTCCCCTATCGATGGGAGTGATCCTGAGGAGACCTGGATGATAGGCCTAAGCGAATTCCAAATAATCGACAGACTATCCGAAGTAAGTATTTACGGAGGAGGGGTCATATGGCTATCCGCTCTGATTGAAGATGGTTCGAGGGTGTATTGCCGATTCTCTTCAAGTGGAATTAATATTGGAGATAACTTTGACAGTGCCGAAGGCAGTGGAAGATATGTTATTAATCAGGGAATTATCACTATCGAGAATATATATGAGCATTACTCTTTAGGCACAAACATTATCCCTTCAAGACTTCCTTCAAGATTGGTATTAGAAGGAGGTTTCGAGATTAGTGGAATATCTTGGACTATGTCAGTAAATACTGAGTATCTGAATGGGATTAATTATCTTGGAACTTCTTCAGATGTAGTTATCGCAACTGCAAGGGTGATGAGAGAAACTGTTCAATTAAAACTTAGAGTTCTTCCGTGCGAAGTCAAAAAGGTTTCGTATATAGATAATGCAGTCACTTCCAGGACTTTGATTAGTGAAGAAAGAAATCTAGATGGTGATATAATCATTAACTTTGATGCTTATGCAAACTTTGCTTATGCTGGCAATATTCCTCTTCCAAAAGGTTTAAACTTCCAATATTCGGAGGGGCTTGAGGCTGACAGAACATTCCTGTACACCAATTTAGAGTATTATTCGGTTGGAACTGGACTAGCCCGTTTGAATGCAGTAGGGTATAACTTCTATGGTCATACTATGACATCCAATGGACTTGGGGTTGACCCAAGAAATATTCGATTCAGGCTTACTTTGATGGATGGACAAATTGTAAATATCATATTGCACTTCAACGATAAGACAGTTACTGAATATGAGTTTTTAAACATTGGTTTGAGTGTTGACAAGAAGATAACATTAAATCCATATTCCGAATATGTAGAGGTTCCTAGCACATATAATTTGAAGTTTGTTGAAGGCCCAGATTTGTTGTATACCTCCGACTGGACACTTCCAGTAGATTTCGAAGTTAGATATGACACGTTTAGAACCATTCTAAATCTGCGACCTGAAGGCCAAAAGCACTTCACTTTGGCTTCTTTGATTACGGGCTATGAAGGATTAGGTTATGATCAACCTTTGGCATTATATGTTGCTATACTTCCTTATGTAATAGAGAGTTGGAGTTTGGAAGATGGTAAAGTCGATTATTATAACATCTCCGAAGATACCCATAACCTTGACCCGAACGCTACTTATCACATGACAGATCCTTATGCAGGAAGAGCAATCGACCTACCCGGGCTAGTGGAGGACATTCTTTATCATGAGGGACAAGAGGAGTTTTATCTTCCTGTTGTTTGGGATTTTGAGGATGCAGATATCATTGCGGAGGGAACTCCAACAGGACACATTCTTGTAAGAGGATGGATATATGATATAGAAAGGGGACAACCAGTAAGCTTGAAGTTATACATAGATACCTGGACGTTCGATATGATTAGGAGAAAACAAGGGGATACTTATCAAAGTATGATGCAAGATATTCGCTTCTATTTCTCACAAGTATCTGGGACATCCTCGTATACCACATATCAAGTAGCTTTTAGAGTGAAGGATGTGCTTAGCAGCGCTGATCCTACGCCTACAAGTATAATATTCATTCCGGAAGATATTGATCCTACTACTGTGTTGATTGAGGGCACAACTGATTATTATCCTGCAAATTATCCTTATAGGATTAAGTGGGACGAAGGAGCCTTAGCAAGAGCCAGAAACGCTTTGTCAACAGGAGGAGATGCAGCAGGAGGGTTCAGTTTAGCCAACTCAAACGGCTTGGTAAGAACCACCCCAAGTTATGAGTGTTATTACCAGTACGAAACTCTCAACCTTACAAAAGTTGATTTAGGGTATGGATATGGGTCGCAAAATGAGGCAATATATGTAGTTGATCCTTTAAATCCGTATTTTGGAGATAACTATAGACTTCCGATAAAAGCAAAAGGAAATTACAATCTCGAAAGTGATGTCGAGCTTAACTCAAAAGGGCTAACTGTAACCGCCATTTGGTGGCAGACAGGATCTCCTGCCATAGCAATTCCAGATAAATATGTTGCAGGAGGAGTTTATAAAGGCTGGGCAGTAACAGTTAGAGTGGAAAATCCTGAAACAGGCTTTTCTTATCAAGAGGTGTTTAGGATAATGTTGGTTTTCTTAGATATGTCTCCCATTACATACATTAATAATCCGAGCATGAGCGTTCTCAATCGTGGGGCTATAAAGTCTACATATAACATGACCACTTATGCGGGTGCGCAAAACCCATATGAAGATAGTTATACTACTTCCCTAATAAACGTTACCGTTAATAGAAACGGAGTAATAGACAATATCCTGAATACTGCATTAAGGGATTATTCCTTGGTTGGGGCAACGCTAGATTACACGGTTACAGAATGGGATCCCAATGTTCTAATTGACAACAATATGAATATTCAATATAGCCGTATAGTGAATATTAGAGGAAGGGAATACACTTCCAACATAGTACGCAGACAATATAGCACTAAGTTTGAAATAACTGGATTAAATCTAGGCTACGGGATGGGAATCGACTCGGCAAGATACGATTATCTTTCTTCCGATCCACTTGCAATAGAGGGAAAAGAAAAGACAAGGTTTATTCTGAATCCTCTTAATCCGGACTTCTCCGCTTGTGGAACGGCAGTAGATGGGCAACCATACACATTTATTCTTCCTGAAAGTAGAATTTTAGGTTCTTATGAAGGAACTCCGTTTACTCCTGGTCAGTTCTCGTACAGAGTGACATGGTGGAATGAATCGCTTTCTGGAGACATGGTGTTCAATTCGGATGTAGCTTCAGGTGGATACATAGACCATTGGAAGGTAATTTTGACTGTCCATTCAGGAGAGATTATTCAGTATACGCATGTATACAATATAATATTGTTCTTCTTAGATGGGAGACCAGATACCGAATATACAATAAATGACCCCGCTCAGAATATCTTAGTTCAAAGGCCAAAGACTCTATTTACTACAGCTGATTACGATGGATTTGAGAATCCATATGGTGAATATTATACCCAGGATCTAATTGATGACTTGA
>JAQVQU010000017.1:0-11415 GCA_028701415.1 Clostridia bacterium | reverse complement strand
AAAATGCGTGTGGCTAAACTTACAACTTTAATACTTGTTTTGCTAATGATTGTATCATTGGTTCTTATTGTCGTGTCTTGTGCTCCTGAACAAGAGACACCCGAGGGGAATAATAATGGTGGGAGTGGTGCTGTCCCTGATCCGGTGGTTATCAATAAGGGAGATATTTACAACGATATAGAAACAAGTATGTTGAATGCCGGGGCTCTAAAAGCCTCCCAGGAAACTGGGAAGAGGTACGTATCTTCGGTATACAATCTAAGAGTTAATACGATTAACACCGAAATCACCTATGAGGCCAACTACGATATAGAAAGAAATCAGGATTCGGAAATATTATTAAGAGTCTTTGATTACAATAACCAACTACCCAAGCTCTTTGTATATTATGCAAACAATAACCTGTATTACAGCTTGGAAGACAAGAAAAATAAAATAGATGGATTTGGAGGGACAAGTTCCTTTGCCATATTCTACGAAATAATTACTAAACTTGACTTTGGAGATATGCTATTTAATCAAACCACTGTTGAAACTATAGTGGGTATGAATCCACTTAGTGAGACTTCAAATATTACTAAGAGAAGGGTGGAAGGAGATAAAGAAAATATTACTATCAAGAATATTAATCTTGATACCCAAAAAGATGTAGCTAACTCAATGATACAAAGCACTTTTGTTCCTCTGGGAAGAAAATTCGATCCTCTTACACAATTGTTATTTGGCTTTAAATTATCCTCATTAGCAGCATTTAAAATAGAAAGATTCACCGTAAGGGAATTATCTTCTGTTATGAAGACAACAGGTACTGGGGATAAGATTCTTACAGACTTCACTATGATTTTTGATGACGATGAGGAAGGAGAAGAGTGGGGAAGTGTTGCAAACGATTATTATCTAAGCATTAATTACTCTACCGAGGATGAGGATGGGCCCATTACTCTCATGAGTTACGAGAACCCTGCTTCAAATCTTTATAATACTGGAACCCAAGGAGATATGCATTTACAAGGATATTTAGATATCCCATCTTTTGATGCCCATCTCTTTGCAGACTTCAAATTCTCAGTTAATATGACAAATAACGACGAGAATAGAATGAAAATTGAGATAAGGGATCGAAGCGAAAATCAAGGGGGCACCTATTCTATCGATGAAGAAGTGCTTATGTCATATTACAAAGAGGGTATGTTATATGCAGATGCTTCCGGCTTAATATCTAAATACCTTGGAAATAGCATTGATCTTCAGGCTTTAAATCTTCCCAGACTTAAATTTGAAAATCTTAATGTCACTAGTCTTGCCAATCAATTAGTAAGGTATGCGGTAAACATGTTTACTTCGGGCTTGGATTTCAGTGCATTAAATCCAGATCCAGATACTGTAAACTCCATGTATGCAGTATTTTTAAGCAAAGCTCGCTCAGAAGGGGATAAAGTCATTATCAGATTGGATGATGAACTTGTTTCTGGAATGCTTGGGGGAGAGGCAGATAGTATAATCGAGTCTGTTGCAACAACTTTAGGTTTGAGCCCTGATCAAGTTGCCCTACTTAATGCTCTTGGGATATTTGACAATGCATACATGGAATTTTCTTATGATACGGTTACAAAAGAAATAAGATTAGATGGTTATGCGGGCGGAGAAATCATATTTAGTCTTTCTTTGTATTCTCAAGAGATAATGTCTTCAGGGCTAAATATTTCCTTCCCAGATGAGATTAATCCGGGATTTTTTGAAAGCTACTTAGAACTTCTTGATCCGGACATAATAAATGTTCATTTCGATGCTTTGGTTTCTACACAACAAGTTGTTAGTAGTGATTTTTCCACCTTCATGGGTCTGTTCATGGGAGATGTTTCCGGTAAGAATTCGGAAATGGCTATAACCTCGGGGACCGATAACGGGATACGATTTGTAGGAGAGTTTGCGCAGCAGGGTGAAAATATTTACGTAAGCATGGAGGCACTTAGAGGGGAAGAGATTTTGGTGAGGGTAAACACAAATCCCACCAATCCTGCCGAAATTCTAGTAGATAACCGCATGCTTGGGGTTAAATACAAGATGCCTAGTCAAACGGTAATAGAAGGATTGACTAAACTTGCTGGCGGAGAAGCCGTTTTGAACTTCGAAAATATTGTTCTTAACATTCCTGAGTTAGCGAAGGAATCCACCTATAGAAGAGACGGAGATGTATTCCGCCTTGAGATGTTCCCATATACGATTGGAAAAGTAGAAATAGATCCTTTGGAAAGAATAACCGGAGTCTCGGGCTTAATTGCAGGAGTAAATCTTAATGTTACTTTTGATTTACCTATAATAACTGAAAATCCCGCAGATTATTTGATACCGAGTATATCGGTAACTCCAGAAGTTACTTATACTGGTATGTATGAGGCTGTTTGGCAGGAGAGCGCAATTGTATCTTTTGGCCAGAATGTATTTGAGTTTGAATTAACATTTGAGGGCCAAAGTGCGGAACTAGTTACTGGGCAGTATGAGTATCATCCAACGACCTATCTTTTTGGGAGATTGGTTACATATGCAATGTATTTCTCCGATCAGGCAAACGGAACTAGAATTGTTAGGGATTTAAGAAATGCATATATGATTATAGATCCCGCGGCGCTTGAGCCAATGCCTGAACTTATTCAGGTTATTTACCAGGATGGAACTATAGGAAGTCTTAGATACAGGATAGAAGGGTTCCCGTATAATAATACGAATATAAAACAGGTATATAGTGGACTTCCTTCTGATGAATACGATGTAATAATAGGAGAAGGTAGCATCGCTGAAACGACTTTTAACATGATAGTTGAAGTTTTGAGCTCAGTGGTAGTTGTTTCGGAGGATGATTATTATAACGATATCCCAATAGTTGCGAGAATTACTATTGATCCATATGACTACTCTATTAAGAAAATGGCCGCCGCCGCTTTGGGACAAACATATAATCCAATAGTATATAGAGAAGCCGGGGGAGAATTAGCGCCTACAACCTTAGAGTTGACATTTGAATCAAATATAAGGGGTCAGGAGACTCCGACTTATAGGAAAGAATATCTTGAAAACTTCGATTGGGGCTTCGACTTATCAATGATAAGTTTTTCTGGCGGACTATATACAGTTGTAGCTCAGTATAATAACCTTAGAATTGCACTTGAAGTTACTGTTCTTGCTAAGATAGTTTCATATATTCAAATTAATGATGAAAATCAAGGGTATTACACAGTAGATGCTTTGAAGCAGAACACATATGCGATACCAGCAACGACTGTTTTTGAAGCAGGGGCTTCTGAAATGCTTCCCGCTAATGAAATCAGGATATACTTTGAATCAGGCAATTTCCGTATAGTTGGCACACGTCCCGAAGGTTACACGGTAAGTGCGAGCGATTTAGGAAAATTTGACGGCTTCTACCCAGGAGGTCTAGATTGGAATCACAAAGTGGCAAATCAGGTCACTGTGGACAGGGCAATTTACCCCTTAGATGATGGAAAAACAAATATAACTCAAGCATATTTTGGGGACGATTACGCTGGGAAACAATTGGTTAGACTTACGGTTACTTGTCCTACTAGAGTGGTGGGAACTCTACCAGATACGATGCTAGCGATTAGTGAAGTAACCTATGACTCATTTGGGGAGATTATTCCCGATGCCACTCGAAGGGAAGCAGTAAAAATATCATATGCCGCGTTTGACTACAATAGTGAATTAGGATCATTCTTTGAGTTTGACCCATATAGTGAAGAATTGTTTAATACTAGACTTCCTTCAAAAGTTTGGATCGATGCCACATACAGGGGAAGAGTACAACGTTTAGGTTATGACGTGACTTGGTTTACCAACCTGGATGGAACTCCGGATAATATCATAGACGGTGAAGGAAATATTCTAAATGCTTTAGCCGAAGAAGAATACTTCGTGGTATACGGGCGAATTGGAACTCAGAATAATTATCAAATTCTCACAATGATTATTCACAACAAGAGTGGAGAATATGAAAGTGTTTTGATGTTGGATGCAGGTGGAGAAGCCTTCCCCGTGGAAGAAGAGACCTGGGAAGACAATACAAAACATTACTTTATTAGGAACCTTAACCCCTATGATACTTTAGTGTTACCCACTTCTTTTGTGTTGAGATTTAGTGAGTTGAGTGGTATCCCAGACACACAATACACTGCCCTATGGCTTACCGAAGATGAAGAGGATGCTTTGACTCACTCTTACCCCTTCCAAGGGGGCTCATATATAGTTACAACCAAGCTTTCGGCCGACAGTGGAAGTGGAATGTTGGATCAAACAATTGTTTTAAACCTACAGTTTGATGAAAAAATTGTTGTTCCAGATATAATTTATGGTGTTTCTACGGGTATGACTCCTGGGCATATTATCCTTGACGAACAAGAGGATGAGGGGGGCACACACTCCGTTCCATATGTGCCTGTTGACTCATACACCCCCGAGAGTTCTCTACTTTATCAATCTCTAATAGATCCCAATTTAAGTGTAGGAGTTCAGTTCCAAGATGGGAGCGAGCTGACTACGGGCATCACCATTGAATGGGATAATTTAGACGAGCTGTTAAATATTCTTAAGAGTCCGCTAGGAAGCAGAGACATATATAACGATGCAAATTATGTTGGTGATTTTGTAATTTTAACAGGAAGGATTCAACCAGGAACTAACCGTGAACAAGATGTTGCAATGGCATTTAGGGTTGATTCCAAGGTTATAAGGGATCTTAATTATGTCAACTTAGATAGGAACTATACTTTAAAAGACGAAAATGATGTAATACCAGTACATGTTCTTCAGACGCTTAAGAGAATTGAAGCTGATCCCGAAACGGGGGCATATAGTTATGTCGGGGAAAATACCATAAATATTACTTTCAATAAGCCATATATGTTGGTGGGCACATTTGTAGATGGTAATGGAGATACGAGGACAGGGGTTTGCACTCCTTCTCAATATATAGATTATCTATTCAAGAGAGTTTCAATCGGCTTTGAAGGTGATATCCCTGCCGAATATTCTATGGTATATGAATTAAGAGATGATTTTGATGACATAATGTTCTTCAAGAGAGAAGCTTGGTATTATGATGGTGACGAAACTGTTGCTATTTCAGACACTATGGCTTCAGTTACATTTACTGTTACTAAACTTGGCCCAGGAAGTTGTGAGCAAAGCTTCACCGTAACAGTTACTGCTGTCAGAGACTCTTTAATTTTCTCTGAGTTTACAGAGAGAATAGAAACCTTTGATGAGAACGGAGTCCCAGTTTATGGAGGAATTGATGGGTATACTATCCCATCTACATTCTCTGTGGAATATTACAATAGTGGGATTGTAGAATATGATGGACTAGTATGGAAATCTTTAGACTATGTTATGGGCCCGAATAGTGAAATAAATCCTGGAGACATAGTTTACTATGTGCCATATGAATTCTTTAGATTTAGGGACGGAAGAATAATAACCCTTACAGCTAATCTGCAGGATGGCAAGGAAATAATCAGAAGATTAAGCTTCAATAAGAAAGATGTGAAAGAGGTAAATTACAATACAGCAGGAACGGGAATATACAATATTAAAGATGGTACATTGACTATATCTAACGTATATCAAGTATATCCAGTTTTAGGACTAGACAGCAGAATATCAATTGATATAATCCCCAAGAAGACAGAAACATTCTTTAGTGAGATAGATATGGCATTTACTTTAGACAATGGGTGGATTCCCACTGTCGACTTTGCTCTAGACTCAGATCCCACTCGGTTTGACCCTGTCAAATTGGCGCAGAACATTAGTTATTTAGGATTAGCAAGGACGTTGTTTGCGACTGGGACTATCACAGGATATAACGGAGAACAACAACCGATTAAATTATATATACAAGTAACTTCTCTTGATAGTGGAGGAAGCGTATATAACGAAAGCATAGGGTTAAATGGTACTTTGGCTTCAATTGACCCATACACAAGACCGGCAGAGGAGAATGGAGCTTTAATAATTCCAAAAGCAATGGAAGTAAGGTTTGGAGAGATAGGGCCAAATCAGGCAATATATACTTTCAATGAAAGTAGTGACATTTCCTTCCAAATCAGAAATGTTTTGACTGAAGAATATGTTCCTGTTACTGAAATAACTTACAATAAGTTTGGGCACACTATGGGAGCTTCCTTTGGAGGAGCTAATGCCCGAATAAGAGTTAAGTTAATACTTCCCGATGGGAATGATTCGTGTTGGTTTGAGATAGAATTTTTAAATCGTGAGCTTGAAAGGGTATATTACGCCAATAAGTCGACTGGCATAGAATCGCAGGTTATGATTGAAGGAAGATATTATATTGATCCTTACGATACGGATACATTTGCACTACCCATTTCTGCAGAATTTAAATACACCATGTATTCAGAAAGGGGGTCATTGCCCATAACTATTACTCCTGGGGAAGAGGGATATCCTTTTGTTTTATCTAGTGGAAAATACATAATGGATTCAAGTATCCCGATGTATACCGGAGGAAGATATTTCTTTTATGGATTCTTGCCAGGAATTGGTGAGGGAGATTCTCCTCAATACTTTATATTGACGGTAATTGTTCTTGACCGAACTATTGATACTGAACCGGAAGAGATTACGGCAAATGACAGAAAGTTTAAGTTTAGCGGAATTGGAGGAAATCCGAATCCGTTTGAAGGATTGGTTAGAGACATTCCATCCTCTCTTTCAGGTGCGACCTTCCATCCCTTAAATGATTTAGATATGGGACTAGCTTTAGGAGTCGAAGAAATAAGACAATTGATTAGTGAGATGCCAGGTAATTCAAATGTCACTACAGCATACTATGACTTTGCAACCCATTCGGAAGAAAATATTTATGCCGATTATTTAGCCATTTCCACCCCAGTTACGCCAGATATTAAGTGGTTCACAGAGGGAAGAGAGCTAGTTGACGACGATATAACGGTAACAGGAGGCTTTACAAGAGATCTGAATGGAAGTGTCGGATATGGAACAGGAGTACGTACAGTTGGCCAAGAAATAACTCTTCAAATAACCGCTGACATTTGGACCTTCGAAGAGATCCTAGGGATTACAGAATATGTTATTGAATTTAATAAGTATTCTAATTCTTCTATTGCTGACTCATTTGAAGTAAGTTTTCTTGCTGGACCTTTTGGGGAACAAGTGATTTTCCTGCCCGCTTTAGTATTTTATCCTTTAGACAAGCTAGACAGTGAGGATAAGTATAGAAGAGTAATCGATTGGAATGGAGTGGACCCGAGTTCAACAATTGCCTCTGCGATTACTTTTAGAAATATGTATAAGAGTTTGCTAGATAATAGAATTACTACCGAGGCAATATATAACTTAAATCATATGCAAATTCCAGTTGATGAGATAAGCTTTGGATTTGGGCCAAATGAAGGATACAACATAAATGGAAGTGTTTATTTGATAATTGATCCTCTGAATCCCGTTATTCCTATTACAGCACTAGCTAGAGGGGAGAATCCAAACCAGGCAATTCAACCTCCTGAGATAGTTAACATCGGAGAGGTAGATATACTGTGGAGTGATACTGATTCGACTAGTGCCACAAGTATATACAATATTCCGATAGGAGGAGGAAAGAGAACAGTAGCCGCAAGGATAATTGATGCGACTGGAGCTGAAACCCCCTTTACCGTTCAAGTATATTACTTGAATAGGACGGTGAGAAGGATATATACCTCAGTTGCGGGATATTCGAGGCAGGGAGAGACGGGAAATTATTTGCTTATGGAAAGAGGCGCAAATACTGGGGCTCAGATACCTTCAACGAGGAATTTCTACTTTGAAGTTGATCCAGTTAACCCCAACTTGTATACTTCAAATCCAGCAATAGATACCAACTTAATGTACTTAAACGAAAGAGCTAGATTGGAACAGAGTTTATATAAGTTGCCTGATAATCTAAGACTCGAATTTTATGGACTGGAGGTTAATCCAAGTATGACCACTGCCATATACAATGAGGCAGTAGGAAGGCTAGGAAATGTTCTATATTATTCTGAAGTAGGATGGGTTATCTCTAAGGATGTAGAACTCATTCCTGCAACTACCCAGGATCCAATTATCGCAAAGATAAGAGGATATAAAGTAACATATACCGATACAATACTGGGCAATCAGATGGAATCTGACAGATGGAACTTCTTAATGGCAGATCCAAATGATAGTGCTGAACTTATGGAGAATCCTCGTTGGTTAGGGACTCAACTTAACTTAAATCTAGTTACAGTAGATAGAACCGTTCAGTACACTAGTGTATCTGAGGGAGTAACGGTTGAAATTGGAGAGACCATAATTAATTACCAAGAGGCAAATGATTCCTGGTATATCGATCCGTATGATATCAAATTACCCCAAGTTATAGATGTATTCTTTAAAGATCAGGCTATGCCGGTTCGATATGGAGAGTCTAATCCCATAGATTGGAACTATGATGCAAGTTACCTTAGTAAAACAGAGATTATTTCGGGAAGCATTGTCACCGACCAACCAAATGGTGAGAGATTTATGACTCTTATGGCTGACTTTAATGCATATGGGACAAAGGTTGCAATTCAGTTTAAAATAAAAGCAAGAGATATAGACACTAGAGTCGTTCTGAGCGGAGGTGTTATAACGACTGAGCCATTGAAGGGCGGAACTATATACGTTCTAAAGGGAATACCTATTGCAGATCAATTGCCCTCAAGATTGTATTACAGATTCGAATATCCTGATGGGAGTAGCGAAATTGCAGGAGCACCCCTAACCTTTGATGCAAACGCGCTCTCTGGTATTTCTACAGCGGTTGCAATAACTGACTCTGAATTCGGAGGGACATATACTAATGTTCCCGCAACTCTTGGAACAATAGACGATAATAACATCATCTTCAATATAATGGTAATAGACCCGAAATTATTTGCGATAAAGACTGTAAACACCGTAATTAATATAGGCGGGACCCAAACTACCATATCAGAATATCAAAAGGGTAATTTCATCACCGATGTTATTGCCATTGGGGTAAGTAGAAATAATACTTATGCACCCGGGCCGGAAACAACACTTCTTCCTCGTAGAATAGTGGTTACAAACGATGGAGAGTATATTGAGGTTGATAGCATTACTTATGATATCTCGAGAATGAAAGCAATAGTGAATTGCTCATATACATTCTTGTCCTTCAGTGACAATGCTAGATTGTTCGGAAATGATTCTCCTTCGGAAAGTGATGCCAAGAGACTCTCGGTTACATTTGAGGTACCAATTTCTAAATATCAATACACAGGAATCGAAATAAGTGAGGCAGTTTTCCAACAGAGCACATACACCGTTCCTCTAGGAAAAGTTATTAAGGCCTCTGAACTTCCCTCAACTGTCGAAGGAATTAGACCTCTATGGGTTTTAGACGATGTTAATACAAACATGGCCGGAAGATATGATGCAAAATGTTATTTCAAGAACGCCTATGGTGCAATTGTGGAAGGCAAGCTTACGATAGTAGTCCAGAAAAAAGCAATAACGCAACAAGATATAACTATTGATCGCGCGTTCTTAGATAGAGTTTACACGGGCTCTCCTTTAGACATTGAAGATTATATTACTTTTGCAAACTTCCTTAGAGCAGATGGAAAACTTGGTCAACTTCAAGGATATACAGTTTTATATAGTATCGATGATGGCGCTACTTGGATATCCACTCAACCTACCAATGTTCCTATGCCTGGGGCTCCTTCTTACATGGTGAAGATCCTTATCTCAGACACAGATGACTATAACATTACCGGAGAAGTAATGTTTAGATTAGTTATTAACAAGGCACAGGTTTTGAGAGATAACATATTCTTCCATCTAGGAGATGAGATACCTTTAGGAAATGAAGTAACATTTGAATACAACGGACAGGAGAGAATTCCGAGTTTAGCAGGCATTCCAGAGGGCGTTGTATATCAGTTAGTCTTTGCCCCTTACGTATATGGCGAACCTCCTCAATATTCTGGCTCAATAAGGCCAATTAATGCAGGAGACTACTATATGACCGTTAGATTTAGCGAGGATCAAAGGAATTATGATATAGAAGAGGGAGTAACTTATTCAATCATCGTTAAGATTACTAAGATTAATGTGACATATTCATTAGAACACATTCTTGACTATACAGGAAGATCATTTAATGTTCCTATCAATGGTTTGCCCGATCCAATACCTGGAGACATAATCGTTACATACACATACTATGATGTCCTTGGGGGATATACCCTAGCAGCAGGTTCTAGACTCAGAAACGCAGGGACTTACAGGGTGGATGTAGCTATAAACGGAGGAATTAACTATCCAAGTTATAATATCCCCGGGTCTCCTTCTAGTCAGGCTTTACAGGGCCAAGTAATTGAAGTTAGACCTAAGTCAGTAACAATTAAGGTTGGGGCTCTTTCAACAGACTATTTAGAACAACTATTGCCACTTAACAGTGGGGTAACAATAGTGGACGCTGATAATATTGAGCTATCTGGGCTACAGGGAACAGATGAAATTGGAATATTTGGAAATATTATTGTTGCATGGACAGGTGGAACCTTGACCAGAAGACATATGGTTGGGGATTATGAACTGTCCGTTTCAAATCTTGGCTCAATTAATCATGGGAATTACATAATTACCGGAGCTATTAATGGTCTGTATTCTATAACAGCCTCCCTTCCAAATACTAGAGTAATAGATAACAAAGCCCAGCTAGATAATGTTCTGTCCTTAGTTAAAGATGGGGATACTGTCAGGTTGTACTTAAGAGCGGGCAACTACGGGAATATAGTGCTGGACAAAAACGCTGCCGTTTCAATAGTAGGCTCATATGATTTATCTGGTGAAACAGACGAGATTGCAGTTGTCTTTGATTCAATTAGAGTAACTAATGGAGCACTGCTACTTGATATTATTAAGATGTATGCAAAACCGGATTCGTCCCTTGTTAGGGTGGGGAAGGATGTTGCGAGCTTGACCGTTAACAGATCAGCATTTATAGATCTTCCTTTCCTTGGCGGTTCTCAACAGACAACGGTAAATTCTAGAGCGATATCAACTGACTGGGGCTTTAATGGAACGGTGTATATGGACCAGACCTCTATTCTTGGATTTGCAGCGGGACTGTATTTGGAGTATGGATCGGTAGAAATATCTAACTCTAGATTCAAATACGTCGTAAGCGCAGTCCATGTGCTTTCAGGAAATGTCAATGTAAGCGACAGTGTGTTTGAAAATTGCAGAAAGGTAGCAGTTAGGATAGACAGCAACAAAGCAAATGTAAGTATTTTCGACAATCTCTTTGCTAGCAATCTAGTCGCAATAAGATCGGCCGTT
>JAQVQU010000082.1 GCA_028701415.1 Clostridia bacterium | reverse complement strand
TAACGGTTTGTATAGGAAGCTCGTGCCATATGAAAGGATCAAGGCAAATAATTGAGGAATTGCAATATTTGATACGAGTCGATAATTTAGATGAGAACATTGAGCTTGCCGGAGCTTTCTGTATGGGTAAGTGTGGAACAGAAGGTGTTTCAGTTACCGTAAACGGAGAATATTACTCATTGAAAGCGGAGGACACAAAGAAGTTTTTTGAAGAGGTAATATTAAAAAAGATATCGTAAAAGAGGGATAACCTAAGATACAGAGAAAAAGGAGTAATCCGAAGTAAAATAATAAATTCCTAAACAAGTATAGAACGCACAGTATAGGGTTAGATTTGCTAACCTAAGGTTTTTTTACGAAAAAAAAGGAGGAAGACATGGAGTACTTAGATTTTAAACAAGCAAAATGCAAGGATTGCTTCAAGTGTCTTCGCGAATGTCCGGTTAAGGCAATTAAATACGAAAATCACCAGGCAAAGATTATAGAAAGCAAGTGTATTCTTTGTGGAAGATGTACTATTGTATGCCCCCAAAATGCCAAAAGTGTTCATTCAGAAAGAGAAAATGTAATGACCCTTTTAAAAGGGAACAAAATGGTTATAGCATCAGTAGCCCCTTCTTTTGTTGGAAGCTTTGATGTGTCTGATTTTGCCTCTATGAGTAGAGCTTTGCAAGAGCTAGGCTTTACCTTTGCCGAAGAAACTGCGGTAGGAGCCTTGGCGGTTACTGAGGAGTATGCAAAACTTCTTGAAAAGAAAGAATATAAAAATTTAATTACTTCCGCATGTCCTGCAATCAATCGAATGATTCAATTGTATTACCCGAATGCTTTGAAGTACTTAGCACCCGTGGCTTCCCCAATGGTTGCACATGCCAGAATGTTGAAAGAAAGGTATCCCGAATCTAGAGTAGTGTTTTTAGGGCCCTGTATCGCAAAGAAAAGAGAGGGCGCGGAAAGTGGTGTAATTGATGGAGTATTGACTTTTGAAGAATTAGACGAATTATTCAAGGAAAAGAATATTACATTTAAAGAGGGTGAGTGTTGTGAGACCGGGGATCCTAATTTCAATAGGGCAAAATTTTATCCAATAAGTAATGGTATAATCAAATCTTTTAAAAGCCTCTCCTCTGATTACGAATATGTGGCCATAGACGGAGTAAAAAGAAGCTTTGAAGTATTGGATGATATAGATTTTTATAGTGATTTGTTTATAGAAGTTAATTGTTGCGAGTATGCCTGTGTAAATGGGCCATGTATAGTAAAACGAGAAGGTGGAGCGATTAAAGCCAATGAAATAGTCAGAAAATATGTTGGAAGAGATACTGGCAAGAACACTGTAGAAAGACCGGACAATTCTAAGGTAGACATTAGCGAAAGACATCCATATATTGGACTTTCTTCCATTATCCCGCGAGAAAGGGATATAAAAGCTGTATTGGCCAAGACTGGAAAAACAAAAACTGAAGATGAGTTAAATTGTGGCGCCTGCGGTTATTCGACTTGCAGGGAAAAGGCGATGGCTGTAATTAACGGTTACGCAGACATAGAGATGTGTCTTCCGTACATGAGAACAAGAGCGGAATCTATGTCCTATGAGATTATTCAAAATAGTCCTTACGGAATCATAGTTTTGGACAATGATTTAAAAATTACTGAATATAACAAGAGTGCAATAGAAATACTCGGCATGAACGATCCCGATGCAAAGGGAAGATACGCTTACGATTGTTTTGATGCAAGCGACTTTGTTTTAGCGCAGTGTTCTAATAAAAATTTAATAAAAAAGAAAATTCATTTCCAAAAGAGTGGGAAATATGCTGATACAACAATAGCGATAATACCCGGGCATAAGGTTATGTTCGCAATTATGAAAGATGTAACCGATGAAGTGGAGTATGACAGGAAATTACATAACGTTAAGAGAGAAACTCTTGAAACAACAGATGAGGTAATAAAAAAACAAATGAGAGTTGCTCAAGAAATAGCTTCATTACTTGGAGAAACCACAGCCGAGACCAAGGTCGCGTTGCTAAAACTTAAGAGGACTCTTATAGAATCCGAGAAGGAAACTGAAAATATAGGTTAGATTAGCAGGAAAATGTAGAAATCAAAATCAGTAAGTTATGTTACGAAGATAAATAAGGTTAGAAGAGAAACATAAGAGGTAAAAATGGGGTTGTATTTGGAAAGTGGATATACTTCATTGAATAAAAAGGGAGAAGAACTTTGTGGAGACAAGGTTGAGTCTGTAATGGCCGATGGATTTACCACTATGGTTCTTGCTGACGGAATGGGCAGCGGAGTAAAAGCAAATATACTTGCTACTCTTACTTCCAAAATTCTGTGCACAATGGTTTCTAAGGGAATATCAATTGAGGATTGTATTGATACTATCATTCAGACACTCCCGGTTTGCAAAGTAAGAGGAGTGGCTTATTCAACATTTTCGGTGATTCATATAAACGAGCAAGGAAAGGGATATCTTTTTGAGTTTGATAATCCTGCGGCCATATATTATCACAACGGTAAGACAGAGGATTTTCAGCGTAAAGAACATAGCATATGCGGTAAAAAGATTTTTTCATCCGAACTAAACTTGATCCCGGATGATGTAATTCTCCTTATGAGTGACGGGGTTATTCACGCAGGGATAGGAAAAGTACTTAACCTTGGGTGGCTTAGGAAAGATGTTAAAGAATATTTGGATAGGGTGGTAGAAACAAGTATGAGCGCAAGATGTATAGCTTGTTTACTCGCCGCAGCTTGTAATGATTTATATATTGATGAACCAGGGGATGACACGACTGTAGCTGCTGTAAAAATTCGAGAATCTTTAAATGTAAATTTGATGGTTGGCCCCCCTGTAGATAAAGAGAAAGATGATTTTTATGTGCAAAGGTTTTTAGAAACTGATGGCAAGAAAGTTGTCTGTGGGGGCACAAGTTCTTTAATCGTTGCAAGATATTTGAAAGAGGAAGTAAAGACTGACTATGAATTCCCAGATAAAGAGGTTCCTCCAATAGGATTCATAAATGGAATAGACTTAACAACCGAAGGGGTTCTTACTCTTAGAAAACTGCTGTTATTGAGCGAAAAATATTTAAGCTCAGAAGACCTTACCCCGAAGAGTTTTAAAAAAAGAGATGGGGCCTCTATGCTGGCTGACATGTTGTTTGAAAGAGCAACAAAAATTGTTTTCTATGTGGGCCAAAGTATAAATGCAGCGCATCAAGGTTTACCAATAGATATAACTATGAAGCTAAAATTAGTAGAAATGTTAGCTCAAAATCTTAGGAAAATGGGTAAGTCAATTGAGTTGAATTATACATAAAGACCCAGTAAAGAGGAAAAAATTGCCGGTCAGCCCGAAAAAGAGGGGGAAAAATTACTAAAGTATGAAAAATCCGATGAATTGGGAAAACATGAAAAAAAGGGGTAATTGAACGGAAAAACGAAATATATTTAGTCCTATCAAAAAGGAGATAATAACTACAATTAATAAGAAAAACATTTGATATATAAAAAATAATGGGAGGCAGAAATGAATTCAAACATAGATTTAACCGAAGTAGATAAAATACTTCAGGCTCATGGGCATAGTCCGCAGGCTATAATCTCGGTACTTCAGGAAATCCAGGAGCACTATCATTACATTCCAAGAGAGGTATTTCCATATATATCTAAAGAATTGGGAATCAGTGAGGCAAAAGCTTACAGCGTTGCTACTTTTTACGAAAATTTCTCACTTGAGCCTAAGGGAAGATTTGTGATTAGGGTGTGCGATGGAACCGCTTGCCATGTAAGAAAATCTATTCCAATTCTTGATCGAATTAGGTCGGAGTTGAAGCTTTCCGAGGAAAAGAAAACAACCGATGACTTAAATTTTACCGTAGAAACTGTATCGTGTCTCGGGGCGTGTGGTTTGGCACCCGTATTGACTGTCAATGATAAGGTGTATCCCTCAATGACTCCGGAAAAGGTTTCCGAACTTGTCAAGCAACTAAAGGAGGAGTTTAAAAATGATTAACAATAGAAAACAATTGCAGGATCTTAGACGAGGATTAAAAGCAGGACTGGACAAACAAACACTAAAAGTACTAGTTTGTGCGGGAACTGGTTGTATCGCTGGCGGTTCAATCGACATATATAACCGCCTGTCCGATCTTATGAAAGAAAAAAAACTACCATTTACAGTTGCTTTAGAGGAAGACCCACATGATGATTCGATTGGCTTAAAAAAATGTGGTTGCCATGGCTTTTGTGAGATGGGCCCCCTTCTCAGGATTGATCCTCAAGGATGGTTGTATACAAAGGTAAAAATTGAAGATTGCGAAGAAATAATTGAAAAAACAATAATCGGAGGAGAAATCATTGAAAGGCTCGCTTATCATAAGAACGGAGAAATATATCCCAAACAGGAGGATATTCCATTTTATAAAAAACAGACAAGGGTGGTCCTTGAACACTGTGGACATATCGATGCTGACAGCATTCGGGATTATATAGCTATAGGTGGATATTCGGCTTTTGAGCGTGCTCTTTTCGATATGACTGGAGATGAAGTAGTAAAAATTGTAAAAGATTCGGGATTGAGAGGAAGAGGTGGAGCAGGGTTTCCAGCTGGCATCAAATGGGAAACGGTTCGAAAGCTCCAGTCTGACCAGAAATATATACTTTGTAATGGTGATGAGGGGGATCCGGGCGCATTCATGGACAGGAGCATAATGGAGGGAGATCCTCACTGTGTATTGGAAGGAATGCTTATCGCAGGTGTCGCTACTGGGGCATCGGAAGGATATATATATGTAAGAGCAGAGTATCCTATGGCGGTTTCAAGATTGAAGAACGCTATTAAGCAAGCAGAAGAGCTCGGAATAATAGGTGAAAACATACTCGGAACTCCCTTTTCTTTTAAAATCCACATTAATAGGGGAGCGGGTGCTTTTGTTTGCGGGGAAGAGACAGCATTAATTGCGTCGATAGAAGGGGAGAGGGGATTTCCAAGAGTTAGGCCTCCACTAACCGTGGTGAAAGGGTTGTTTGGAAAACCCACAGTTCCTAATAATGTGGAAACATACGCAAATATTCCGAAAATTATTAATAAGGGATCTGATTGGTTTAAATCTCTGGGAAGCCCCAATAATTCTGGAACTAAGGCTTTTGCTTTGACCGGGAATATTGAAAATACCGGATTAATAGAGGTGCCTATGGGTACCCCGCTTAAAGAGGTAATATACAGTGTTGGAGGTGGATGCAGAGGGGGAGCAGAATTTAAAGCAGTTCAAATAGGTGGGCCCTCAGGAGGGTGTCTGACCAAGGAACACCTAGAGTTACCCCTTGACTATGATTCTCTTAAAAAAGTTGGGGCAATAATAGGATCAGGGGGTTTGGTTGTAATGGATGAACATACTTGTATGGTCGAGGTTGCTAGGTTCTTTATGAATTTTACCCAAAATGAATCCTGTGGAAAATGTGTTCCCTGCCGAGAAGGGACAAAAAGAATGCTTGAAATATTAGAGAGGATTGTTTCTGGAAAAGGCAAAGAAGGGGATATTGAGATGCTTGATGAATTGGCTGATATGATAAGTGCAACCGCATTATGCGGCCTCGGAAAGACTGCCCCTAATCCTGTAAAAAGTACTATACAGCATTTTAGGGATGAGTACGAAGCTCATATCAAGGGTACATGCCCTACGGGTACTTGCAAAAAGTTAAAGAAAATCTATATAAACAAGGAACTGTGCAAAGGTTGCTCCAAGTGTTCGAGAGTATGTCCGGTTAACGCAATATCGGGAAAAATAAAAGAACCATTCGTTATAGATCAAACAAAATGTATAAAATGCGGTGC
>JAQVQU010000081.1 GCA_028701415.1 Clostridia bacterium | reverse complement strand
TGTTATTAACCGTTTGCCAGGTAAATACTGGATCTCCTGTGCCATATTCTTTTGATAGATAATCCACTTGTATATCAATGGCCTTTTTATTAATTTGAAATTTTGTGTCAAAAAGTATATAGTCTCCGCCCAAGAAATACTCATTTTCAGTTACTACGAGTTTCATTTGATACTCACCCGGATATACTGGAGGACTAGCTGACCAAATATCTCCTATTAAGAATGAAATTGAAACTGAAGGGGCATTAAAGCTTACGACTGGATGCGTAATAGTTGCAATTGGCGAGGATATCATTCCATAGTTTTGTGCTATCTTACTCATCTTAAGATAGTCTATCGGGGAAACCTTGGCATATGTTCTTATGGGTGAAGTCGTGGTTTTGCCCCAACAACTAAACTGAACATTTTGGGTTACAAACAACGCCCCAGGTATGGTTTTTGACCTATCGTATCCACTTGAAATAACGAATATGTCTGTCATAGGAAGGATTGAGTATGTAGGAAAGTTAACAAAAGCATCAGGGTTTGAGGAAGAATTAACATAGTCAAGCTTCAAAACTCCCCCTTTTAAGTTTAAGTCTTGTCCAACTGCATAGTTTGTAATTAAAGGTTGAGAAAGAACAGAAATACTGGAGAGGTCTCTATTAGCGATGTATATGTTTAGAGGGGTTTGCCTACCCCCATACTCAATTTTAGCCGTTCTAAATTTGACTATTTCGCCTGAAGTTGGATCAATGACATCGTAAAACCGATCATAAGAAGAACGAGTGATATATTGAGGCTGCAAATCAATAAGTTGATAATCTCCTCCTTCGGTATATCGAACAGATAGCTGTAAAATCCCCGTTGCAACTTGATTTTCACCTTGGGTATCTATGTACTCAACATAATACCTAGTATTGATATCCTCACGATATCCTACGACAAGAACCCATTGGCCGTTAATCTGTGTCATACCCATTTGTGTATGGTCAAAAGTAATTTCATGTACATCTTGAGACTCTTGAAGTACTTCAATTTCATACTCAAAAAACCTTGAATAAGAGCCAAAACTACGTGTTACTTTTACTTTTTGCTTTCCAGGAGTTTCCAAATTATACCCGCTAAAAATCCAGTAAGAGGGAAGTACTCCACTTAAGTCCTCTTCACGATATGTTCCATCTCCAAAAACATACCTAATACGCATATCCGTATCTAAGGTCTGTTCTGGGCCAGCATGGTACACAAGTTGGGGTGGAACACAGAGTCCAAGAGCAGAAACATCATTAGGATAAATATTTACCTCAAAAGAGGTAATACAGCCTTTGTATCTTATAACTACCGTTTGAGTCCCTACCTTATATCTATCATACGAATATAAATACGCAGTGGATACTGGCACGTTATATTCTATAATATCTGGGCCATCAGGAACCCTATAATAAACTGTCATTGTCATTAAATTTATAGGAATTTCACTGAATTCTCTATAGGAAGAAGAGGGGACACCATTTAACGAAATTTGGTAAATCTCATAATCCTCTACAACAAAATCTACCTCTTGTATCGCTCCCTTATAGTTAACGACAAGTTTATAATTCCCAATTTCATCAAAGGATACAACAGGATTTCCCTCACTATCCTCATATGACACATATTCTTCAGGTATTGGACTAAGCAATACAGGATTACCATATTTCATTTCCACATATATGGAAGATCCTTGTAACGGTACTTCAACACTTCCAAGCGCAACATAGTTGCGTGTTGGCTCAACAATTTTTATGGACGTAGGCACATTTGATATTACTTTAACACTAAATCCAGCCTTAACATCTCCCACCTGAAAATTGATAGTTTGATTTCCGAATTCATCCGTATTATCAAGTTTAATGTCGAGCGTACTTCCATCGTCAGCTAATAAGCTCTCGTTTAACCTTCCCCAACTTTCAGTGTCAGAGGGATCAAAAGCATATGTTGCATTGTTATAGAGTATATTGTATCTCAAGAAATCGGTAGTAATCCTCTCTCCATCTATATGATCACGTTGAAGCTTATTCTTTATGTCCGCAACTTCAAGTTCAAATGGAGTTTTAGAAATTACGTTAATGTCTATGATTGCAAAAATATTTTCATTTCCATACTTAACATATATTTTTTTATTTCCGGTAGAATTAAAACGATAATCTTTAGCAATCAATTCCCCATTGCGAGCACCAAGATAGAGATAAATCTCATTTTTTTCCATTGATAATTGAGAAATATCTCCATTATCATAAAGAATTGACAAAATCCCTGTAGCCCAATCTATTTGGTCCCTTTCGACAATAGCTGTAAGAGGTGATTTAAATGTCTGCCCGCTTACTGAAAGACCTTTCGTTATTGGCATTGTGGATACTTCCAGAGATACAATCCTTGGGTCGGCTACAACGGCAGTTAGGTCATTTGCCAACGTTCTAAAACCTCTAAAATCGATTATAACGGGATTTGCCGCACCAGGGATTTCAAAATTGAACTCAAAGTCAATATCCCCTTCGGGTATATCTTGATAACCCAAAATTTGTTGACTGCCATTATCATATTTTAAAAGCAAACTTAACCCTTCCGGATTAAAAGTCTCTCCTACAAAATATTGCATGTCTGACGGTCTAGTATAGATTTCCATTGATATCAATGCTCTTTCGACAACCCTTATCTCAAGCGGGACCCTATGTCCAGAGTACTCTATGTAAACCGTATGATTCCCCGGCTCCCATTCAGGATTGTACCCAACGATCATTTCCTTAGTGATATTATCCTGGGGAACCGTATTGTTATCATATTCTATGTTTATGCTTACTCCAGCTAAATTGAGTTCCGCTCCCTGGGTTACAACTATTTCTTCGGGTATAGAACGAATGGAGAGCCCTGTCACACTAATATCAGTTACATTAATGTAAAGTTTTGTAGTAACTCCTTCATAGAGAATATCTAAAGTTTGTGCCCCCACTAAATTGCTATTAAAACCATAAATCATCTCATTTTTAAGAGCTATCTTTTGAGTTTTTCCAGATTCTCTTTTCACTAGCAAAAAAACTCCGTCTAGATCTAAATCCTCTCCATACCCAACAGAGGTATTCTCCATTTCTTCCACTTGAATCTGGACAACTGGATCGACATCACCTATCCCACTACATGCCGTCAATAAAAGGATAGGCAATAAAACAGATACTATCAATAAAGTTATTTTTCGAAAAATAGACATATTTCTCCGGTAATCGGGCATATTGCCAGACGGTAATATTATATATTATATAAATATAAATGGCAATACATACGCGTGCTTGCGCAAATGAGATTACAGTGAAATTCTTATGTACTATTTTGTGAAAAATTGTAATAAAAGGGGTCTCACGGCACATATAATGCTATAGAATTTTTAAAAAAACCCTGGCGTTTCATCTTTAAAATAAGAAACTTAGATTTTACAAGTTTTACTAAAGTTAAGCTATCCCTAAAATCCTGCAAATTTTTCTGCATAAGATTAATTTACTCTGGAAAAATTATTTCCAGAAGAACTTGAAATCTAGTTGCTAATGGTACCTACTTCAAAAACAAGTAGTTTTGGCAAAACGAATCTAACCTTTACCACATAATGTTTCAGAAAATTATAAATGGTTTTTAAAATATGCGAATAAATTAATAATTTTTAATTGCCTTTGGCTGTTTCTTGCATCTTTGAATGGAGCTTGACGGCTAATTCAATGTTATTGGTTGTAATATTTTTTACATCCTTTTCAATAAGCATTTTTAAAGTTGGCTCATCATCGACTGTGTAGACAGATAAATTTATCCCAAGGGAATTTGCCGTTTCAAGAAAAGCTTTGTTAATATAAATTTTCGAGACATTTAATCCAGAAATATCTTCACAGTCCAAACTATCTAAAAAAGCCTTTATTTTCGGTAAATTATCTGTCCTCGGCGGTCCAAATTTTGAAAAGTAGAAGGTATCATTTACAAATAGTCTTATCCCTTTAAGATGTTGGATTTCCTTTTTAGATACCGACCCAGTAATATATATTAACCCTTTTGCCCCTAATTTCTCAGCCAGCTCAGAAAGCATCTTGACAGTGTTTTTTCTCTTTAAGTCACAATTTACTTGGATATTGTTTGCTACACAATAATTCAAAACATAACCCAATTCTATCCTGTTTTTTTTCAAAAACGGAATCCTGGTGTGTCCTAAGAAAAGAGAGCTACCTCTTCTCCTAATATCTACCTCTATCGCGTCCAAACCTTTTATATTAAGCATTTCATTGAAATATCGGTATGAGTTCCTTCCCGTCCCCATCGCTCCACCATGAGCAGTAAGCATATTTACCTCCTTCCTAATACCCTACAAAAAAAGGAGTAGAGATCAGTATATCTGAAACAGCATCGTTGATTAATCCTGAAAGTTTTACAAACAAAAAACCTTTTTTGATTTCTATTGTTTTAGCGTATCCCCCAAAAGAAATATTGGAAGTAATTTCTTGTGCTAGAGCATTACCAACTAAACTAATCTTCTTTAGAAGAACTTTATATTCACTGTAACAATTTTTATCTTTTTCGATTTCGCAGACTAAAAGATATTCCCCAGGAGGAATAGACTCTCCAATAGAATAAGTCCTTCCTTCCTTTGATTTCAGCGTAATAATTGCCTTAACTCCCGTGGAAACATAGGTTCTCTTCAACTTCAATCCTTCCAGTATACTTTCTAAATTCTCGTTTTCGACACCAATGTATGTGGCCGCATATATAGCATCTTCTCTTCCATCTCTATGCCAGTCCCTTCCATAAACTGCAGCAAGTTTGTAACCCTTTTCCAAGACCTTAATGTAACCTTTTACTGCATTTTTATTTGATTCACTTTCTCCTGGGAATTCACCTGACCATACCTCGTATCCTGTCAAGAAAGAAAAATCTTGGATCCCAAATTGATCACTACACCCGGTACAAACTGGAGTGCCTACACGAAATGGATGTGCAAGAAAGGTTATATCTCCCGATTCTTTGGCTAGCCTAATTCGAGACTCGATAGTAAATGGGTTAATTTGTCGGTAATCAGGGTCAAACTTTCCCCCTATTAAGGTCATGTGCCCGTAAAAAGTAGTCCATTCTGTTCCAGGCAAGAAAATAACACCCTCTTTTTTTGCCTCTATATCTGCTTCTCTACATCCCGAAGTAGTATTATGGTCTGTAAGAGAAAAACCCGCCAATCCTGCCTTCTTAACCCTGCTAACTAAATCTGCTGGGGAAAAAGATCCATCACTGTGTAAAGTATGTGTATGCAATTCAAATGGTAGATATTTCATATTTTCCTATCTTGTCTAAATTCGAGAATACTGTGATTTGTAAAATAATTAAATTTTACCTAAACTCTTCTCTAATCAATTCAGCAATTTATTATACAATTTCAATGAGAATGGGTACAATCCTTTAGTTAAATCTATACTCTATCTCTATTACCTCGACTACTATTTTACATTTAGTAAGAATAAGTCAAATCAATTACCAATAACTATCAACTCGACTACTATTTTACATTTAGTAAGAACGATTCAAACCAATTACCAATAACTATCAACTCGACAATTTTCTTATATTTAGTAAGAGTGACTAAAACCAATTTCCAGTTTCTATCGATTCAGTCTATCGATTCAAACAATTATCTTATATTTAGTAAGAGTGGCTAAAACCAATTACCAGTCTATATCGATTCAGTCTATCGATTCAACAATTATCTTATATTTCAAAAGAGGACTTGCTATACAGTGAGTACTAATACATATCGTGTATAATCCAGGTACAATAGCTACAGGATTAAAACCAAACTCAGCCTTCTCCTCCGATATTAAAATTTTTTGTTCCGATTTGTGCCGGTGGGCATTGCCTATCATACCTTTCGGACCATCGAGAGAAAGTGTTAATAAATTATTCACAGGCAGAAATCTTTTTGCTTTCTCATAAT
>JAQVQU010000016.1:20071-23610 GCA_028701415.1 Clostridia bacterium | reverse complement strand
ATGTTGCACTTTTCAATTCTTTGAATTATAATTAGGATTACTTTGTACCCGTAGCTCAGTTGGATAGAGCGTGAGACTCCGACTCTCAAGGCCGAAGGTTCGATTCCTTTCGGGTACACCACCTAATTAGTGGCAACATAACTTAGAATGTGTTGTTACAATTCTTTTCGAAGATTATTAAAATGTTTTTTAACTCTTTTACGAAAAGCTGCGCGTTAACCTACGGTTTATCTTTCGACTCTCCCGATTAGACGCAGGAATACTATCATAAACAATATTTAATCGTTTGTCAACAGCCAAATACACTAATTTTACATTAAATGTTTTGTTGTTTATTCTATTATTCAATATATAGTATAATCGTAAAAAGTACTACACAACATGGCCCAATCCTCCTCGTGTTTATACTTTAGATGTCCTTTATATTTCCCGTTAATGAACGCCTCCAAAGAATGATTTTCCCCTCCGGTCAATATCATATTATTCTCTGCTTTTATTGTTGACTTGCCGTAATTTTCTCGGAAGGGTATAATCGATTTAAATTTACTACTCAAATTCTTAATTTTATAAGCAATATCGAGTAATCATCAATGTTTTAAATACGTGTAATTTTCCTATTTAGCACTAAGAATGCTTCAAAAAAACGATTACATTTATATTGTTTAAAATATTATATATAATATATTAATAGAATTCAGCAATGAGGAAATCGATTTATGAATAATAAAAAGGTAGTTCTAGGGATGAGTGGGGGAGTTGACAGCTCTGTTTCCGCTTTTCTTTTAAAAGAGCAAGGATATGAAGTCATCGGTATTTTCATGCGAAATTGGCATGAGAAGGATGAAAGCGGACATTGTACTGCCGAACAAGACTACTCCGATGTTCGAAGGGTTGCAGATTTTTTAGGTATTCCATATTATTCGGTTGATCTCTCCAAGCAATATATGGATGAAGTCTTTCAGCTCTTTCTAGACGAGTATAAAAAAGGAAGGACCCCTAATCCAGATGTTTTATGTAATAAGGAAATTAAATTTGGCCACTTCAAAAAAATCGCTAAGGACCTTGAGGCTGAATATATCGCGACCGGGCACTATGCGGGAACAACTTTTATTAATGGCAAAACCTATCTTACTCGAGCTAAGGATGAGAACAAAGACCAAACATACTTTTTAAATCAACTTAAAGAAAGTCAAATATCTGACGTGATTTTTCCTTTATCTGAGCTTACTAAACCCGAAGTTCGAAACCTTGCTATAAAACACAGTATCCCGACTGCAGCAAAAAAAGACTCGACGGGTGTGTGTTTTATTGGAGAAAGAAACTTTAAAAAGTTTCTTTCTGAGTATGTCCCAATGAAGCCCGGGAGAATTCTGTCGCTTGATGGAAAGGAAATTGGTGAACACGAAGGAGTTTTCTTCTATACTATTGGCCAAAGAAAGGGAATGGGTCTTGGTGGCGCAGGTAGCGGGGAACCTTACTATGTAGTAAAGAAAGATATCGAGCAAAACATACTATATGTAAACCAAGGAGAATGCAAAGAACTGTTCTCAAACGAACTGATTGCAAATGATTTTAACTTCATTACCGAAAAGGCAGAAGAAGGAGAGAAAGTATTAGTTCGCATACGACATAGACAACCCCTCGTGCCTGCAATAGTAAATTACTTATCGGGTAACTCGATAAGGCTTTATTTTGACAATCCCGTTCGAGCCATTACCCCTGGACAATATGCAGTAATTTACCGTAATAGAATATGCCTCGGGGGAGGAGTAATAGAATAATAAATGCACGCTAAGTCCCTTATTAAGTTATAGGAAAGTCTTACTAAAAGTACTGTTTAATTGATCCTTGTATTTAAATCACTATTGCAACTCTCAAATAAAGTTTAGTCATTTCCTTTTTTGCTAAAGCGGTTTGTTCCTAATGCGCACTCAGGATAATTGTACGAAAAGAATAAATGTGTTATATTTACAATAATGATAATAGATTTCGGTTAAGGTCGAGAAGGAGGAAAATATGCCCATAATGTTTTGGATTTGGCTAGGGATTACTATAGCCGCGGTAATAGTAGAGCTTGGGACCCAAGATCTCAGTTCAATTTGGTTCGCAGGTGGCGGAATCGTCGCTATGTTAATGAGCATTTCCCCAAATGTTCCATGGTGGGCATCCCTAATAGTTTTCTTGGGATTATCCCTTACTTTATTGTTGAGCTTAAGAAAAGTTACAAAGAAATATCTCAACAAAAATTCGGAAGGAAATACTAATCTTGAGCTTTTAGTAGGAAAAGAAGTGCATGTAACTGAACCTGGAAACTATGACTCACTTGCCTCGGTAAAGGTTAACGGGCTAAATTGGAGCGCAAAAACCGAAAAGGGAGAGGAGTTAGTCACTGGAGATCTTGTAAAAATATTGTCAGTTCAAGGAAACAAATTAATTGTAGAAAAAATTATTCAAGACACAAAAATAAGCGAATAAACAGTTATTAATTTAACAAGGAGGAAAGAGTATGTTTTTATTAGCAAGTGGGGGCGTTGCAGTCGGAATTGTATTTGGAGTTCTTGGCGGTCTTGCAATCATTGCCTTCTTAACGGGGTTGAAGATAGTTCGTCAATCAACATCTATAGTTGTCGAAAGATTGGGAAAATATCATAAAACTCTTGAAACTGGAGTTCATTTACTTATTCCCTTCATCGACAGGGCATCTAAACCCATATCTCTTAAGGAAATGGTTGCAGATTTCAAACCTCAATCGGTAATTACCAAGGACAATGTAACAATGCAAATTGATACAGTCGTCTATTTCCAAGTTACAGACACAAAGTTGTTTGTATATGGTATCGAACATCCAATGAGCGCAATCGAAAACCTTACAGCGACTACATTGCGTAATATAGTTGGTGAACTTGAACTGGATGAAACCTTAACCTCAAGAGATACTGTAAACACAAAAATGCGTGTTATTTTAGATGAAGCAACTGATCCTTGGGGAATCAAGGTAAACCGTGTAGAGCTCAAGAACATTCTTCCACCAAAAGATATTCAGGAAGCAATGGAAAAGCAGATGAGAGCTGAACGTGAAAGAAGAGAGCAAATCCTACGTGCAGAAGGAGAAAAAACCGCAAACATTCTTGTCGCCGAAGGTGAAAAAAGAGCTAAAATACTTCGCGCAGAAGCGGACAAAGAGGCAAGGATTCTTATAGCCGAAGGTGAAAGAGAGTCATTAATTGCTGAAGCAGAAGGTAAAGCAAAAGAAGTGGAACTCATAACTGCAGCTAATCCTAGTAAAGAGTACTTAGCTCTTGCTAGCTACCAAGCATTAGTGAAAGTCGCAAACGGAAATGCGACAAAGATCATTATCCCATCCGATCTTCAAAATATGGCAAGTGTAGCGAGTTCTTTAGTCGAGTCCGTAAAAGAGAAATAATTATTGGGGGAATGATATGAGAAAGATTTTAGTTTTAACTGCAGTAATATTGTTAGTATGTTTAGCAAGCGCAACTCTTCTTGCTTGCATTCCTTCCACGGAAAAGAGTGCTAAA
>JAQVQU010000016.1:0-19971 GCA_028701415.1 Clostridia bacterium | reverse complement strand
AAAGAGAAATAATTATTGGGGGAATGATATGAGAAAGATTTTAGTTTTAACTGCAGTAATATTGTTAGTATGTTTAGCAAGCGCAACTCTTCTTGCTTGCATTCCTTCCACGGAAAAGAGTGCTAAATCAAAATTGACCAATGCTGGGTATACAGTAACTGATATATTGGTTGACAAAGATTCTGATGATAGAAAGGTGGCCTGGGCTTTTAAAGCAACAAAAACTGTGCTACTTGTCACTGAAGAAATAATCGTTGTTAAGTATGTAAAAGGTAGCGATGCAGATGATGCATACGAGAACATCTGGGATATGTCTAACGAATTCGACCCTACAAATGGGTGGCAAGGTTACTCTCCTTGTCAGAACAATAGCGTTGTTTACGGAGGGACAGATCAAGCACTCGCAACCTTTGAAGGTTAAGTTCTCTCGATAATATTACTTTGTAAATTTTATGCCGTGAGCTTTGCTCGCGGCATAAGTTTAATATAAAGATATAGGGTCTAAGAGGAAAGGTTATCTATGAAAAGCAAGTTTTTTGTTTTTACTATATTGTTATCCATGGTTATTGTTTTACTTCTCTCTTCAATCAGCTGTGCCAGTAAATTTGATTACGAAGAAAGCAAATTAAAAATGGAAGAACTGGGGTATTCTATAATCGACATTTCTCCCCAGATAGATAATGTCGCGAGCTATTATGTTGCCGACAAAGAACACACGGAAACAGTTCACGTTATACAATTTGTATCCTCGAAAACCGCTAAAGACTTCTTTGATATTTCAAATGATCCGATCGATTATCCAAATATATCAATAGAGGGTAATGTGGTTTATTTTGGCACTCCTGGTGGAATTGCAGATTTAATATCTTAACTTTATAGTATTTCCCATATCTGTCTATCTGGTTCTTGGAATAATCGTACATATCTCTAATAACTTAATATTTCTTTATTCTTTAAAAAAAGAACCGCACCTGCTATTAGATGCGGTTGTTATAAAAATCTCTAAAACTATTAAGATTTACTTTGCGGATAGAACCTCTTTAACAGCTTTAACAATGTCTGCACTTTCCATATTAAATACTTTTCTGAGATAAGAAAGTTTTCCGACCTCTCCAAATTTCTCTTTAATACCAACAGATCTAACTGGTACTGGATAATTTTCGCTAAGCACTTCGCAGACCGCACTTCTAAGTGCACCCATGACATTATGATTCTCGGCGGTTACTACTGCCCCCGTCTTTTTCGCGGAATCTAATATAGTCTTTTCATCAATTGGCTTCACTGTGGGACAACATATTATTTCGACAGAGATTCCCTCCGCTGAAAGGGCTAATGCCGCTTCTTTTGCGGTAGAAACCATTATTCCACTAGCAACTATAGTGACATCCTTCCCTTCGCAAACCTTATATGCTTTAAATAAATTAAATTCTCTCCCTTCCTCCATTACTATTGGCGGATTTTTTCTATGCATCCTGACATATACCGGACCAACATGCTCAAGTATTTGAGGTAATGCCTGCTCAAATTCAACTACGTCTGTTGGCTCATATATTACCAAATTAGGAATGGACCTAAGCATCCCGATATCTTCAAAAGGCATATGTGTTCCCCCATTGAGTTCAGCGGTAATCCCAGGGTCCGTACCAATAATTTTTACATTTTGTTTGGCATAGCAAACAGATATCATAACCTGATCAGCCGACCTTCTTGTTGCAAAGGGAGCAAAACTATGTACAAAAGGAATAAATCCATATGAAGCAAGCCCTGCAGCAACTGAGGTCATATTTGCCTCTGCAATCCCTACATTGTATGCCCTATCTGGAAATTCCTTTTCTAACCTTAAAGTAGTTGAACATTTAGCTAAATCCGCATCTACAACAACCACTCTATCATCTGTTTTAATTTTTTCTTGAAGGAAATCGACCAAAATGTCTCGCATCATTATATCTTGTTTCATTTTGCTCCTCCTATTTCGCGCAAAGCAGATTCTTTCTGTTCCGCAGAAATGGACATCGAATGACATCCAACTAGAGCAGCTTCAACGAAGCTTACTCCCTTTCCTTTAACAGTATTAAGAATAATCATCTTTGGTTTTCCTTTAATTGTTTTGGCTTTCTCAATTGCCTTGTCGATTGCATCTACGTCATGGCCATCAATACTCATTACTTCCCATTTAAAGGCCTTCCATTTATCCGCTAGAGGCGCAACATCATTTATCTCTTCGATAGTTCCATCCAATTGAAGTTTATTATAATCGGTAAAAGCTATCAAATTATCTAGACCTTGGTTCCCAGCAAACATCGCCGCCTCCCAAATTTGTCCTTCTTGACTCTCCCCATCCCCAATTATCGCATATATTGTGGCCCCATCTTTTTTAATTCTCGATCCGAGAGCAATGCCTACAGCACAAGAAAATCCTTGCCCCAATGAGCCTGCTGTCATATCTATGCCAGGAGTTTTATTCATGTCACAGTGACTAGGAAGATTTGTTCCACCTTGATTCAAAGTGAGAAGCTCCGATTTAGGGAAAAACCCTTTTTCTGCAAGAACCGAGTACACCGCAGGGCCTGCATGACCTTTGCTGCAAACCAATCTATCTCTTCCTTCCATTTTTGGATTTTTGGGGTCAATATTCATATATTTACCATATAATACGGCAAGTACATCGGCTATAGAAAGGCACCCACCAATATGCCCAACTCCGATACTGGCAATACACTCGACAATATCTTTACGAATAGAAATAGCCAGTTCTTTTAAAACTTTTGAATCGTTCATTTTTCCTCCTTTTTTAAGATGACACATTAGAATTATTCTATAACTAATCAATCACTATGTCAATATTGAAGCATTTTCTAAGCAATCCGTTTCGGAACGCCTTTACTCCGACGAAGTCCCTTATCTCCAACAACCATTTATTTCTCAATCAATCCGTTTTTGCGCGCCTTTATCCATACGAAGCGGCATATCTCCAACAACTATTCCTTTCTCAAACAACATTTTTCAATACTTTAACCCTGTGAAGTGCCATATCTCCAACAACTATTCATTTTTCAAGCAATCCGTTTTTCCAACCTTTTACCCCCCCTTTTTTGACAAAAAAAAGGCAATACCCCAAATAGGGTATGCCTTAATTCGTTCTAATTCTTTTAAAAATTACTCTTCAGAAATAGCTTCTTGGGGGCAGCTTCCTGCACAAACACCACAGCTCAAGCACTCATCGGGGTTAATAGTAAATTTTCCATCTTCTTCAGAAATTGCTCCTACTGGGCATGAATTCATGCACTCACCACACTGTATACAAGCATCTTGATCTATTACATATGCCATATTATTCTCTCCTTCACAAAATATTTAATGTTTACTACATCTAGTGGTTATTTTATCACCTGTACACAAGTGTGTCAATATACTACGAAAAGAAAAGATTTGATTTAGGTGTCATAAATACTAGCTTTGTCTATCCAAGCAGATTATTCCAAGTTTCTAAAGTTTTATCAATCCACCATTTAAAAGGAAATATATTACTCTTCGCTCTCAGTTTCCAAGGAATCTTCAGACTCTTCGATTTCATTGTCTTCCACCTCAGGCTTATCGGAAAATTCTGTTTCCTCAGAATTTGTGAGTTCTTCCTTAGACAAGTCAACTAGATTCTCTTCCATGTTTTCGTTGCAGTTACAAGGACATGGCGAAATATTTGACTCTTGTGGTTCAGGGGTTTGGATTTTTCCCGGGAAAGATATCTCTTCAAGTGCATAAGATTTATGGGTAAATAAACCATCATTAAAAAATCTAACTGTAATTTTTTCTTTAATGACATCACATCCTGAAACCACCCCCTCTCCATCTGGGGTCATAACTCTTGATTTGAATTTAGGCATCCTTTTGTTTGCTTCTTGATAAAACTCATCCTCATATCTTAAACAACACATGGGTTTACCACAGTATCCATTCACAGAACTAGGATTTAATGCTAGCCCTTGATTTTTCGCCATCTTTATAGAAGATTTGGCATATTCATTGAGAAAGGTAGTGCAACAACAGGGAATGCCACAAGTTCCAAGTGCGCCCTTCATTTTTATATCTTCTCTCTCATAAATCTGCCTCATTTCAATGCGTCCACCAATGGCTCCGGCGAGTCTTCTAACTAACTCCCTGAAATCTACTCTTCCATCAGCTGTATAATATACGATGGTTTTTTTTCTATCAAAAGTATATTCAGCATCCGAAATTTTCATCTGAAGCTTACACTCTGCTACTTTTTCTTCAGCCTTCTGTATCAACCATTTTCTTGATTCTAAATTTTCTATATTCCGCTGAATATCTTTTTCATTGGCCTTTCTTTGAATAGGTTTTAAAGGTTGGACTATCTCCGAATCGGCAACTTCTCTGTTACCCATTGTTACTTCGCCAAACTCAATTCCCCTAATAGTCTCAACTATTACATTTTCTCCTATATGAAAAATTTCATTTTTAGGGTCAAAATAATATGATTTAGGGGCAGTTCTAAATTTAACTGATATTACCTCTGCCATTTTTCCTCCATTTTTTGTTTAACTAAATTCTGATTTCTTTTAACAGTTATTAAGCAGAACCGTTATATTCTATTACATTTTCGATTTATACCTATCTTCCAATATTAAGCAGAATCGTTATATTCTATTACATTTTCGACTTATACTTATCTTCCAATATTTGCAACATTAAACTTTCGGCAACAGAAAGACTAGAAACATTTGCTTTTAACATCATTTTTGCCTTTACTATCGATAATATAGCTAGTGCAACTCCGCCTTCGTTAAATCCATCCGCTATATCTTTTATATCACATTCTCTTCCTATAGTCGCATATTCACAGTTGCTTTTTGAAATATATACTAAAACATCCTTAAAAATTATTTGAAAATAATCTAGCGTTACATCAATTTTATCCTTTTCAAAAAGTTTGCTTCCTATATATGCTGTCACATCCTGAGATTTTTTTAAGTTCATCAATAAGTCGACACAACTGTTGTACATCTCCAAATATCCTTCTTGATTGGAAAAAAGATAAGCTCTATCAAACTGACCGCCCGATATAATAGCAGCTGCCTTTGCGACACTCTCTTCAACACCTTGTTCTAATAGTTCTAAATAGATTTGCTTAGAGGAAAAAATAGGAAGATATAGTGTCTTTGCTCTACTTTTTATAGTTCTTAGAATTCCAGCCTCGCCCCTTGCTAACATAAAGATAATTACGCTTTCTGGAGGTTCTTCGTACAATTTAAGAAGTTTATTTTGAATATTGTCACTTAATCCATCTGCATTATCAATAAACACTAGCTTATATTCGGCCTCGGCTGGCTTAATATACACATAATCAATAAGTTGATTAAGATCATCAGTTTTTAATTTTCCATCTTCATTTAGAAAAATTAAATCAAAATGGGTTCTAGCCATAACCTTTGCACAGGTTTTGCACTCCATACACCCACCATTTTCGCACATTAAATACAGAGATATTTGAGTTACAAAAGCTTTTCTTGTCTCTTTGTCCTCTCCAAGGATTAAATATGCATGTGAAAGTCTTTTGCTTATTCTATCTTTTACGAGAGATTTAAATAATTGACTCTCTGATATTAATTCTGAAATCATGTATTATTTCCTTTTCTTAATCCTTATGTAAACTCATTTTAAGAACAATCTATATGGATGAATATATTAAGGTATGATACTCCTAACTATAGATAAATTAATGGATAATACCCCTTGTGCTATACTACTAGATCATACTCCCTGACGTTTGAATAAATTAATAGATTATAACCCTTGGGCTATATTACTGGATTATACTCCCTGAATATTAATATATTACTGGATCATACCCTTTGATTTTAGAGCTTGTATAATCCTATTATGTGTGACAGTTTTATCGATGTCCGGTACTATCCTGATTATTCTTTCAGGATAGAGTTTTGCAACAGCATCATAACCCAAATACACTTTTTTATGGAAGGAAATACTTTCCTTCTCCATTCTGTCCCCAGAAACCACAGATCCTTTTTGTCTTCTCCAGGAAAACTCTGGATCCATATCAATAAACACAGTACAATCGGGCAAACAGTTCTCTATAGCATACTTGTTTATTTCTTTTACATAATCTAACCCTAACTCTCTGGCAAATCCTTGATAGGCAAATGAACTGTCTATATATCTATCGGAAATAACAAGTTTTCCTTCATTTATTGAAGGTAATAACAAATTTTCGATATGGCTTACTCTAGCGGCAACAAACAGTAGAGCCTCAACTCTTGCTGAAACGGAAAGATCTATATCCAAAATAATCTTTCGTATTGCCTCGGCTTCAGGGGTTCCCCCTGGTTCTCTTGTAAAAACAGCAGGCTGTCTGGTCGTTTCCAGATAATTTTTTAGCATATTTAATTGGGTAGATTTTCCTACGCCCTCGCATCCCTCAAGAGTAACAAATTTTCCTCTCATAATAACCTCTCAGTTTTATCTAATCGCAACCGTATAATTTTATCATACAGGCCCGTTGTTTACAAGTAAGGCGGAAAAATACACTTATTTTTCCTATAAAAAAAGGGCTTTCCAGCCCCCTATATTGTTATTCTGCGGCAACAAGCATCTTTCCATCGAGTAAGCCGAAAATCGAATCTATGTGCTCCTTTAAATATAAAATATCCTCTGCAGAAATGAGGTCTCCAGAGTAGATATCTGGAACTCCTGGGGGGTACAATCCAACCTCTTTATATGCGATTCTGCCAATAGCATCATCAAGTTCAACTTTGTCGAAATTTCGATAGAATGTAAGTTCTTTTATTCCCACAAAGTCCTTCCCAGCTTTTAATCCCGAATGTTTGATTTTCTTTTTCTTATATTCAATCTGATAATCCTCAAATAACTTATCCAGTTCTAGCTCGGAAAGATATTTAGCAACCAGACCAAGCTTATCGGAGTTAAAAGCATTTACGATAAGAACGACCCTGTTTCCATATGTCATCTCAGGATAAATCCCATTATTTTCAAGATAGGAAGAAACCAAGCTTCCCTCGAACGCACTCTCAATAGATACTCTAGTCGGGTCATCATTTGTGTAAACATGAAAAGCTGTATTTTTCATAGTATCTTTAAATGCCTCTACATCTGCCACAGCTTTCTCATATACTTTCTCTCCCTTCTCAAGAAGATACTTTACCCCTGTTTCAATGCTCATTAAAATGGGGTATGAAGGGGAGGTTGTATGTATCATCGAAAACCATGTTTTTGCCCTTTCGATATACCTATTAGAGACATGCATGATAGCCCCGCTAGTCATTGTTGGCGCGGTTTTATGTAATGAATGGATAACTATATCTGCACAACTTGGATCCCATTTCGGGAATAAATTGCTAAATCTAAAATGGGAACCGTGTGCACAATCCCACATTACTCTAGCATCAGTTTCCTTCTTTATCCTATCAAAAGTATCTCCGGGAACCATCTTTCCAAAGTAGTTTGGGCTAGTCACCACCACTCTTTTTGCCCCAGTCTCTTTTATCGCCTCAATAATATCCATACCTCTGGATACATATGCTTTAACCCCCATCATCCTCATGGAGTTGAAAACTGAACCATGCGCATTTTCGTAAACCAAGAAAGGTTCATCATCAGACAAAGCATGCATAGCGATATTAATTAAGGTAGTAGAGCCCGAAGTGGAAAATAACACATTGTCGCTTCCAAATACCTTGGCAACCTCTGCTTCACTTTCAGCAATAATACCTCTTCTATAGATAATATTATCGGTATAGGAGAGTTCGGTTACGTCATAGTTATCCGTCAACAAACCCATCCCAGACCCATCATTTGAGGGGGTGTGATAGGAAATATGAGACAAATGTTCCTTTACTGCATCATTTATAGGAGTATTCATGGTTCCTCTTGTATCGGCGCTTTTCAAGCTTACCCGTCTTACTCTCTATTTTTCGGCAGTAAGATACCGTATTTTTTCCTTGAAGTTTATAATCTTTTCTAATTCACTAATCTCTCTCAACTTATTTAAGTAATCTGTGGCATTTGTAAAAGATCTCTTAACCTTAACAAGTTTTTACTAATATTTACGCAGTCTCTTTTTCACTTCTTTCTTATTATCCCATAGTTAGGAATAGCAAGACATCTCTTATTGGATATATACGCAGTCTCTTTTTCACTACTTGTTAATTGGTTTCATAGTTGGGAATAGCGATACATCTCTTGTTGAATAGTCTTTTTTTCACTACTTGTTAATTGGCTTCATAGTTGGGAATAGCAATACATCTCTTATTGAGGCTGAATCTGTTAGCAACATTACCATTCTGTCTATGCCTATCCCTAGCCCTCCGGTTGGGGGGAGTCCATATTCGAGAGCATTAACATAGTCTTCATCCATCATTTGCGCCTCTTCATCTCCCTTCTCTCTCTCCTTAACCTGGTCCATAAACCTTTCTCTTTGGTCAACTGGGTCATTTAACTCAGAAAATGCATTTCCCATTTCTCTAGCAGTTATGAACACCTCAAATCTCTCAACAAGCCTTGGATCATCCTTTCTCTTTTTTGCAAGAGGACTTATCTCAACAGGGTAATCAAGAACAAAAGTTGGTTGAACAAGTTTTTCTTCAACAAGTTGGTCAAAGGTCTCATACAGCGCTTTTCCCCAGGAGGAATCCAACTTTATGTCCACGCCCATTTTTTTAACCTTTAAAATAATGTCTTCCAAATTCTCTGCATAAAAATCTAGTCCCGTGTGTTTTTTTACGCAGTCAACCATGGTAATTCTCTCCCATGGAGATGCAAGATCAATTTCTGTCCCCTGATAAGTAATTTTTTCTGTCCCATTTATCTTTCTTGCACAATACTTAAACAACCCTTCGGTTATATCCATCATGTCATTATAATCGGTGTATGCCTCATATAATTCAATTGTCGTAAACTCAGGGTTATGCTTTGTGTCCATCCCCTCATTTCTAAATAATCTTCCTATTTCATAAACCTTGGAAAAACCCCCTACGATAAGTCTCTTCAAATAAAGTTCAGGAGCAATTCTAAGATACATATCTATATCTAAAGTGTTGTGATGGGTAATGAAAGGTCTCGCATTAGCGCCCCCCAAAATAGTATTTAAAATAGGGGTCTCAACCTCTATATATCCTTTCTCATTCAAGTACTCTCTTATAGCCTGAAGAATTTGCGATCTCTTTATAAAAGCATCCTTTACTTCAGGATTTACTATCAAATCAACATACCTTTGTCTATATCTTAAGTCGGGATTAGTTAGCCCATGGAATTTTTCAGGAAGGGGCCTTAAGGCCTTAGCCAGAAGTTTATATGAGCTTACTTTTACAGATATCTCTCCCTTGTGAGTAAGAAAAACCTCACCTTTGAGCCCTATTATGTCCCCAATATCTAGTTTTTTGAACTCTGAATAATTTTCTTCTCCTAAAGCATCTATTCTAAAATACAGCTGGATTAATGAGCTGCCATCGTATATATGACAAAAGCTAGCTTTCCCCATGATTCTCTTAGACATAACTCTTCCAGCAATACTTACCGTTTTTCCTTCGAAATTTGAAAAATCCGAAAGTATATCTTTCGCTTCCGCATCCCTATCAAAACGTATTTCTTTGAAAGGATCTTGTCCTCCTGCCTTTAGATCAACGAGCTTTTGCATCCTAACAGCAATCTGCTCATTAATATCTAAAATTTCATCTGAAGAATTATTTTCTATTATGTCCATTTTTTCCTCCGTTTTTTGTAATGTCCCCGGGGAACCTAACAATAAATTTAGTATATTATATATGAAATATATATTTTGTGCATTATATTTATCTTATTCGATGTTCTTTGGTAATTTTTCGGAATAAGTATTTAGGCCAAATATTTAGGAATTTTTCCCTCTTTTTCTTCTCTTTTCTCACCCCAAAACGCCAACCTAGTTAACTTAAAGCCCATTACAACTATATTATTCTACAAAAAACAAAAACCGGCACTTTTGGCGCCGGTATCTATCATTTCTTTCTGTCCTATCTATTTCGAAATATTTAATATTTTGACTTTTGCATCGCCGCCAGGTGTTTTGAAGATTACATCCTCTCCTTTTTTATGTTCTAAAAGAGCTTTACCTAATGGACTATCCACACTAATTTTGTTTTCAGCTGTACTTGCTTCAACACTACTTACTATCCGATAAGTTACTTCTTCATCAAATTCGTAATCGTAAATAGTTACTAAATTGCCTACTGAAACCTTTTTTATTCCTACCAAACTGAAATCTATTGGATAAGCTCGAAGCAAAATATCAGAGATCGTAGCAATCTCCATTTCTAGCTGCTGCTGAGCATCTTTTGCCGCACTATACTCTGCATTCTCAGAAAGATCTCCATATTCCTTGGCAATCTTAATTTCTTTCTCAATTTTTGTTCGCCCCTCGTTCATCATTTTCTGAAGTTTTTCTGTTAGCTTGTCAAAAAACTCCTGAGTCAGCGGAATATTTTTTTCCATTTTGTTCCTCCGTTTAACGCATATGACCAGCTTTTATAAGCAGACCCATACAATTAAATGATTATATTACATAAGTAGTTTTAAGTCAATAGTAAATATTTGGATAAACCTATTGCAAAATTCTAAAATACTTACTTTCAGTACAACTATTTATATTAAATCTATTTTTACGCAATTTTTCTGCGTTTAAATGACCTCCTGTTTGAAGATATTAAATATATAGAATAGGTCTTCTCTTAGAGTAAGGAAGTAAAAAGGGATATCTAACCCTAATTATATGGAATAGATATTAGATTTTTGTCCTAGATAAAGCAAGAGTCAACGGGGTCCCAAGAACTAATACTGTGGCGGTTTGGGTCCCAACCAACATACCAAAGTTAAGCCAATATGCGCTATCCGAGCCTAGAATGAGCCACATTAAAGGGAGAGCTATTGCATTTACAAATATCGGAGGAATAGACCCTAAAAGACACTGGAAAAACATTTTTTTATCCTTCTCTTTGTTTATAACCTGTTGATCCATTACCTCAGTTTTCTTTCCTTTTTTTCTAAAATACCATCCAACAAAATAGGTCATGCACCCTGCAACTAGTGTTGCTAGCGTTCCAAATACTACATCAGCCCAAGAAAATGGTGAAAGAATATTTGCTCCTAGACATCCTATTGTCAGGCCTAAAATCGCCTCTGGAAAAAGTAACGGGAGAAGAGTTAACGCTTCCCCTATTCTAAATTGAAGGGGTCCATATGCAATTGGCGCCACGGCAAAAGTAAGTATAAAATACAGCGCGGCAATAATCCCAGTTCGGGCTATAAACTTTGTTCCTCTATTCATTGGATACAACCTCAATCAATGATTCTTTCTAATATACAATAATGCAGAATAATAGGTCAATTTTTAAATACTATTTTAGCTATTCAAAATATCTAACTTTATATTTACTTAGTCTAGGAATAAATCAATTTTTAGAAAATATTTAACCTATTCAAAATATCTAGCATCATTTTTCTAAACTTAAGTATAGGCCATTTTTTTAGAAAATATTTAACCTATTCAAAATATCTAACATCATTTTTTCTAAACTTAAGAATAGGTCGTTTTTAAAAAGCTATTTCATCTGTTTAAAATAAAAACATTCAAATTATTATTTCTTAGTAAGCTAAATAATAATGTTGTTTACTTATGCTAAATCTCTCTTTGTTACAGAAAAATAGGTAAGAATGGCCATTCCACCCATGTAGAAGAGATATATTCCCAAACTTAAAAAGATGTTTGATCCAGCAGTAACTACAGGGTGAAGACCTACGTATTGGGAGAAATTTAGAGCATCGGTAATAAAAAACCTTGCTAATCCGGTGTAAATTATAAATTGACCTATCCCTGAAAGAAGCATTGGGATAACAATCCCCCATATCCTATTCCTAAGAAGAGTGCCCATAAAGAAACCTATGAAAATCATAGACATCATTTCAATATAATACACAAAGAATGCTATAAAAATCTGGAAATCACTCCTAATTAAGTTAAATGCTCCTCCCCCAAAGGAAAAAATAATATCCTTGTATTCAGTCGGGAACAAGGAATACCCCAAAATAACACTCAAAATAAATCCTATTAAATATGCGATACTAGATAAAGTCAAAACAGACAGAGCCTTTGAAATAAGTAGTTTAGTCCGAGTGATTGGTCTCAAAAACAGTATTTTGATTGTCCCTTCTCTATATTCCTTTGAAAAAGAACCGGATGCAATAACAATCCCATAAATCATTAATATCGAGGAAATAATTGCTAGCATCTGTACTATATATCCGTCAGCAGTTACTTTTCCCCCCGACATAAAAATCCCAGAGAGATCCATCCCAGCATAGTAATCTATAGGTATTCCATACATTTCATTGTCTTTAATATAGTTGTAATATTTTAAAGATGCTTTTGCTAGATATATTTGGTCATAATTGCTTTGATACCAACTGAAGCCAGTTTCCTTTTTCTGTTTTTCAAGGACTTCTATCTGAGTTTCAGTTATCAAAATAAATAGGTCGACCTGTTCTTCAGTGAACGTCTCTCCATCCTCTTCAGGTGGAATATCCAAAAGATTTAGCTGTTCATTCATTTCGTGTATAGAAAAGGTTAACAAAGCAAAAACCAAAATAAAAAACAAGCCAAACACCAAATGAAAGACCTTCCCAAATGATTTTTTTAGTTCTCCTAGAAACAAATTGTTGAACACATTTATCTCCTAACTGAAAATTAGCATTATTTTAAATTTTTTATGTCTTTTTGGGTGGAGAAGAAGTAGCTTTTAAGTATTCGTCTTCCAAACTAGCCCTATCTGCCTCTATTCCAAAAACATTATAATCCGCTAAAACAAGTTGCTTGTTTATATATGGTATATCCTTTTCTGTGACTAATTTTAACGTATCTCCATACACTTCCACCTCTATTCCAAGTAGTTCTTCTAAGAATACCTTCGCTTCTTTAATTCTATCTACTCTTACCGATATACTCCTATTCTGTCCATCTACTTGAATACCATTATGTAAATCTGAAGTATTTCTTTCGGATATTATCCTTCCCTTATCAATAATAAGAAATCTGTCGCACATCAATTCCATCTCAGCTAACTGATGGGAACTTACCAAAATCCCCATATTAAGATCTGCAGCACATCGCCTTAGCATATCGCGAATTTCTTTAATTCCAGCGGGATCTAACCCGTTTGCAGGTTCATCAAGAATAAGAAGAGAAGGTTTGTCCATTATCGCCTGGGCGATTCCCAGCCTTTGCTTCATTCCTAAAGAATAGTGTCCCAGTTTATCTTTCATTCTTGAATCAAGACCCACAACTTTAAGAATATCTATTACCTCTGCTTTTCTTTTCTCCAATCTTTCCTTAAATGATAGATTCTTATCTTCTTTCGAGACACTTAAAGACTTTAAATACATAAGATTGTCATATGCAGACCACTCTTTATATAAATCGGGATTTTCAATTACGCCACCGACATGCTTCATCGCGGCCTCTCTATCTTTTTTTATGTCTTTGCCCATGATATAAATGTTTCCCGATTCAGGAGTAGCAAGGCCAACAATCATTTTTATAGTTGTGCTTTTCCCTGCTCCATTAGGGCCCAAAAAACCGACAACTTCTCCCGAATTTACCGAGAAAGAAACGTTGTCAACAGCTTTAATAAGATACCCTCTTTTGTATCCGTAGGTTTTATATAAATTTTCTACTCTTAAGACTTCAGTCATCCCCTAATTATACCCTTTCTACCCTTATGCCTGCTACGGTAAGTCTGCTTACAAAGAAAAACTATTACCTTTTCAATTATACCCCTTTAAATGATCTTAGTATACTTTATTATACTTACGTCTGCTTTCCCAATAAAATGACTTCAAGTATACTTCGTTAAACTTACATCTGCTTTGCAAATAAAATGACTTCAAGTATACTTCGTTAAACTTACATCTGCTTTGCCTTTAAAAAGAAAAAGACCTCTGAGAGGCCTTTTTGCTATTTAGATTATTACAATTTGCTGATTGCTCTGAAATATGCGTTTTCATCCTCCGTCACAACTATTAGGTCCCTTGATTTACTATACTCATATAGGGGTGCTAATGAAGCCTTGTCACATTCAACCGTAGCAACCTTAATTATAGGCACGATTTCTCCACCTAATAGGGATATCATTGCTTCATTATATGCTGCAGAAAGGCTTAAGGGGAGTAACATCTTTTCTTCTCTGGTAAGATTCTCTGTCCTAACCTTGCCCTTTTCAAACAAGGCTAACAGCACAGAACCTTCTGCTCCCTTTTCGATCTTATATCTTCCGCTAGAAACTGTTCTAACGATTGAATTAGTCTTTTCATAAATGAGTTCTGCAAAATCCTTTGCAATAATTGCGCCCTCTTTTATAGCTGGCTCTAAATCTTTAATCCCCTTTATGCGGCTCTGAACGGTTGCTAGCATTTTATTCAATCTGCTGATCTCATCATATCTATCAGAAACGTTCTTCTTTTTGCTCATACTATCCCCAAGACTGATGATGGCTTTCTCTTCCTTTTCCTTTAGTTCTGCAAGCTCCATTGAATTCATATTTGCGCTTTCGAAATAAACCGCATTGTTTTTAGAGCCTTCTTGATACACCCTTACCGCTTCTTTAGCAGCAGCAAGTTCTTCATCAAATTTGGCTATTTTATCTGCGGCCTTTTCAGACTCTAAATCACCCATTATCAAACGATCGAGGTCCATCTTTCCTTTGACTCCAAGGAAGGCAAATCTTTCTTCATAATCCGCATAAATTGTTTTTGAGGTTTCCCTGGTTGCATTGATAGTTGCCTCTAAAGTAAGGGCACGCTCTCTCAATGCTGCTCTTTCTTCTTTTGCCATATCTGCAACTTTTTTCACTGCAGAAATTTGAACCTTTAGTCTTTCTTTTTTCTCTTTATTCTTGTCTAATTCAGCGATAATAGCTGTCATATATTCTGAGAAAGCCTTTACAGTTACTTCTTCCCTTGAGTATTCTTTCTCCTCAATCTTTAGAGGAACACCCCTGTTGGCATATTTGTTAGCTTCCACAAAAAGATTATCTTTATCTTTTGCAATTGCAGACAGTCTCTCATATCTAGTTTCAAATTCCTTTTCTAATGCCTCATATTCTTTCTCTAAAACTTCAACTTTTCTCAGTAAATCAGTTGCTGACTCATTTCCGTAAAACTTCTTAAATTTCACATACTTTGTTTTCATATCAGCAAGTTCCTGACTTAACGCCTTGATAATATTATCTTCGACCGGAATTTTTTCTGTATCGATGACTTTCAAATTTGCCTCAAGTATTTTACGAGCTTCAGTTTGCTTTTGATATTCTTTCTCGAGTTCTTTATACCTATCTACTCTTTGTTGCAAAAGTTTGCTTTTCTCAATAGCTTGATTTGTCTTTTCAAAAAGCTCTTCAATGGAAAAAACATTATATTCCTTTAAAATATTGTCTATGAACTCCTGTTTGCTGTCTTTTGTTTCAATAAGGGCAAGCATATATTGGGCGCCCATAGTTACAGCGGCATCATACTGACCGATAGCTGCCTCTGCTTCCATAAGAGCTTGTTCGTCCTTATCAATATCCTTTCCGACGGCAACTATTTGATTGTCTAAGGCTTTTGTGTCCTTTAGAGGTAAAGGCTTTTTCACCGAAACAAATCCATCACATATCGGACAGTGGCTACCGTATTCTACCTTTTCACTGACATCGCGCAACCTATTTTCGCTCATATACTCCAACATTTTCTCGTTGAGAAGAATTAACTTTTCTTGGAGTCTTGCCCGGTGTTTAATAATCGCTACCTTTCTATCCTTTAGGACCGTTAGTTTCTGCTTATAACCTTCGTTAGCAACTCTAACAGATTCTATCTTTTGATTTACAGCATCCAATTCAACTTCGTTTCTTGAAACTAGTAGATGTTTGCTATATATCCTTTGTTTGTAAAACACGTCGGCATTAACAGCTTCTTGCAAGGATTTGTATTTTCCTTTAATCTCTTTATCAAGCGTTGATAGTTCTTCCTCACTTCCTGATGTAAATTTGTCAATGTTTTGGACTTGCTCAATCATACCTGCACGATCGACAACTAGCGCTTCTTTTCTGTCTTTTGCCGCTTGAATGCTTTCCTCGACTATCTTTATTCTTCCCTCAATTATCGCACCCTCTTGAACCGCCTGTTTATAATCGGATGGATCTCTAATTTCTCTTTTCTTTTGAACGAGGTGATCGTTTAACGCTGTTAAAGAAGCGGCTTCATCAGAAATTTTGTTGCTTTCAGCAATTAAAGCCTTAGCCTTGTCGTCAATTTCTTTATAGTAGTTCAAAAGCATTTCATCAACTTTAAGCTTATCTGGATTATTTTTTCCTTCAGTAATTAATCCTTCAAGAGCCTTCTGTAATTCCTCTCCAGTTAAAACAAGGTCGGCAAATTTATCTCCTAGACTAATTAAGCTTTTTTCTCCCTTGCCTATTTTTTCATCTAAAACTGCTATTTTTTCTTTTAAAATATCCAAATTGCTTCCTTCAGCATCCAGTCTTCCAAGTATCTCCCCATATGCGCTAAAAACATTTGATATATCCCTTGCTTCCTTACTCTTTGCCAGTCTGTTTGCAAGATTCTCCATCTCTGGTTTTTTCTCATTTAACGCCTCGAGTTTTGCTGAAGCATCATACAACAGGTCCATTTCGCCCTTGTATTTTGAAGCAAGCTGAAGTTCATCGGTTAGTTTAGCCATTTTTGTGCGAATCTCTTCCAAATTAGATTTATCGTGATCTACAACAGCCTCAAGTGAATCTATTTCATTTTTGGATACCGCATCAAGTTTATCTAGAGATTTTGATAATATCTTTTCCTCGGAGGTCAAGGTTTCAAGCATCTCGAGTACTTTAGTAGAAGAGGCTAAAGTAGCTAAACCTTCTGCGACAAAAGACTCTCTTGTCAAAGTATCCTTAGCAAGTTTAATGGCGTTGTTTCTATCGATTAAAATTAAGGTGTCGAATGCCTTTTTAGTCAGCCCAATTCTTTCAGAAAGATAAAGGTTCACTGCTTCTTTTGTTTGGTCACAAACAGGTTCGCCTTTGAAATTTGTCAGTTTAACTTCTTCTTGCGGATCTCCTTCTACATTTCTCGTTAATTTACGATAAATATAATACTCATCGTATCCCAAAACAAAGCGCATCTCGACTATAAATGGAAGAATAAATTTTGTTGCCTCTTCATCCCCATAGAAAGCGAAGGATAGAGCGGTTTTAATTTTACCCTCATCTCCTCCATCAATTGCGATAAGACCTTGAGCTTTGTTTCCAAAATCAAAGTTCTCTTCTGCTTCGGATATTCCCCTAAATTTTAAATTGATGAGTCTCATATTCCCTCCGAACTCATAGTATAGTTATCTTTTCTTGGTTACTTTGCTGTATATACGCAAGATTTTTTTATAATCAATTGCGTGATTTCTAATAGTGGCATTGAAGGAAAATTTGTGCTATATTGAAATATGCACCCCCTTCAAAAAGGGGAAAACCACGCCTCAATCCCCGATGAATATTACTTTTTATTATACAACCTGAGACGTATATTTGCAACATTATATATATTTAAACATAGTATGCGCGAGGAGTATCAAATGGGTTTCTGCACAGTCTCAAAAGAATATTTAAAAGAAGGCTACACGCAGGTAGATAATGCCTTTTTTATTAACTACCTTCCAGACGCCGACCCAATTGATGTAAAAGTATATCTTTACGGCCTTTTTGCAGCTAATAATATGGCTGAATACGACAATAATATCTCATCAATGGCCTATGCTTTGCGCCTGGACGAAAAGAGAATTATGGAAGCATATTCCTATTGGGATCAAAAGGGATTAGTCTCGATTAAAAATCCTGAAGAACCTTACGAAATAATGTACCAATACGTCAAAGTACCCCTTTCAAAGACTGTTAGATATGAAACTAGGGAACTCCAGACATTTACGACTCAAATCTATTCTATTTGGCCCAACTCTGTATTCACTATAGATCAAATGTCCAATCTTTTTGAGTTTATTAAAAGTAAACGTTTAGAACCGGCTGCCGCTATATTGATCATGAAATATTATGAACAGGAAAATGGGACTTTAAAATATTCAGGGATAATATCAATGGCTCAAAACTTCTTCACAAAAGGTCTTCTTACAGAAGATGCCATTTCACGATATCTAGACCAAGTCGATTCCAAAAAGGATGAGGCAGCAAACATCCTTTCTTCTCTTGGAAGAGTGGGCTCGGAAGCGGACCTTGAGATGAGGGAATTGCAATTTAAGTGGACAAAAGAATACTCTTTCCCAATGGAATCAATTCTATTTGCTGCAAAAGAGTGTAAGAAAAAGGGAGGTAAATCTCGACTAATCCAATTGATTGAGGACCTCCACCAAGCAAAGGCTATAACCATCGAAGAAGTTAAAGAGTATATTTCCGCAGAAAACGACAAGTTAGACTTGGCAAAAAAAGTTGTAGATCATCTTGGTACTTTTTCAAAATATGAAAATGTTGTTCGTTTTTATATAGATCCTTGGATGTCCAAAGGATTTGATATGGATGCAATAGAAACAATAGCCAAATTTTGCTATCTACGTGGGGTGAAAGAGCTAAGTAACATGGATAATCTGATTACACGCTTCCACAAAGAAGGACTTCTCACTAATGAGAGCATTTCTTCTTTCGTCTCTAAAGAAATAGCTATTGATAAATGTGTAATGGAAGTCTTATCGGTTGCAAATAACCACGATATCATTAATTTCGTAACAAAGTCTGATAGAAATTCATACAAAACCTTCCTTGACTGGGGCTTTGACCATGATGCAATTATTTTTGCCGCTGAGTTCGCTAAAGGTATGACATTTCCAATGGCTTTCCTTAGTAAACACTTATCTATTCTTAAGAATAGGCAAGCATTTAATATAGAAGAAATAAAATCATATTTAGAAGGACTTTCTCTACCTGGGGCAAAACACAAGAATATAAATTCAGATGTAATCGGAGGACTTTCAAAGCCAGAAGCTAATGCAATTATCCGCAATATTGAAGATATTGACATAGACAGCGAGGAAATGTAACCCTCCCAAAAACCATAGTCTGCCAGTAAAATATACCCGATTAATTAGTCTAGACTTGCATAACAAATCAAGATATCACACGAGACATTACAAGATATTACAAGAGGACAATATGAACTTCCACCGTCAAGCAAAACAGAATATTGCAGAAAGAAAAAGTCGTGCTGAATTTCGCGCGGAATCACTCTTAAATGAACTAAGAGCTGACCCAACATTTTTTGATTTAGAATCAAGGCAAATTGAAATCTGGATTCAAATGGCAAAAATGTATTCTAAAACAGCAGAAAAAGGTACCTTAACTGAAGAATTGAACAGAATTAAAAACCTAATATCCTCTAGAATAATTGAACTTGGGCATGATCCAAAAGAATTAGAGCCTCAATACATTTGCAAGATATGCAAAGACACGGGATATATTAATGGTGAAGAGTGCATCTGTTTGAAACAAGAAAAATATAGATTAATAAAAGAGAATGAAAACTTCTTCATTACTGATAAATGTTCTTTTTCTGACGTATCCGTAGACTCTCTCCCCGATGAAAACAAACGCAGCTTAACTGCTGCTTATGGACTATTGAACAAGTTCATAGGTGCTTTTCCTGAGGCACATAAATCCCATATTATTACCCTACTCGGCACTGTAGGTTGCGGCAAAACCTTCGCTGCATCAGTTGTTTCAAATGCAATTATAGATAAGGGGTACACTTCTCTTCTCATCCCCTCCTTTAAGCTCGCTGATATATTTTCTAGATATCATTTCGCTTATGAATCTGAAAAACCTTACATTCTTGATGAGATTTATGATGTTGATGTTCTGATAATCG
>JAQVQU010000015.1 GCA_028701415.1 Clostridia bacterium | reverse complement strand
CGCGTGAGGCGCGCATTATAATGACTTTTTCTTGGATTTTTGATATGATTAAAAACATAAGTTAATTAGACCATACATAATAAACAGATAGTTACCGGAATGGATTAATTAAATTATTGTAGTTTTTGTTAGAACAAAGAAATGGAAGATATAAAAATATAAAATAGAGATTAATTACCAGATAGGTTTTTTGAGTAAGAAGACAATCGAAAATAAGAGGATTAAATGATAGAAGAGACAATCAAAAAAGTAATAGATGCAGAAAAAGAGGCTGAAGAAATAACGAAAAGAGCTTTGGAGGATGCAAAAAATACAGTTTCTCATGCTGATGATGAGGCTATTAAAGTTAGAAATAATGCAAGAGAAAAGGTGAAAGCCGAAAGAAAACAAGTAGTCTTACAAGCAAATGCTGATGGGGATAATGAGTACTCTAAAATTCTTGTTGCTGGAGAAAAGGAATGCATTTCGCTAAAGCAGAAAACTTCAACTAGAAAGGCTGTAATTAAAATAACTGATTTAATCTTCGAGAGATATAAGTAAAAATGAAATAATATAGGGTATGCAATTACTCCAAAATGCGTTCCCAGAGCAATAAAGGGGCCAAACTGGCTGAGCTTCATTATATAAGAATTAGGTGGACATAAAATAAAAAGGGCTTCAACTTAAGGATAGTAGATAATGTCAATAGTAGCAATGAAAAAAATGAGCTTAATCGCTCACTCAAGTGAAGAATCCAGGCTTATGAAAGTATTTTTAAAGACTGGATGTGTTGAGATAATTACTGCAAATCTTCAAGAAATGACATCATATCCCAATTTAAAAAGAAGAAGGGAAGAGATTGATCTTAAGCTTTTGAAGGTGAGTTTTGCTATTAATTTTCTGAAAGAAACTTTAAACCGACAAAAGCAACTTGAAAAGAAGAGCAAAGAGAAAAAAGATGAGTCAAACCAAGAATTGCTTAAAGTATCCTTCAAAAAAGAGAATAAATTGGTTGCTCTAGAAGAATACGAGGAAATTGCAAAGGATGAAATCGAGCTTTTTTCTTATATTTCTGAAATCGAGCATATCAATTCTTCCATGGTAGACATTAAGAGTGAAAAAGCAAGAAATTTTTCTTTGATAGAACAACTAACTCCCTATATTGATATAGATATTAAATTTTCTGAAATTAAGGATACCAAAAACGTTGTTTTCTTTCTTGGATATATCCCCGCTATAAAGTCAGAAGTTGTAAATGAAAAATTAAAAGATAAGGCTTTTTTAAAATTACATGATGGGGATAAACTCAGAGCTTTATTCATTTCTGCTCACAGGGATAAGGAAGCTGAAATTGCAGCAATATTGAGCGAAAATGAGTTTTCAAAATGTCCCTTTACTTTTGAACGCACTCCGGCAGAAAAGATTGCGGGGCTTATCTCAGATAACTTGCTTCTAGATGAACGAAGGGAAGGTTTATGGAAAGAAGGAATTGAGTTATTGACATTTGCAGATAGGCTTAAGCTTCTGTATGACCATTACCTAATAGAAATTGCAAAAATAGAATGTCTTTCAAAGAGCCCAGGGACAAATAGAATTTTTATAATGGAAGGATGGGTTCCTGCAGAAAAAGCGGTTGAAATAGAAAAAGAAGTATCGGAAAAATGTAAAAGAGCAGAGTTATTTTTCAGAGATCCTCTAGAAAATGAAAACCCTCCGACTCTTACATCAAATGGCCCATTAGTAAAACCTTTTACAGGGATAACCGATAATTTTGGAAAGCCGAATTATCGAGAAAGAGATCCCAACCTTTTTGTGGCACTCTTTTACTTTCTCATTTTTGGTATCATGATGGGTGATGCTGGATATGGTTTGCTAATTGCTATAGCGTGCTTCGCAATGGTGAAGGTTATTAAACCAGTAAAAGACAGCGGGAAAATGCTTTTGATGTTTGGATTATGCGGTATAAGCACTTTTGTTTGGGGAATAGCATTTGGAAGCTGGTTTGGAATAGAACCTACACACACCTTTTTAAAGTATTTTACCTGGTTTAACCCCATGAAAGAGCCATTACTCTTATTTATGCTTTCACTTGCGGTAGGTATCTTGCAGATTGGAACCGGTTTTTTACTAAAGGGAATTGCAGAAATAAAAATGGGAAGAGCTTTAAAAGGAATTTTAAATAATTTCAGCTGGGTTATAATCTTTGTTGGTATCTATTGTCTTTTCCCGAATGGAATGATTTTTTTAGGAGCTATTAGACCGGAGCCAGTGCCCACATGGTTTGCGGTAGCAGGAAACATAGGCATGTATATTGCTCTTGTAGGCTTGGCTTTGCTTGTAATAGGCGGGATGATTGGAAAAAAGAATCCAATTAAAATGGTTGGGGGAGCTTTAGGAAACGTATATGGTAGTATCAATGTAATGAGCGATATTTTGAGCTATTCAAGACTCTTCGGGTTAGGCTTGACTACAGGTGTTATAGGATATGCAATTAATATTCTTGGAACAATCATTGTGGATATATTCTTTAAAGGTTTATGGATTGGTTGGATAGTTGCAGCTCCCATTTTACTAATAGGGCATACATTTAATCTTGCGATAAATTTATTAGGAGCTTATGTACATAATTCTAGATTACAATATGTGGAATTTTTCGGAAGATTTTATGAGGGAAGTGGACACGCGTTTATGCCTTTAGGCTCAAAGACCAAGTATTCATATCTTGACAATTAGAAAAGCAAAACCTAGACGTTCACATAGGGAAAAATATACAAAACCCCATAATTGGGGAGAAAAATACAAAAACATATTTCCGTTTAAGGAGGTTTAATATGGAATTATTAGGAACTGGCATGGCAATATTGGGAATAGCATTGGCTGTAATCCTTAGTGGAGTGGGCTCTGCTATTGGAGTTAGTAAAGCCGGACAAGCAGCAGCAGGTGTAACCGCTGAGGACCCGGATAAGTTTATGAAGTGTTTGCTATTACAACTTCTTCCGGCGACCCAAGGTCTTTATGGTTTTATCGTAGGGTTTTTAGGGCTGATTAAACTTAACGCCTTAGCGACCCCTTCATTCATCGTAGCTTCGACCGGAAGCTATATTAGCTTGGGAGGTGGCCTCGGAATATTAATGGCTTGTTTACCTATAGCGATAGGAGGGTTTGCAAGCGCTGTGTACCAAGGAAAGGTTGCTGTTAGCTCTATAGGATTAGTTGCAAAGAGACCAGAAGAAAGTGGAAAAGGTATGTTGCTTACAGTTATGGTTGAAACGTATGCTTTATTGGCGTTCTTGGTCAGCTTCCTAGCCGTCTTTATCCCAAGTTGGGCATAAGGCGAGGTGTTAAATGAGCGGACTTGAAGAGATTATCGAAAAGATAATCAAAGATGCTATTAATAAGGCAAATTCCACTTCGGAGGAAGCAAGCACAAAGGCTTCTGAGATTATTGAGGTGGCAAATAATGATGCACGGATTTACATCGAAAAAAATATGCAGGAATCCTATTCAGAAAGGGATGATATAATAAAAAGAAAGATTTCTGCGGCTAATCTTGAAACCCGAAAGATGATTTTAAAAACTAAACAAGAACTTATATCGCAAGCATTTGAGGAAGCAGTTATTGAGATAAAATCCAATCCCTCAAAATATAAAATGTTAATAGCTGAAATGATTGAAAAAGCAGAAGACGGCGATAAAATAGTTATCTCAAAGGAAGATAAGGATTTTATTAGTGATACTTTTGTACAAGAAGTCTTGGCAAAGAAAAAAATTAAAGCATCTGTTTCAGATACATATGGTGATTTTTCAGGGGGAATAATTATCAAGGGAAAATATGCAGACAAAAATATGTCCCTTGAAGTTGAACTTGCTGGGATAAGAGATGAGAAGGAACCAGAGATAGTTAATTTGTTATTTGGTTGAGAAATAAAAGTATAAAAATACTGTATATGTCTTAGTTAGACTCGAGGGATTAACTGATACAAATAAATCCTTCTTTAAATATGAGAAGGCAATAAAATTTAAATTAAATACATTGAGTAAGAGTATATAAGTAAAACAGGACTGAAGAAACAATGAAAGAAGGGTTGATTTTTGCTAATGCAAGGGCAAAGGCAAAAGAACAAAACTTAATATCGGAAGAAAGAATCAAGAGGATGATTGAAGCTCCTTCTCTAAATGATGCTATAAGAATTTTGTATGAAATTAATTATGCGGGGGGGATGATTGCTCAGGGGGATGATTTTTATCCCATTCTTGAAGAAGAAAAGAGATTGGTAAACAAATTCGTATTAGAGGTTGCTCCCGAGGGAATAGGGTTAGATTGTTTTTTTGTTAAGAACGATTACCACAATGCAAAAGTATTCTTAAAAGAAAGATTTGGCAACATAACAGATGCAGAGGGCATGTTATTAGGGGATGGCTTAATTAACTTACCTCTACTTAAAGAAATGGTATCATCGGGGAAATTTGAAGGCAATTCCTTTCTTCAAGAGGCTTATGAAAGAATTGAGAATGCATTTATGAAAAATACAGGCTCGCCTAGAATTGTTGATTTGGAAATAGATAAAGCAATGTTTAAAGATATATCCTTAAGACTAAAAAAAGGAGTGGACCAATATATCAAAAAATATTTTTTAATTTTAACTGATGCGACAAATATTCTTTCATTTATTAGAACTATAAAAATAGGAGGGTCTTATCCATTTTTTGAAGGTTACTATGTTGACGGAGGTTCAATTCCAATTGATATATTCTCAAAACTAGGAATGGATATGGATAAATTATCTAGAGAATTAACGGGAACTGAGTATAAAAAGCTTATTGAAAATGCAAAGGGCTTTGACTTATCTATGTATGAAACGGCTTTAGATAATTATCTTCTTACTATTTTTTCAGAGATGAAAGGAGATATGTTTAGCGCTGCTCCAATAGTGGGATATTATCTTGGGAAAATGAATGAAATAAAAATTATAAGAGTAATTCTTGTTTGCTTAAAAAATAAAGTTGATAAGGATGAAATGAAAAAGAGAATTAGAGTTATATATGCTTAATTATTTATTGAAATAAGGTTATTAGGATTTAAATAAAGATGGAAAGAAATAACAAAATTGCGATAATAGGGGCTAAAGAAAATATACTTCCTTTTAAGGCTGTTGGGGTTCATGTTTTCCCTGTAAATCATTATTTTGAGGCAGTAGAAGTATTAAAAAAGCTCGCAAGAGATTATTCTGTAATTTTTATCACCGAAGATCTGGCTGCCGAGATAAATGAGATTTTGGATAGATATAGGGCAAAACCCTATCCGGTTATTTTACCCATTCCAGGTGCTATGGGAAGCACGGGATATGGGATGAAAAACATATCGCATAATGTAGAAAAAGCAATAGGGTTAGACATACTAAATATTAAGTAAGGATATTGACACCTTTATATATTAGGAGAAAGAATGAAAGAATCAACAGGAAAAGTTATTAAGGTTAGCGGTCCGCTAATAGTTGCGGGTGGAATGGCGGATTGTAAGATGTTTGATGTTGTGAGAGTTTCGGAAGAGCATCTAATTGGAGAGATTATCGAACTAAGAGGAGACAAAGCTTCAATTCAAGTATACGAAGAAACAGGTGGAATCGGACCTGGTGAAGCAGTTTATTCTACGGGACAGCCTTTAAGTGTGGAACTTGGACCTGGCTTAATAGAGTCCATCTATGATGGTATCCAAAGACCTCTGGAAGCGATTAGGGCTGCAAGCGGAGATAGAATAGCAAGGGGAGTGGAATCAAAAGCATTAAATCGTGATAAGAAATGGAAGTTTATTCCCACTCTCAAAAAAGGTGCAAATGTTACTCCCGGAGATGAGATAGGTTTTGTACAGGAAAACAATATAATACGCCATTCAATCATGGTGCCTCTTGGTACGAAAGGAGAGATATCAGATATAAGTGAAGGTGAGTTCACTATTGAGGAGACAATATGTGAAGTTAAAACAGAAAAAGGGATAGAAAAAATTACTATGTTGCAAAAGTGCCCTGTTAGAAAATCTCGCCCATATATAGAAAAAGTTTCTCCCTCAATTCCTCTTGTGACTGGGCAGAGGGTAATAGATACATTTTTCCCCATAGCCAAGGGAGGAGTTGCCTGTGTCCCTGGTCCGTTTGGATCCGGAAAAACCGTTGTTCAGCATCAGTTAGCAAAATGGGCTGATGCAGATATTATTGTATATGTTGGTTGCGGAGAGCGTGGAAACGAAATGACAGACGTTCTCAATGAATTTCCTAAGTTGAAAGATCCTCGTTCAGGAGAAGCACTTATGAAGAGAACTGTTCTCATTGCTAATACTTCGGATATGCCTGTTGCAGCTAGAGAAGCTAGTATTTACACGGGAATCACTATAGCAGAGTATTTTAGGGATATGGGATACAACGTTGCCATTATGGCAGATAGTACCTCAAGATGGGCTGAAGCACTGAGAGAGATGAGCGGAAGACTAGAGGAAATGCCAGGAGAAGAGGGATACCCAGCATACTTATCCAGTAGATTGGCAGAGTTTTATGAAAGAGCAGGAATAGTAAAAGTTCTTGGAAGCAAAAATAAAATTGGAAGTGTTACTGCTATTGGCGCGGTAAGTCCCCCCGGAGGAGATCTTTCTGAACCTGTTACTCAAGCTACTCTTAGAATTGTAAAAGTGTTCTGGGGATTATCTGCTTCCCTTGCCTATAGAAGGCATTTTCCAGCAGTTGACTGGCTCCAAAGTTACTCCCTTTACACAGAGAGATTAGCTGATTGGGATACCGAGGAGATAGGACCAGAATGGAATAGCTTAAGGAAATACTGCATGAGGATTTTGCAAGAGGAAGCCGGTCTAGAGGAAATAGTAAGGCTGGTAGGAATAGATGCTTTAGGGGAAAGAGAGAGACTTACTTTAGAGACCGCTAAGAGTATCAGAGAAGACTTTTTGCATCAGAACGCATTTCATGAAGTTGACACTTATGCATCCCTTAAAAAGCAATTAAGGATGCTTAAACTATTAGTATTGTTTCACGACTTAGGTTTAGATGCATTGAACAAGAATGTAGATGTAGAGGATATTATAGCTCTTACAGTAAGAGAAAAAATAGGCAGAGCAAAATACATAGAAGAGATAAATTTAGATTCATTTGATAATATTGAGACTGAAATAAGAAAAGAATATTCAGATCTTTTAGTATAGGAGAAAGGGATGCTTAAAGAGTATAAAACCATTAAAGAAGTTGTCGGGCCATTAATGCTTGTTGAAGGAGTTGAAGGTGTCAAATATGACGAACTTGTAGCAATTGAGCAGGAAAACGGAGAAATAAGAAACGGGAAGGTTTTAGAGATTAACGGTGACCGAGCCCTTGTACAGTTGTTTGGAGGATCTGCAGGTCTTCAAATTTCTACATCAAAGGCAAGATTTCTTGGCAAGAGATTGGAGATTGCGGTAAGCGAAGATATGCTGGGCAGAGTTTTCGATGGAATGGGAAATCCAAAAGACAAAGGTGCCCCGGTTATACCAAAGAAAAGAATTAACGTAAATGGTAACCCAATTAACCCAGTTGCAAGAAATTATCCAGATGAGTTTATTCAAACAGGTATAAGTGCAATTGATGGTCTTAATACCCTTGTTAGAGGGCAAAAACTTCCTGTGTTTAGCGCTTCTGGGTTGCCGCATGCGGAGCTTGCTGCACAGATTGCAAGACAGGCCAAAGTTTTAAATAATGAAAGTAAGTTTGCAGTCGTTTTTGCTGGGATAGGAATTACATTTGAGGAAGCAGATTTTTTTATATCTGATTTTAGAAAAACAGGGGCCATAGAAAGGGCTGTTCTATTTATGAATCTAGCAAATGATCCGGCAATTGAACGTATAGCAACTCCTAGAATGGCCCTTACAACTGCTGAATATTTAGCATTTGAATGTGGCATGCACGTACTTGTCATAATGACCGATATAACAAATTACTGCGAAGCGTTAAGAGAAGTTAGTGCTGCGAGAAAGGAAGTTCCAGGAAGAAGGGGGTATCCAGGATATTTGTATACTGACTTGGCAACTATTTATGAAAGAGCAGGCAGAATAATAGGAAAAGAAGGAAGTATAACTCAAATCCCAATCCTTACGATGCCTGAAGATGATAAGACTCATCCTATTCCAGACCTTACAGGATATATTACAGAAGGACAAATTATTCTCAGTAGAGAATTATACAAAAAAGGGTATTCTCCTCCTATAGACGTTCTTCCTTCCCTTTCGAGATTGAAAGATAAGGGTATCGGAGAGGGTAAAACGAGAATTGATCATGCGGATACAATGAATCAGCTTTTTAGTGCTTATGCTAGAGGAAAAGAAGCCAAAGAATTAAGTATTATTCTCGGCGAAGCAGCACTAAGCGAAGTGGATAGAAAGTTTGCGATTTTCTCTGATGAATTTGAGAAGCAATATGTTAATCAAGGTTTTACAACCAATCGTAGCATAGAGGAAACTCTTGAACTTGGTTGGAACCTATTAAGATTGTTGCCGAGAAATGAGCTAAAGAGGATTAGAGATAAGTTCTTAGATGAGCATTATTTGGCATAAAAGGAAGTCACAATGACAAGAATTAATGTAAATCCAACTAGAATGGAGCTTAGACGATTAAAAACCCGTCTGAAGACTGCAGTCAGGGGACATAAGCTTTTAAAAGATAAAGCGGATGAAACTATTAGACAGTTTATGCTTTACATTAAAGAAAATAAAAGATTGAGAGAAGAGATGGAAAAGGAAGTTTCCTCTGTTATGAAGTCTTTTCTTCTTGCAAGTGCAGTAACCTCTCCACAGACCATGGAAGAGGCGGTTTCTATGCCAGGATTTTCTGTTGATTTAGATATATCTACCAAAAATGTAATGAGCGTTCCCGTTCCAGTTATTTCAATAATACCGACTGAGCAAAAAGAACTGTACCCTTATTCTTTTGCAAGTGTAAGTAGTGAATTAGATATGAGCATAAGTAATTTAAGCAATGTTTTAGTAAAACTAGTTAAACTTGCTGAGGTTGAAAAAACCTGTAATATGCTGGCTGATGAAATCGAAAAAAATCGCAGAAGGGTAAATGCTCTAGAGTACGTAATGATTCCTCAACTAAAAGAGACTATAAAATACATCACTATGAAGCTTGATGAGAATGAACGGGGAAACATAACGAGACTAATGAAAGTAAAAGATATGATTGAAGCCACAGCAGAAAAACTAAGGGGATAAGTTTTAGTCTTTTATTAGCATTTTTGCATTATATGCATGATTAATTGAGGAAAAAGTTTTTTCCTTACTAGATTTTAAACAACTTGAAAAGAATAAATCGAGGTTTCCTATACCCGGCATAATATTGTTGATATTGCAAACTGTATCTTAGACATATATAATATATTTAATTACGCGCTCGTAGCGCAATAAGGAGAAGAAAATGACAATTTGGCATGATGTAAGCGCTGATAGGATTACACCCGATGACTTTCTTGCAGTTATTGAGATTTCTAAAGGGAGCAAAAACAAGTATGAACTTGATAAGCAGTCTGGCCTTCTTATTTTGGACAGAGTCCTTTACACATCAACACACTACCCCGCAAATTATGGTTTTATTCCAAGAACATATGCGGATGACAATGATCCTTTAGACGTTTTAGTTCTTTCGAGCGAGAGCATCAGACCTTTGGCCCTTTGCAGATGTTATCCAATAGGCATGATTACTATGCTAGATGATGGTTATAATGATTGTAAAATAATTGCAATTCCCTTCAAAGAACCCAGTTGGAGTGATTATACTGATGTATCTGAACTTCCAAAGCACATAATGGAAGAAATATGCCATTTCTTTACTATTTACAAAACTCTTGAAGGAAAAGAAACCGCAGTTGTGAAGGTAGAAAATGCAGAGGTTGCTAGGCAAACTATTATCGATAATATGGCAGCTTACAGGAAAAAGTTTCTTCCCTCTTCTCCAGGAAGGTAAAAGGATAAATTAATATTACTTGTCGTTGAATCTAAATTCGTTAAAGAAACCAAGAAATTAAAAAGATATATAAATATCACTTCTTGTTCAATCCAAATTCATACATTTATTATAATATAAATAAAGAATTATATTATATGGAAGTGAAAATTGTACGATAAAAAAAGAAAATATACATACGGAAATGCCCAAAAATTAACATATGAGGCGAGATCAAGAATTCCCAGCAGGGTTATCCCAGTCAAACCTCGTTTGCCTATATACGCTATCGTTGTAATAATGGTTATTGTAGTTGGCGGAATGGTGGGAGCAGGGTTTCTCGGAGCAAAGATTGCTTTTGACAGGGCTCAGATACAAAGTGAAACAACAGTTATATTAACTGATCCTAACGAATATGGAACTCCCATGGGTGTAGTAGGGCAGAGGATGTCCAAGGCAGAGGTATATAGCACCGTATCCTCGTCTATTGTAAAAATATCAACAGGCTCGATAAAAACTGAAAGCCTTGGGGGAATACAGACTTGTAGTGGTGTAGGAAGTGGTATCGTTATCAGTTCAACTGGAGACATTTTAACTAATTACCACGTAGTAGAAGGGGCCACAAGTATAACCGTTACACTTAGCAATGGTTCGGAGTATACTGTGCAAACTTTTAAAGGAGATGCTCTTACTGATATAGCAGTATTAAATATCGGGGTGGACACATCGAACGTTATGGCAGTTATAGCTGATACCTCAGCAGTGCATATGGCCGATGAAGTTGTGTTGCTAGGATATCCCCTAAACAGTGACGATTCTATAATATCCGAAGGAATTATTTCTGGAATAAATAAGCCTGTAATTGTAGATGGAATAGAAATGAATCTACTTCAAACTACAGCTAGCGTGAATCCTGGAAATTCAGGAGGAGGACTATTTAACTTATATGGAGTTCTAGTAGGTGTTGTAAACGCAAAAGGAACGGGTGAAAACATTGAAAACGTGGGATATGCAATTCCCGCAAATAATTGTTTAGAAGTTGCTACACAACTAATAGAACAAAGCTATGTTACGGGTAGAGTGGATACAAACATTGTTGAATTCAACGAAGTAATAAAGGTATCCCCGACTAGACCTTGGGTCGGGTTATACGTAGCAAGAGATAATACTGGGAAGGGAAGCTTTATATCTTCCGATTACATCAAATCCGTTGCTGGTCAGACTGTACTAACTAGGGAGTCTTGGAATAAAGTCTTAAATCAATACATAGTTGGAGATACTCTTGATGTTATATACATACGAGATAACATCGAATACACTGGGAAACTAACTCTAGTTCAAAAGAGATACTGCGATAGCTAATCTCTTTCCATAATAAATCGCCGGAAGCAGCCGGTACATTTTAGGAGGGAAAAATGTATAAGGTTTTAATAGTTGACGATGAATCAAAAATTAGGGAAATTGTAGCAAAATACTGTAATTTGGAAGGCTTTACTACCGCTGAGGCCGCTGATGGTTTTCAAGCTATTGATAAAGTCAGAGAGGGAAGTTTCGACATCGTTATTATGGATGTAATGATGCCCGAATTAGATGGATTCTCTGCCGTAAGAGAAATCCGAAAGTTTTCTACTGTTCCCATCATTATGCTCTCTGCAAGAACGGAAACTTATGATAAGATTAACGCTTTTGAAATTGGCATTGATGATTATATGATCAAGCCATTTTCTCCCAAGGAATTGATGTTGAGGATAAAAGCAGTTATGCAAAGATCAACATCCGGGGGAATTCAAAAAGAGGTTTTTGAATTAGGAAAATTAAAAATAGATTTCTCTGCCCACATCGTATATATTGCAGGGGAAAGAATTGATTTGTCTCCCAAAGAATATGACTTACTTTCTTTTTTAGTAAGAAATAAAGGTATCGCGCTTACTCGTGAGAAGCTTCTCAGCGAGGTTTGGGGGTATGATTTTTACGGAGACGACCGTACTCTCGATACCCATATTAAACTGTTGCGGAAAAGTTTGGGTGAATGCTACGAAATGATTGTAACAGTCAGGGGAGTAGGATATCGCTTTGAAGGATAAGGAAGATACCATTCAAAAAAGACAGCTTTCTGTATCTGGAAAGATTTTTTGGGTGATACTACTCTTTACAGTAGTTCTCCTCGTTTTTAATTGGGCTATAGAGTTTTTGTTTTTGGATACATTTTACCAAGCCACAGAAAAAAGAACAGTTCGGTTAAATGTCGGTGTAATTGCTGATAACATTGATTCTCAAACAGAGATTCCTGCCCTTGTAAATAGAATTGCACATACCGAAGATATATGTATAATTGTGGCGGAAACTACGAGTTTTACAAGAATAGCAGATGAACATCTCTGGACTGGATGCGAAATGCATACTCGGGCTATTAATGAATACTTTGATCTAGCTCGTTCAGATGCAGAGATGGAATACTCTGAAGAGACTGAAGGCAGATTTCCCGATACTAATTATTCCTCTGGGGAATATTCTGGGAATGTTCCCCCACAAGATTCCACTCCTAGAAGTTCTTATACCTATGCAAAAATTGTAAAAGATTCTAATAACGTTCAATATATTATTATCGCTGAAGGGGCGATTACTCCCGTTCCCACTTCAAGGAGAACTCTTGCTTATCAACTTGCAACCGTATCTTTTGCTTTCTTAATCTTATCATTATTTGCAACAGTCATGCTTTCAAGGACTATTGCTTCTCCAATTATTGCACTTAATGAAGCCTCTAAGGACATACCTAAGGGCGATGTCGATTTTTCTTCCTTAAAAAGGGGGTATTTAGAAATTGAGGAGTTAAAAGACACTTTGAATTATGCTTCACTTGAACTTAATAAATTGGAAGGATATAGACGAGAGTTGGTTGCCAATGTTTCACATGATTTAAGGACCCCTCTTGCACTAATAAAAGGCTACAGCGAAATGATGAAAGATATTCCTTCTGAGGCAAATCCCGAAAACCTCCAAGTAGTAATTGATGAAGCAACAAGACTCGCCGGTTTAGTTAATGACATGTTAGATCTTTCTGGTTTTCAAGATGGTGGGACAAAATTAAGACTTAAGGCATTCGATTTAGTAAAAGTACTGGATGAAATGCTTATTAGGCATGGTAAATTGTTAATGGCCCAAGGATTTACTCTTGAATGGATACATGAAGACAAAGCTTTTGTTTATGCTGATGAAATGAAGATTATTCAAGTGATTTATAACCTTATTAATAACGCCGTTAATTATTCGGGAGAGGACAGATTAGTTCTTGTTAAACAGATTACTAACGGGATAAACATTCGTATAGAGGTGACAGACAATGGGGAAGGGGTAGATGTTGATATACTTCCTCATATATGGGACAGATACTATAAATCGGATAAGTCACATAAAAGAGCGGTTGTAGGAACTGGGCTAGGTCTTTCTATTGTTAAGTCTGTTATGAATATGCACCCAGGGGGGGTGTACGGAGTTATTACATCGAAGGGACAGGGGAGTACGTTTTATATCGAACTTCCAAAGCTTGATCCAGACACAATGGATTTTGAAAATGATTTTCCAGAAAGTATTGAAGGTTAATTTTTTTAATAGTTTTTTAATCAATTATTTTTAAGGTAGAAAGGATTAGTCTAGGTATTGTAATACATCAGAAGAGATATAAAAAAAGAAGAGCCCACTTGCGTGCTCTTCTGTTTATTTGTGGAGGAGGGATTGAGAAATTTTATTAAAATGTGGTTTTTGGTTAACTTACTCAGTAAGCTTTCATTTTAACCAGCAAGTGGTGCCTTGTGATACCTTTATGTATGGGGGATAAAATTGTATCACTTAGGTTAACTATATATTAGCAACTCAATATGAAAATGCTAGGGCTGTTAATTGAATATTTAGTGAAACTTAAAAACTGCAATATAAAATCAATGGCTTGTGCTTATCCGAATGTCGATAATTAAATTTTATTGCCCAAAGGGAACTTATATAGACTTATTTAGTCAAAATTTTTAAGAAAGAGATTTAATCATATCGTAGAGTTCTTTTGCTGAATGAACAAAATTTTCGGGGTTTAAAGACAATAGCTCATTCTCAGGACAAAATCCATATAAACAGGTAATACCCGTAATTTCTGCTCCAATATAGGTTTTAAAATCTATTTCACTATCCCCAATGAAGATGCAATCCTCTTTCCTAGCCTTTAGCTCTTTTAGAGCAATTAATACCATGTCGGGAGCGGGTTTTCTGGGAATAATCTTATTTTCTCCAATAACATAGTGAAATTTATCAGGGAAGAAATAATCAATAATCATAACTGCAGCAGAGTGTCTTTTGTTTGTTACAACGCCTAGTTTGTATCCTTCTTGCTTGAGTTTGTTAATAAGCTCTTCGATCCCTTCATAAGGTCGGGTTTTATATGTGAGATGAGAAAGATAGTAATCAATGAAATAGCTTCCAGCAAGCTTTCTATCTGTTTGATTATTGTCACCAAGAGCACACCCTACTAAACTTACTACTCCATCACCAATGAATTTACGCATTTTGTGGTCTGGGACTATTGGATTCCCAGTCATTTCCATCGCATAATTCGTGGCGTCTGCAAGGTCATCAAATGTATTCACAAGTGTTCCATCTAAATCAAATAGAATAGTATTTTTCATAATTCTCCTAGTTAATTAATTCAAGATTAAACTTTCGATAAATCCTTAATTACTTCTGCTGCGAGTAGAAGGCCTGCGACTGAGGGAACGAAAGAGACACTTCCAGGAATAATTTTTCCACTTTTTTCATCTTTTAGGAAATCTACTTTTTTCGGATCTTCTTTACTATAAACAACTTTTAAATTGGTTATTCCTAAATTTTTGAGTTCTTTTCTCATTACTCTTGATAACGGGCAGACAGATGTTTTTGTAATATTTGCGATTTCTAACATCTGAGGATTTAATTTATTTCCGGTACCCATACTTGATATTATTGGAACCATTACTGCTTTTGCTTTAGAAATAAGCTCTAACTTTGAAGTAACTGTATCTATTGCATCTATTATATAATCATAGTTTGAAAGACGATATTCAGAAGAGTTCTCTGGGCCATAAAAAACTTTGTGTTCAGATACTATGCACTCAGGATTTATTTTATGTATTCTCTCCCTTGCAACTGTTACTTTATATTTTCCGATATTATCGGAAAGAGCAACTAGTTGGCGGTTTATGTTAGAAGGAGAAATAACATCTGGATCGAATAAATCAATGTGTCCTATCCCTGTTCGGGCAAGGGCTTCAACGGCAAAGCTTCCCACTCCACCAATTCCAAAAACGGCTACTCTACAATCTTTAAGTCGGGCAATACCATCCTTTCCTAATAACATTTCACTTCTAGACAGATCCATATTTCACCTCATTTTATTACCTATTATACAGGTAAGTTGTCTATTTCTCCAAAACATTAAACCCCATTTTTGAAAAACCTTGATTCTAAAAATACTATTAAATAAGAACTTGTAATAGTGTATGAGAAATTATTATCTCAATAAAGTTTACAAGAAAAAGAAGGATAATCTCTAACTACACAGATAACATCACGGTAAGGGCAAATAGATTCTGTGCTATATAATAGGTGATTAGTACAATGTAGATGAGAGGTTTATGACGTCCTTTATATGCAAATTCTTTCAAAGCAAGACAAGAGTCTGAGATAGTGAAAAGAATAGCCGCAATAAGAATTAGCAAAGCCCCTATAGTTCCATTTTGGATAAAGAGGTTGATCCCAGTGATAAGCATCAAAGAAAGCATTAGTGAATAAACATAAACAGGTATTGTAAATTTACCAAAATTAATTTTGGCCATTTTTGACATAAGAAACAGTAGTATAGGAATAATTGCCATAATAATTAGCAAATAGTATTCAAAAGACCCGACAAGAGAAAGAAAAATGGCGGAAAATAGAATATGACCCATTCCAAAGCATATAGCTCCAATAACCATAAAATAATTTCGATACTTTTCGAAGACAAGTCCATCAACACTAAGAAAAATGTCTCCTAGCATACCTGAGGTCAAAGCAGTTAAAACCATAATTGTGTAATTAGTATCCTTTCCTGCTTGATACATTGAAAAGATTGCGGTTGCTAAAAATAAGACTGAAGCTAGGGTTTTAAAAGACGTTCTTGCCATAGGGCGATCTTTTATATTAAAAAGACCCGAGAAAATAGCAGATATCAGGGACAAAGAGGCAATAATATATGGTAATGAACCCAATTCTCTCTCCTTTTTTCAAACGAAACGAAAAAAATCAACGATTATTTGAAAATTTAATATTTTTTTAATTTGTTATTTTGTGTCTTGTTTATTTTCGAACAACTCAATTTTAATGCTTAATATCTTAGTCTGTTTGCATGAAATGTCATATATTAGGGAATAAAGATTTAAATTATTCACCGTATATTCTTGAGGATAAATTGGAATAGTTCCAGTGAGTTATATACTGGTTAAGTTTATCATTAGGTACATAGATTTTGAAGGAGGTTGGCATTTGTGAGATATTGAAACTATATTGATAAATAGTTGTATTTGATGGGGTCCAGGCAATGTCTCCTCTAAAGCGAATTGATTCCAAGTTTGTAAGTCCAGCAAATGCATTAGTTTCTATGACGGATATATATAAAGGAAGGTAAATATTTATTATTATGGAATCGTTATTGAAGGCATAAGCCTTAATTCTATCTACTATATAATATCCATAATTAGCTGCAGCATCGGTTTCTGCTTTTACATCTATGGCGGTAGGAAGAGTGGGGGAAATCCTTTCATCATATCCGCCTATCAATATGCGAAGAGGTTCAGAGGCGGAGAAATCCCACTCTCCCGTTTCAGAATCCACCCATTCAATCACTGTTCTTGTAAATACTTGAAGCGCAGGATCAAGACAAATCCATTTCTCATAAAAGTTTTGTACAGTTGAAAAAGAATATGCTGTAGGGAGTAATCCAGCAGGGCTTTCAGTTACTACTAAAAATGCGTTTATGTAGTCTTCCATTTTTCCACTAGGAACAACTATGTGGGATTTACAGGTGTTATCACTAGACCCTCCTCCAAACGCGTATGAGCCAATATAAGAGGGAGGAGTAAGTCCTTGAAATGTTATAATGGCCCCGGGAGAATCAGAAAAACACTCTCCAGCAATTGAAGATGTGTTTGGCTTAACGGAATATTCGGGCTTAATCATACCTGGGTAGGCATAAATCAAAGCGTTCTCGATATATAACAGCTTGTCCTCTTTTACCTCGGGGTTATTAATAACCGAATCTTTCAACCACTTCGTTGCATATGGTTGATAATTTATAATGTAACTTCCAAATGGGTAACTTCCTATGTTTTTTAAACTATTGCCGCCTGTTACGGTTTCCAAAAATATACAACCCCAAAATGCCTGAGTTCCTATATCCTCCACTCCTTTCAAATCAATTGAGGTAAGGGCAGAAAGCATAAAAGCTGAGTTGTATATTTTCAGTAGGTTATCAGGGGTATCGAATGCAGTTAGTGAAGAGCAACTTTTAAAAGCATTCGGTCCTATTTGTAAGAGGGAGTCAGGTAAGGTTACAGTTGATAAGTTAGCACAATACTCAAATACGGCCGTTTCTATTTGTATTAGAGAAGAACCAGAAACTTCAATTGATTTCAAGTTCTCATTATTATAGAAAGCGTATTCTCTAATATATTCAAGTTCACCAGCAATTTCTACGGTTTCAAGTTCTGGACAACCTGAAAAGGCATATTTCTTAATCTCCTTATACCCTTCGGGGATAATCAGACTTTTTACATAGGCGTTTTCTGAAAAAGCATATTCATTTACCCCATATATTGGTCGATCTGCAAGATCGGTTTCGGGAAGGGTTATTGTTTCATAAGGGATAAAGCCATATTTAAGTCCATCGACGTAAACATTTCCTTCAATAGAAATAAAATTAAACTCCGGAACATCTACCCCCCATAAAGCAAAAAGAACAGTTGTCTTGTTTATTGGTGTATTTACAAAATCAAACAGTGTTGTATATTCAGGGTCTTCGTACCAACCAAAAAGGGTATATCCAGGTCTTTGATATAATGAGGAAGGATCTGAGGAAAATTCTCCAGGATTTATTTTCTGAGCCGGAAAGCCCCCTGCTTCAGATACAAAATATACAGTATATTTGTTGTCCTGTCTTGAAGGGATCAAGGGACTTGATGAAGAGGGAAAAACTAATACCTTTCCATAGGAAGTAATCCCTTCCGATTCGACGGTTAAAGTAACCGAACCCTCTCTTAATCCTGTGATTGATTTACCATCATCGGAAACGGATACGATAGAGTGATTAGCGCTCTTTATAACATACTCTTTATTTTCTGGTCTAGTGGTGATAGATGGATTTATTGTCGCATTTACATCCAAGTAAATGGATATTGTCGATTCATTAAAATAAATAGTTTTTGTTTTTCCGCAAGAAGAAAGAATAACTCCGACCATAATAATCGAGGCCATCATTATCATTAAAATGAAGATTTTAATCTTATTTATTTTCATGTGATTAGTATATCATGAGGGTAAAGCATATACAACAAAAGGCTTAGGCACTCTACTCTTCACATTTATTTTATCAAATTGCTATGTATTTGAAATGAATAAAAAGTGAAAAAGGGCTCTTTATGAACCCTTTTTAATAATGTTGTTAAAACTTAATTGTCTATAATTTGACTTTCTTATTCAACTCAATTAAATTAATTGCATTTATTTTTAATACTTTGCGATCATAAGTTAGTAATCCATTAATCTCATCTTCAACATCAGTTACTTGAGTGTAAACAGTTGCCGAAAGTCCGTCTGGGATCAGTGGTATTATGCTTTCGTTGTATAGCTTGTGGTAAGCTTTTTCCAAGTCTTCGCTTGAGTTATATTTTCGATAGCCAAAAGCCTTGACCTTATTAAATACATGTCCTTCGACTTTCAAGCTATATCCTCCGAATTCAGAAAGAATAATACACCTACTCTCATTCTTTGGTAATTTTATCGGAACAAAGTAAATGTGCATTGATTTAAAATCATTTCCTCCTTGGTCAAGCCAGCCACTAGCATGATCGATGGATCTTGTTTTATCAAGTGCTTTAACAAAATCATATGCTTTTAACGCGTCAAATTGTCCCCAGCTCTCATTGAAAGGAACCCACACGGATAAACTGACTACGTTGTATAAGAGGTCTATAGTTCTTTTTGCATCGATATAGTATTCATCTCTGCCTTCCTTATCCTGCCTTCCTCCTATTCTGTAATTCTTATCATCTCCCCCGAGGTTGAATAAACCTAAGGCGCCGTTTATAAGCTTGTTTGCGTCTCTTCCGCCATTAATGAAATCTTGCCAAACTAACATTCCCAAACGATCGCAGTGGTAATACCATCTTAGAGGTTCTATTTTTATATGTTTTCTTAACATATTAAAACCTAAATCTTTCATAGTCTTTATGTCATAAACCATCGCTTCATCAGAAGGGGGAGTGTAAAGTCCATCTGGCCAATACCCTTGGTCAAGGAGTCCATTATGGAAGTAAGGCTTATTATTGAGCATAAGCCTCTTAATGCCTTTTTCATCTTCTACAATTCCGAAGTTTCTCATCCCAAAGTAAGATTTTACTTTGTCTGCTCCAAGCTCTAGTGCAAGAGAGTATAAGAAAGGATTTTCGGGGGACCAAAGAATAGGGTCCTTTATTTTTATTGCACAATTTCCTTCTTCATCAGGTGACGAAGAACCAATAATAGTATCGTTTGCAAGTACTGAAACTAAACAACGCTTATTGTCCGTTGAGTCAATTTTTATAAAAACTTCGGATGACTCTAAATTAGGAGTAATTTTTAGGGATGAAATATATTCTTCTGGTACACTCTCTAACCATACTGTTTGCCAAATACCTGATTGAGGAGTGTAAAAAATCCCTCCCCGCTTAATTTTTTGTTTCCCTCTTGATTGATAGCTCTTGTCAGATGGGTCTATTACATCCAATTTAATTGTGTTTTTTCCTTCTTTAATAGCTTTTGTTACATCAAAACTGAAAGGAAAATAACCCCCGGTGTGTTCGCCAAGATGAGTTTCGTTTAAAAAAACATTGCATCTATAATCAACTGCTCCAAAATGTAAGAAGGTTTTCGAATGCAAAAAAGCTTTTTTTATCTCAAAATCATGTTTGTAATAAAGGATATCATTAGGCATTACTAATCTGCTGACTTCGCTTAAAGGACATTCTGGAGAGAAGGGAACAAGAATTTTACCTTGATACTCTTTTAGGGTTTCCTGCTTATTTAAAATAGCGTAATCCCAATATCCATTCAAGCTTAGAAAGCTGTCCCGTTCAAACTGTGGCCTAGGATATTCAGGTAAAGGACTTTTCTTGTCTATGGTTTCCCCAAATTGAGTGTATAGTTTCTCTAAATTATTATAATTCTTCATGGCTCCTCCCTAAAACATTAACTTAAATTATACAAAAAAGTAAGGTAATAATCAATATACAATACCCTTGTGATTGACTATCTAATTGTTTATTTATATAATCAAAATAATCTTTGATATGAGGATTCATCCATATTTTATGCTTTGTGGGATAATGAGAGGAGGAATATTGTGAGTGCGTTTGATATAGAACTGGTAGGAAAAATTGGATCTATGGCCCTTGTTAATTCTGAGAATAGAGACATAGACTATAATGTTATATCTCATATTTCGAGAGAATTAAAACCTGGATATGTTTGGATTACATCAGGAGCAACTGAAATTGGAAGGCTGGATTACATAAGACGAAACGGAAAAGAATTGACTGGTCCTGAAGATGAAGTTAAAACAGACTACGCTGCTCAGGGACAGATTATTTTGCTCGAGACATATCGCACTTTTATGGATAGCAAATATTCTTTAAGACAGTTTTTAGTAGAACATCAACATTTCAACGATCCTATGAAGAGAGAACATCTTAAGAAAGCGCTTCTCCGTTGTCCTATACAGAATGCAATCCCAATAATAAATTATAATGACCCAGTTAGTTATGAAGAGAATAGAAAACTGGAAATTCAACAGCTTAGGACAAAAAATGCCAAAGTAGTTGAGGCAATTGATAATGATGAAACTGCTTCTCAAATTGCATGTCTATTAAAACCCAAATACCTATTAATTCTTTCAAGTACTGATGGTATTTTTACCGACTTAAATGATAAAAATACCCTTGTAAAGGAAATTACAGGGGCAAATGCAGAAGAAGTAATTTCAAATATTGAGTATTATCAAAATTATTGCGATGGAGCAAGTAGAAAAGGATCGGCAGGGGCTAGGGCAAAACTGGAATATGTAAAGGATTCCATCAGAATGGGAACAACTGTTTTTATTGCAAGTAGCAAGTATCATATTGGGGACATTATTAATGGAAAGTCTCCTTCTACACGTATTTTAATCTCCCAATAGATATTGCATAAAAAGATATTTTTTATAAAGAATACTACTGTAGGGACTACAGGAAGTTACGCCTATGGAGATGGAGAATACGAAGTCTATGAAGTAGGAATCTCAACACTTTAGTGATGAGAAGTTCAAAAAAAAGCAGCCTATCAAGGCTGTTTTTCATTAGCTGAGATAATTCTTTATATTGTGTATCCTCCATCGACAGGTATTACCGTTCCCGTTATGAAAGAAGAATTTTCAGAAGCAAGAAAAAGGGCGAGATTTGCTATATCTTCAGGCTTTCCCATTCTCGAAACAGGACAAGAAGCGATTAATTCATCAAGAGCCGAGGGTTCAATTTTCCTGTTCATTTCGGTATCAATAATACCAGGGGCTATGAGATTCACCGTTATTCCGGAGGGGCCCAGTTCTTTAGCAAGAGATTTTGTGAGACCTGTAAGACCAGCTTTCGCCGCAGAATAGTGTACTTCACAAGAAGCACCCGAGATTCCCCACATGCTGCCGATATTGATTATCCTTCCGAACCCCTTGTTTATCATTCCCTGGATGAAAGCTTTCGAGATAAAGAAAGCCCCTTTTAGATTGGTATTTACGATATTATCCCAGTCATCTTCATCGATAAGTGAGCACATCTTAATGTCGCTTATACCCGCATTATTTATAACTATATCGACGTTGTTGATCTTTTCCTTAAGAGTGTTTATATCTTCCAATTTGGTGATATCGCAAAAATATGCCCGGGTTCCATATTCTTTTGCTAGTATTTCGGCTTCATTTTTATGATTCTTATAGGTAAAAATTACAGAATAACCTGCTTTTGAAAATTCCTTAACTATCCCTGCCCCAATTCCAGTGGAGCCCCCAGTTATTAGTACAGTTTTCATGTTTTGTCCTTAAAAAAAATCGATAAGCCTTTTCTTGGATTGAGAAGATAACACTAAAAACTCAGTAGTTTTACTTTTCGATATCGGGTTTTTTATCCTTTGGAGAGGCTTTCTTAATTTCAACTTTGGGCATGTTCATATATCCATTCCCCTCCAATATAGCATCAAGGGTTACTATTGAGGCTACAGAGGTAGAGACAACATTGCCTCGAGGGGCAAAACATACCACATGGTTTCTCCTTATTTGAAGATCTACGACCTCGTTTGTGATTAAATCAAGCCCTTTCATAGGTTGTTTTATTGAAGGGATGGGTTTAAATACTGTGGTCATGACAACAGGCATACCGTTACTTACCCCCCTGTTTAACCCTCCGTTGTAATTATTATCAGTTTCAATTTTCCCTTCTTCACTTCTGTAGAAAGAATCGGCAACTTCACTTCCTCGAGCCTTTGCAAAATCATTTCCATATCCGAAGCCAATGCTTTTTGCTCCAGGAATAGAAAACATTAAAGAGGCAAGATGACTTTCCAAACTATCAAAGCAGGGGGATCCATAGCCAGCAGGTAATCCGACAATAGCGGTTTCAATTGCTCCACCAATTGAATCACCCAGCGCTGAGATGCTCTCAAGCAGGGACACCATTTTTTTTCTTGCTTCATTCGAAATAGTGGGCATAGTCATTGAATTTAACCTTTCAATTAAATCTTCGGGTATGTTTACTCCAAATGATTCATCCGTTATGTTCCCGATGGATTTGATATGTGATACTATCTTAATTCCCATGTGAGATAAATAATCGGAGCAAAGCATACCAAAAAAGACAATAGGAAGAGTAAATTTGCTGGAAAAATGACCTCCATCTCTCATGTCTGCAAATCCACGATACCTTACACTTGCAACATAATCTGCGTGTGATGGGCGCAGAATAATACCTTGTTGTTCAACAGGGTCTTCAATTTTGTTGTAAAACAGTACAGTAATTGGTGCACCATTCGTTATTCCCTTGGTTACGCCAGAGACTATTACTGGTCTATCTTCACTTCTGTTAACGGTGGTAAAGTTTACGGTACCTTGTCTTAATTTAAGCCCCATTTTTATTCTGTCAAGATTTACTGGGATTCCAGCAGGAAAATCATGAAGGGTTCCTCCGATTACTTCGCCTTGTGCTTCTCCGAATATTGATAATTTTATATTGTTGCCCCAAATAGAACTCATATCGGTCTCCATTAGTCAAAACTTGGAAGGAAATTACCTTCCTCCCTAAGGAATTATTATATATAGAATTACTATTTAAGTCAATATAACAACTATTTCATAGGATACTCTGTTGTAGG
>JAQVQU010000014.1 GCA_028701415.1 Clostridia bacterium | reverse complement strand
TATCATATTTATATAAGTACAGACATGTGTGCGTTATTGTAAATTAACGATATATATGTTATATTTGTCGTATAAATACAAAAAAGGAAGGATATAATATGGCTTATTTAGACGATAATGTTGAAATAGTTTTTTTAGATTTAAATGAGAGAAGTGAAAAAACAATATTAGCATTGAAAACAGAATTAGGATCGTTAAGAGTAGGAAGGGCAAATCCCAAAATTTTGGATAAAGTACTTGTAAACTACTATGGAACGATGACGCCAATTAATCAAATGGCTAATATTACTGTACCAGAAGCTAGAATGATTGTTATTAATGTTTGGGACGCAAGTGCTTTAAAAAATGTTGAGAAGTCTATAATAGACGCAAATCTAGGGATTTTCCCTTCAAACGATGGCAAAGTCTTAAGAATGGTATTCCCAGAATTGAATGAAGAGAGAAGAAAAATTTTAGCAAAAGATATAAAAGTTCTTGGCGAAGGAGCGAAGGTTGCTATAAGAAATATAAGAAGAGATGTCCTTAATAAGCTAAGAAGCTTTGAAAAAGATAAGACTATCACCGAGGATGATTTAAAAATCTATGAAAAAGATTTAGATAAACAAGTTAATGAAAAAATATTTGAAATAGAAAAGATTATTGTGGAAAAAGAAGCCGAGGTAATGTCGGTTTAATGAAACATATTTCAATTATTATGGATGGAAATGGTAGATGGGCATCTCAAAAAGGGATGCCTAGATTGAGTGGACATTTTGCAGCTAAAGAAGCAGTAATAGAAATGATAGATGCAGCAGAGGATCTCAAAATACCAGTGCTATCACTTTATGCTTTTAGTGAAGATAATTTTAAAAGAGATGCAAGCGAAGTATTAGGAATATTTGGGATTATTTCTGATTTCATTAGCCAGTATTTGATACCCTTAGCAAAAAACAGAAATTATAAACTTGTTTTTATCGGGAATATATCCCTCCTTCCGGATCCTCTTCTAAGTACTATTTCTATTGCAAATAAGGCAACACTGAATAATATCGGGATGAAAATCATTATTGCCATTGCATATAGTGGGAGAGCTGAAATCACACATGCTTTTAATTCAATTTTAGAAAATAAATTAATAAACGCTGATTATTCTCCCATTGAAAAATCTGATATTGTTAGGGTATTGTATACTGCAACAGTTCCTGACCCTGATATAATAATTCGCTATGGAGGACAAAGGAGACTTTCTGATTTCATGCTTTATCAAAGTGCTTATACAGAACTCTTTTTTTTAGAAAAACTCTTTCCTGACGCGAATAAAAAAGATATTTATGAGATAGTGAATGAATATAAAAAGATTAAAAGAAATTATGGAGATGTAATAAAATGAAAATTCTCAAAAGAACGGTGCAAGGATTTTTCTTTTTTGGTTTATTAATGGGATTTATTATCTTGACCGGTACAATTAAAAGGGAAAATATATATTATGGTCAATATTTTTTTGATGCATTATTGCTTATTGTAACGGTTATATCTTTATTTGAAATGATTTCTGCGGTTAAAGAAGCAGGCTATAAACCAATACAAATCCCCTTATTTATAGCTTTAATTTTAGCATACCCTGCAGTTAAATTTTTAGGGTATCAAGGGATTATGCTATTAATTGCTATAGCAATCTTTCTCTTGTTTTTATTTTATATTTTTGATTCGTCCACAAAGTTTAATGATTTTTTGATTTCAATCTTTGTTTTTATATATCCATTATTACCCTTGATTGTTGGAATGCAATTAATTAATCAATTTGGAATGATACCTATTTTGACCGCAATTGGCGCTGCGATGATGGCAGATGTTTTTGCTTTTTATTTTGGAAGCCTTATCAAGGGACCTAAAATATTTCCTAAGATTAGTCCAAACAAGACTTATTCAGGCTCTTTTATTGGGCTAATTGGTGGCGCATTAGGAGCACTTGTTGTCTACGCATTATTTGAGTTAACCAATATTCCTCTTAATAGGATTGTAGTATTTAAGGATATATTTAATCCTTGGTTATTTTATCCTGTTATTGGGATTGCAATAGGTTTTTTAGGGGAAATTGGTGACTTGGCTGCAAGCAGAATAAAGAGGTGCACGGGAATTAAGGATTTTGGGAAAATTATGGGGTCACATGGAGGAATTACCGACCGACTAGATAGCATTTTTTTTGCAGTGATTTTTATGGCTATATTTATGAGTTTTTTGGGGAAATGATAAAAGATGAAAAAATTAAGAGTTGGAATATTAGGATCTACTGGATCCATTGGAACCCAAACGTTGCAGGTTATTGCTAAACACCCTGATTCCTTTGAAGTAGCTCTTTTATCATGTAAAAGAAACATTAAACTTTTGAGTAACCAAATATCTCAATTTAATCCTTCGCAAGTTATTCATGGAGATACAACAGCACTAAATTATCCTGAGACCTATAAAGACTGTGATATAGTAATTAACGGGATTAGTGGTTTTGCCGGTTTAACTCCTACAATTGCGGTTTTACAAAGTGACTCAAGACTTGCTACAGCTAATAAGGAGAGTTTAGTTTGTTTCGGGACCCAGTTACGAAAAATTGCAAATGAATCTGGAAAGACAATATTTCCGGTCGATAGTGAACACTCAGCTATTCTCCAATGCTTAGAAGAATCAAACGAGCTTAATCGATTAATTTTAACTGCTTCAGGCGGCCCATTTAAAGGGTTCAATCGGGAGCAATTAAGTAAAGTAACTTCAGAGGATGCCATCAAACATCCAACTTGGAAAATGGGGCTGAAAGTTACAGTTGACAGTTCAACCTTGATGAATAAAGGAATGGAGTTAATCGAAGCAAAACATCTTTTTTCTACTCAAAAAATAGATGTTTTAATTCACAGAGAGAGCATAGTCCATTCACTTGTTGAATTTAAAGATAGGTCAATTAAAGCCTTGCTTTCTAATCCAGATATGACTATTCCAATTCAATATGCCTTATCTTACCCTGTACGATTAGAAAGTGATACAAAGTATTTAGATTTATCAGAAATAGGAATTCTTACTTTTGGCAAACCAGATTATGAGAGATTCCCCTGCCTAAACATTGCTAAAAATATTTTATCAAAGGGAGATTATGAGGGTACTGTCATGTGTGTGGCGGATGAAGTCGCAGTAGAACATTTTTTAAATAATAAGATTGGCTTTTATGATATCTCTGATATAATATATAAATCTTTAGAAAGATTTAAAGATGGGTATCTTTCAGATGTAACTGATGTATTGCTTTTGGCAACGGAAGTGAGACACTTTATTGAAGATAGAAATCATTAAATGAACATTATATATATGTGGATTATTTGATATGTTTTTTTTAGACTATAGTATGATTACCTTTGTTGGTGTATTGGAAAGTATTGGCTATATATTGCTGGGGCTTTTGGCCTTAATGTTTATGATAGTAATACACGAACTTGGGCACTATATTTCTGGAAAATTATTAGGCTTTAAAGTTGTTGAATTTGGAATTGGCTTTGGTCCTCCAATTTTTAAAAAAACTAATAAAAAGAGTGGCGAAATATTCTCGATCAGACCTATTCCTTTGGGTGGTTTCTGTCGTTTCGAAGAAGAAGAGGGAGAATCTTTAAGTCCAACAGCATTTAACAATCAGCCAGCATGGAAAAGAATAATTGTATTGTTTTCTGGCGCTTTATTTAATTTTATCTCTGCCTTAATTATCATTACCATTTTTTTCTCTGCTTATGGTCAAGTAGTTTTGTCTGTTGATAATATGTACCCAGATAGTGCGAACTCTAATGGAGTGCTCCAAAAGGGGGATATATTTTTAAAAATTAACAACAGAAATTTAAACATTTTAGAGGCTGGTGATGCTTATGAGAAGTTTTCAGAATCAGATGGAGCATTAGAAGTTACTATTTTAAGAAATGGGGAAAAAATCAAAACAACCATTATAAAAGGTGAATATACTGTAGGAACTTTTGATGAATATGATAATTTTATCCCTTCTGAAACAGGGGAAAAATTTACCGGATATGGTTTTTCTGGAACTCTAAGTACTCAGAAGCTTCCTTTTTTTGATAGTATTGCTAGAGCATTTTCTTATATGTTTTTCATTGTATTCAAAATATTTCAAATCTTTGGACGATTATTTACTGGTAAAATTGGGCTAAACAGTTTAGGGGGGCCAGTTTCAACAATACAACTTATGACTGAAGCTGGTAAGGCAGGATTTGCTTCCCTTACTTTCGTTGTATCTGTTATATCTGCTAATTTAGCAGTAATGAATTTATTGCCCATACCTGCGCTAGATGGCTCAAGAATTGTTTTTTGTTTAATCGAAATTATTCGAAAAAAACCCGTAAGCAAAAAGATAGAGGGGATCATTCATACTGTAGGTTTTTTTATGCTTATATTATTTGCAATATTTATTGATTTATATAGGTTTATTAAATAAAATGGAAAGAAAAGAAGTATTAATAAAAAATATAAAAATTGGAAACGGACAAAGGATCGCTATACAGTCAATGACAAATACGATTTCGACCGATTATATATCCACAATTACACAAGTAAATAAATTGAAAGATATGGGCTGTGATATTGTAAGAATATCATTGCCAAGTATGGAAGCAGCTATCAATATATCGAAAATTATAAAAAACACTGATTTACCTATAGTTGCTGATGTGCATTTTGATTATAAAATCGCACTTCAAGCAATTAAATCTGGGGTTCATAAACTTCGCATTAATCCGTCAAATTTCCCACCAGAATACTTATTAGAAGTCGTTCATGCAGCAAAATCGGAAAATATTCCAATCCGTGTAGGGGTTAATCGAGGCTCGATACATGATTTAATATCTAATGAACAACTAGCTGAATATGCCTTGAAGAACGTTCTATTACTTGAGAAAATGGGTTTCGATAACATTGTTGTTTCTGCAAAAACATCAAATGTAAGAGATAGTATTATCGTAAATAAATATTTATTCAATCACTCTCCTTATCCAATTCACATTGGGCTTACAGAAGCCGGTTTTGGAAAATTTGCCGAAATAAAATCGATTTATTCATTAAGTGTTCTATTAAATGAAGGAATCGGTGATACTTTAAGGATTTCTCTTACTGGAGACCCAGATCGAGAAGTAAAATTAGCAAAGTATTTATTGAGAGCTGCAGGAAAGTTGGGTGGCTTTTTTGAAGTTGTGGCCTGTCCAACTTGTGCAAGAACTCAAATAGACGTAGAAAGAATATCTGAATTTTTAGAAACTAAATATGAGAATCTTAAAAAAGATATAAAAGTTTCGATAATGGGATGTTTAGTAAACGGGATTGGTGAGGGATTAAATTCTGATATAGGTATTTGTGGCGGAAAAGATAAATCAGTTCTATATATAAAAGGAAAGCGAGTAAGGATAGTCGAAAACCACGAAATAGAAGAACTATTGGTAAAAATAATTGATAATTTTGATCAATATTAGTGAATTTTTATTTTCCTTACAACACGATTAATTACTTAATAGTTAAGAAAAAAGAAACATGTTGAACAGTAAATTTATAGAATATATATATAGTAAATTACCAGAACAAGATAGATTTTTTAGACTTGCAGAAGTTATTATTAACGAAAATGGATTTTTAAAAATTATTATTTTAGTTCCTGCAGATAAATATGATAATTACATGTCAGATAATTTAAAAAACCTTATTGTTAAACACACTAAGGATTTGTTAAAAGAAGATATATTCGAAATTATTTACAGAAAAACCGTATCAGATGATTCATACATAAAAACGGAGTTAATAAAATATTTTTACAAACACAATCCAATAATAATGAGCCAAATTTGTGATGATGACGTAGATATTATCACCCAAAATGATTTAATTAAATTAAGATTAAATACAAGCAAAGAATTAAAGGATTATATTAGTAATAATTCAATTATTGATAGTGTTGTTAGGCATCTTGAAAAATATATTTATGAGGAGATTGAGTTCATTGTCGAGGAAAGTAAATCAATTGACTATTCAGCAAGAAAAAGAATCAATTTTATTGGAAACAATAATAATAAAATTCGGCTAATTAATATATCTTTAAAAACTCCATTATATGAAACAATTGCGAAACAACCTATTTATATATCTGATTTAGAAAAAATTAGAGATGAAGTAGTGGTATGCGGAAAATTATCAGATTTTAGGAAGGGAATTTCTCGAAAAAACAGCAAACCGTGGGCTAGTTTTGTTCTTAATGATACAACTGGTAGAGTTAAGTGTCTATTTTTTGCAAAAAATAAAAAGCAATATAATGTGGTTGACCAATTGAATAATGATATGACAGTTGTTGTGAGCGGTAGCTATAATCCTCCTAGAGAAAATGATAGGGCAGAATGGCTAATTTTTATAGATAAAATAGGTGTGTGTGATATAGACTATAGCAGTATTACACTTGATGTGCCGTACAAAGAAGTCCCATCTGATTATCTAACCGTTGAACCAACTCCATATGAACAAGAAATCCAAAGTTCTTTCTTTGTATCAGAAGGTCCATTGGATGATAGACTTAGAGGAAATATTGTAGTTTTTGATTTAGAAACTACTGGAATAAATATCACTGAAGACAAAATTATTGAAATCGGAGCTGTTAAATTAGTAGATGGTGTTATCAAGGAAAAATTTCAGACATTTGTTAATCCAGGAAAGAATATCCATATACCTGAGGAGGCTTCTAAAGTTAATAATATTTTTGATGAGGACATAGAAGACGCTCCATCTTTTAGTGAAGTAATTCCAGATTTTTTCAAATTTTGTTATGGAAGTACTTTAGTAGCACATAATTCCACTTTTGATGTTGGTATGATAACTTACTATGCCAGACAATATTCATATAATTTTGATCATAATGTTATCGATACTTTGAAACTGGCTAGAGAAGTTTTACATAGAACAACAGGAGTAAGTTTAGAAGTTTTAAGAAAAAAGTTTAAAATTGATACAGGGGATGCGCATAGAGCATTAAATGATGCTGTTGCTACTGCAAAATTATTAAAAGAACTTTTAAAAATTGGTAAAAATTAGATTCTTTTCACAAAAATTCTCTAAAAGATTTCTAAATATGGAATATAATAAAGACTATGAATAAGAAAACTAAATTTATTATTTTAATTATGCTAATTTTCTTTGTTTTTTTGGGGTTAAACGCTTGTTCAAACCAAAATGTTCCAGGGAATAAAACTGTATTTATTAGTTTTAATGCTAATGGTGGAGCTTTTCTAATTGATGGTCAAAATCAACCTACGATTAGTTATCAGGTCAGACAAGGAGATGGAATAGTTTTGCCTTCATTACCGATTAAAGAAGGATATGTTTTTATAGATTGGTTTTTAAGTTTAGATTTTACGGAAACAGATAGACTTAATATCTCCTTATTCAAAGCTATTGAGAGCAAAACTATTTTTGCGAAATGGGAAAGTGTTGAGACCTATCCACACAAAATTTTAATTAATGATTATCAGCCCATTGCTTCTATTTCCTCAAATAAGGAGAGAGCATCAATGGGGGAATCAATATCTTTAGATATTTCTTTTTCAGATTATGCTTATAGACTTAAAGAAGATTCATTGATGGCAAATGACATACTTGTTGACGATTCTTCAATGACATTTATAATGCCAGCGAGCGAGGTTTTGATCTCAGCTATATTTGAATTGAGGCCATTTGATATTAACATTATCAATGAGGAAAACCTTGAAGGAAAGATTCTTCTTGGAGCAAGAACAGCAAAGAGAGGTGAAAATGTATCTATTTACGCTATTCCTAATATGGGGTATAAACTCGAGAGTATAACCATATTGAATACTGGAGAACAAATAAAAGATAATATTTTTCTTATGAGCGCATTTGATGCGAATATCAGCGTTTCTTTTTCAAAAATGGACTATTTCGAGCAGTTCACTATCGAAATTAATCATAATAATTATGTCAGTATTATTTGTTCTCAATGCGTTGCATCTCCAGGGGAATACGTATATTTTGATGCTATTGCTAGCCAAGATTATTATATAGAGTCCCTTTTTGCCAATGATATACAAATATCTCAAAATGGATTCGTAATGCCCTTTGAAAATGTAGTACTTTCTGCAGTTACTAATGAAATTAATTATTCAGAGAAATATAAATTAACTTTGTCTCAACAACCTAATCCTATAGGAGAGCAAATTGTGAGGGTAAAAGGGGATAAGGAATATTTTTCGCATGGAGAAAAAATTGAGCTTGATACTTCAAATTTAGTTGATTATGTTGTTGACAGTGTCGCAATTAATGGTAAATTTATGCAATTAGATAGGTTATTTATGCCCGATACTGATGCGGTAATAACGGTTGAAGTGTCTTATAGAGGAAAAAGAATTTATTTCCATGAGGAAAGCACCGTTGATATATCTTTATCCCATGAATATGCCTTAGAAAATGAATTGGTAAAAATATCTCTTATTGAAAGTTTAGAAGGAAGAAAATTTACTTTCAAGTATTGGGAATATCCAAATGGAAACGAAATTTATACATTTTATGATCAATATTCATTTATTATGCCTAATTATGATATTTGTATTAGATCGGATATATACGATATATCTTCACAAGAGAGAAATATTGTATACGAGATATCTGGGGAAGGAACTATTTTAAATCCAGTTATGTCAGCAGCATATAATGAGGTTGTTGAGTTAACACTTCTTCCAAATGAGACTCTAAAAAATGCAATAAAAAAAGTATATTACGAATTTGGATCAGAGATAATAGAGATATTTGAATTTAAGAATCCAATTATTGGTCTCAAATCATTTTCTTTTTCTATGCCTAATTTTGAGATAGTACTATACATAATATTTGATCGATACTACACAGTTAATGCTTATGAAAATGAAAAAATTTCTATTTTCCCAGATAAAGAATACGCATTTGAAGGGGATTTAATTTATATTGATATCCAAGGCCGGAATAACTATAATATTTCGAATATAGTCGTTACTGTATCCGGTTTTGATTTAGATATTTCAGGTTACTATACAGTTGGAAATATAAATTTGGATCTTTATTTTAGAGAAAGCCCGCCTCCTTCAGTAATTAGCACAATTAAATATTTTTATTCTGAAATAGGGGGTACCATAAAAGGACAAGATTCCGCCAAAACAGGTAGCTATGTTCCTCTCGAAATAAAACCAGATAAAGGGTATAAATTATCGAGATTAATGATAAAAAAGGCCTCTGATCCTGATGTTAATTATGAACAAATCCCTGATACGTTTATTATGCCTGGTTACAACGTTCACGTTAAGGGTGAATTTGAACAGAGTGTCCCTGAGAGTTTTTCCCTTAGAGAGAGATATCTGGAAATCAATGAGTTGTTTTTATCTGATTATGGTATTTATCTAAAACGTATGGATAACTTAACCGCTATATTAGATTATTTTACGAGTTTTCCAGAAATTTGCTCTTTTGCTCATTATTTGGAAGAAGTAATTATTGCAGAAAAAGAAGATGGTTGTTTTTATCTTATAATAGAAATTAATCTACCTGTGCTTGTAAATTCAATAGGGCAGATTTTTCATAAAGTTTATTCTAATTTTTTTAATGAGAAAACTATTGATACACAAATATATAGTAATCTGGTTGTTTTGTCAGTAGATGGGTCGGCTAAGGACGATTATTTTTCTTTTAAAAATGGATTATATAAAATTGAAAATAGTTTCTGGGTTTATGAGAATGAAGATGGAACTTTTTCTACTTATAAATATTATGGGGATCAATCCTATGTTGTGGTTCCAAAAATCGTAAAAATTAATTCTCAAAATCCGAGAATAGTAAGCCGTATAGGAAAGGATACTTTTAAACAAACAAGTCAGATCAAAGGTTTAGCTTTATCAAATGTAAGGATTTTATCAGATTATTCTTTAAGTTATGATAAATTTGATATAATTGAGCTAGACCTTTCTCAAGTAGTAATAATAGGAAAAGGAGCTTTGAGCGGACTAAAATTTTTAAATAAATATTATGTTGCTAATGATAATTCTAAATATTCTGTTGATTCACAAAATGTATTATATTCAAAAAATAAAGATATTTTATTATCATATACTGCAGGCAAAGAGACAAATTCATATGATATTCCTTCAACCTGTACGATGATAGGAGATTATGCTTTTTATAGGGCGAATAATCTTTTTTATATAAAATTCAAATCAGATAAAAAAATTGCGTTTATAGGTTTTGAGTCATTCGCTTTTTGCGATTCTCTTATTCAGATTGATTTGACCGGAAATGAAGTAAATGGCCTAGCAAATATTAGTGCAATCGCTTCTTCGGATTTGTTTATCTCTGATAGAGCTTTTTGGAGGGTAAAAGGGATTAATCAGTATTTATTGCCGAATATTAGCAGACTTGGTCAGGATGTATTCACTTGGGACGGGGAGACAGAATTGGCCATAGACCTATCGTCACAGGAAACCCCTCCGATAATAATTGGAAATCCAATAAGTATGCCCGAGGAGATTCTTTTAAATAATTTATCTATAATTGTAAAAGAAGAAAGTTATCCAGAATATGTTTCTGATGTTTTATGGTCGAATTATGAAGGATTTATTGTACAGGGGGTAGAATGAGTATTGAAAATAACATTATAAGAATTAAACAAGAAATTCAAAGGATATCTTTTAGTAATAATATCTTAAGGGCTCCTAGCATTATTATTGCATCAAAAAATCAAACGATTGAAAATATGAAGGAAGCAAATCGACTATTAAATAATAGTGTATTTGGAGAGAATATTGCTCAGGAGTTTAGGTCTAAATATGATAATGCATATACTTGGGATTTTATTGGAAGGTTGCAAACAAATAAAATTAAGTATTTAGTAGGAAAGACTAGATATATACAAAGTATTGATTCAATAGATCAATGCGTAGAAATTGAAAGAATATGTAGAATTAATAATCTTTCACAAAAAATATTTATTGAAATTAATGCTGGTAGTGAAAGTAATAAAGGAGGAATTTTCTCTAAAGAACTAATTTCTTTTTATGAAAATATTAGGGAGAAATTTAAATGTATTAAGATAGAGGGACTAATGATTGTTGCTCCCAAAAAGAGTGATACATATAAGATTAAAGATATATTTTATAAAGCTAAGAATTTGTTTGACTCTCTAAACATATTAGATAAAAGTATTATTCACCTTTCAATGGGCATGTCGGATGATTATATCGAGGCTTTAGAGTGTGGGTCGAATATGATTAGACTTGGTAAAGCAATTTTTCAAGATTATTTAGGATAATAAACTCTTTGAATCTTTGGTTTTTATTTAGAGTATTATAATTTTGTTTTTTTATTGCCGTTAATATATAATATTTAAATGAGAAAAAATATTTTCACACTTATATTAGAGTTACTTTTGATAATTTCTTTAATTGCTTTGGATCTTATAACAAAGAAATATATTTATGGTCCAATTGCTTCTGGTCAGCCAGATATTATTTTAATATCAGGGGTATTAAGATTTACTGCTATAAAAAACACGGGAGCATCTTTTGGTATATTTGCAGATTATACAAATATTCTAACCATTGTATCAATAATTACTGTAATAGGTGCTTTAGTTGTTTTAATACTTACTCAAAAAAAGATAAATAATCCTTTATTTAAAATTGCTATGTCATTGATTATCGCAGGGGGGATAGGTAATATAATCGATAGATTGAAGTTTGGATATGTAAGGGATTTTATATATTTTGAGCTTATAGACTTTGCTGTTTTTAATATAGCTGACTCTTGTTTGACTATAGGGTGTATTATTTTAATAATGTATATATTATGGGATTTTTTCGCTACAACAAAAAAAAATAAATAAAAAGTTTTTATGGAAAATATTAGAATATATGTAGAAAAAGAAGATATAGGGAAAAGGATTGATTCATTTCTTTCTAATGAATTAGATTTTTCTCGAAATAAAGTCCAAATAATAATTGAAAAAGGATTTGTAAGGAATCAGTTTCACGTAATTGATAAATCTAGCTACATAATTAAAGCTGAGGAAGCTTTATCTGTTGAAATAGAAGAACCTGTAGAAATAGATATTATTCCTCAAAACATTCCTATAAATATTATGTTCCAAGATGAAGATATAGTTGTGATTAATAAAAGCAAAGGTATGGTAGTACATCCTGGAGCTGGTAACTTAGAAAATACATTAGTGAATGCACTACTTTATCATATCAAAGACCTCTCTTCAATCAATGGAAAAATTAGGCCTGGAATAGTACATCGCTTGGATAAGGATACCTCAGGAATTATTGTTGTTGCAAAAAATGACTTCGCACATAATTCTCTAGCTAAACAGTTTTCTGATAGGCGAGTGAATAAGAAATATATAGGGATAGCTGATGGAGTTTTTCATGAAAATATGGGGATTATAGAAAGACCCGTTGCAAGGTCTAGAAAAAATCGCCAAACTATGGCCGTAGTCTCATCTGGACGTTACGCAAAAACTTCATTCAATGTTATAGAAGGTTACAAGGATTATTCCTTAATTAATTATCAAATATATACCGGAAGAACTCATCAGATTAGAGTGCACTCTCAATCAATAGGCCATCCGATAGTTGGTGACTTAACATATGGTGGATCAAATAAATTTCAAGTTAATGGACAATTGCTGCACTCTTGGTATTTAGGGATAACACACCCAACTACAGGAAAGGATTTGTCATTTATCGCTCCCCCACCTGATGATTTTTTGGAAGTATTAGTTTGCTTAAGACAGAATTCATTAATATACATCAACCACAATGACCCATTATTGTTTGATTTGCTTGATATCAAAGTATAATTATGTTAATATAAAAAGACTTAGTATAACTTTCTTGTGGGAGTGGTCAGTTGGCCACTCTTATTTATTGAATATCTAAGGAAGGAAATGATTATCTATATGGATAACAAAGAATATGTTCAAAAAATAGAATCAATTATTAAGCCTATACTTGAAAAACTATCATATGAATTAGTAGAAATTAAAATTGAGAATATAGGTATAAAAAAGAATATCACCATATTTATATATAAAACAGGGGGTATTTCCTTAGATGATTGCGTATTGGTTGACAAAGAAGTCTCTATACCACTTGATAAGGTAGATATTTCTGATGGTCATCCTTATACCTTGATTATCTCTTCCCCAGGATTAGATAGGCCTATTATTAGCAATGATGATTTTCGTAGAAACTTAGGAGTAAAAGTTGATCTAGTTACAAAGCAAAACGAAAATTTGAAAAACAAAATAGTTGGATATATTAAAGAATATAGTGATACAGAGGTTTCTATTGAAACAAAATTAGGAAAAACACTGGTTGTGGAAAGAACAAACATAAAAACACTTTTTCCCCATCTAGATTTTTAAATATTATTGAATTTTAACGGAGGATTATGTTAATGAATAATAAGGATTTTTTTGCCGCATTAGATGAATTAGAAAAAAGTTCAAAATTGGAGAGAGAAATGATTATATCTTCTCTTGAACATGGATTAAGCTCTGCCTTAAAAAAAGAAACGGGGCTTGATAGGGCCGTTTCTTTACAACTATATCCTGAAAAGTTTGAAATAAGATGTGTTGCTTATGCAAAAGTTGTTGAAGAGGAAGTCGATGGGGAGGAACGTAAAAACTCTTTTGAAGAAATGGATATTGAGGAACATAGAATCTCCTTAAAAGAAGCAAGAAAAATTGACCCTGATGCAAAAATTGGCGAAATAAGCCGTGAAATTATTCCTCCTGAAAAAGTGTCTAGAATAGCGGCACAAACGGCTTCTCAGGTAGTATTGCAAAAAATTAATGACGCAAAAAAAACTATGGCTCACGATGAAATGACAAAGAGGGAGGGGGAATTAGTCCAGGCTATAGTGAGAAGAGCTGAACCAACGGCAACTTATGTTGAGATAGTTGGCACACAAATGGAAGCAGTTTTACCTTTAAATGAGCAACCATTTAATGAGAAATATTCAGTAGGCAAGCAAATTAAAGTGTATGTAAAAAAAGTAAGAATTAACCCTAAAGGACAGCAACAAGTTATTGTAAGCAGAGCTGACGCAGGATATGTCAAAAAATTATTTGAGATAGAAGTCCCTGAAATTAGATCAAATTTAGTAAAAATTAAAAATATTGTAAGAGAGGCAGGTTTTAGGACTAAATTATCAGTATATAGCGAAGACCCTAATGTTGATTCAACTGGAGCATGTATCGGGCCAAAAGGCGCTAGAGTTAATGCAATAGTTTCAGAGTTGAATGGGGAAAAGGTTGATGTCATTTTATATTCCAATGATCCTTCGGAATATATCACAAGAGCACTTAGCCCAGCAAAAGTATCAATGGTCAGATTAAATCAAACGGAGAATCAAGCAATAGTCGTTGTTCCTGATGATAAGTTGTCGCTTGCTATTGGGAAAAATGGACAAAACGCTAAGCTTGCGGCAAGATTAACTGGTTATAAAATCGATATAAAGCCGTATACTCAAGTAATGACTGAAATTGATTCATAAGGTAATTATATGAAAAATTTTCCGAAGGAAACAAGAACATGTATAGCCTGTAAAAGGAGGAGAGACAAGAATGATTGCCTTCGGATCGCAAAATTGAGCAATGGAGATATTTTTGTCGACAAAGAATGCAAATTAGGAGGTAGAGGAGTATATATATGTATTGATAATACTTGCATGAAGATGGTTGTATCGAAACATCTTTTAAACAAGAGTTTTAAAGTCAATGTAAATAAAAATATATATGATTGTATCAATGAAAAACTGGAAGAGAATTAATACGTTAATAGGGTTTTCTATAAAATCTAGACAAGTACTATTTGGTTCAGATACAGTTCTTAGTGGGAAAAATAATTCTGTTATTGGAGCGATTTTAGTTGATAAAAATCTCTCTGAGAATGCTCAAAAGAAATTAAACAAATGGTTAGAGACAAGAAAATGTAGATTATGGATATTATCAAATTGGGAGGACTTAACTGCAATAAAAACAGGAGTAAAAGTAATTTCTATACTTAAAGGAACTTTGTGTGATGCTATTATTAAAACTTTTTTAGAAGAAGAATATCCAGGGAGTGAAAATGACAAATAAAGATAATGAAAAAATCAATAACAAGGAATATGAAACACTAAAAAATCAGATTTCTGAACAAATACAATTATTTTTGGGCTCGGTTAAGATCCTAAAGATGGAGTTAGATAAGAAAAAGGAAGAGATTGAGCAACGTATAAAATTTGAAGAGGAACAAAAGGCTATTCAAACAGCGGTTCTTTTGCCTGAAGAACAAGAGTCTTCTTTGGACGGTAATGAGAAAGAAGACTTAGATGAAACAGTATCAATTGAGCTGAATCAAGAAGAAAATGAAAAAATACTTTCTTCGGAGATTAAACCTACTAATACTACTTCTGAGCCAGAAATTACCGTTTATTATCCTCCTACACAAGGGGATTATCCTAAAAGAAACTTTAAAACAACTTCGAGCAACACGCCCACAAACAGATACAATAAACCAAATGATAAGCCTTTCATTGATAATATTCCTCAACCACCAATTTCACCCCCGAAACCATATACTAAGAAAAAAAATACTGGGAATCTACAAGATACGGATTTCGATCCAAAAACAGGTACAAAAAAAGCAAAACTTAGAAATTTATATGATAATTCTAAGAATGATACAATTTATGAAGATGAAGGTAAAATTGTTCGTCTCAGGACTAAGAAAACTGGAAGTAGGAAAAATGCTCAATTTAATATACTAGAAACAAAAGTAATCGATCATGCTATTATTGATAAACAATTTATAACTGTAAAGGAATTGTCTGAAAAAATAGGTAAAACTGGGGCAGAAATTTGCAAACAGCTTTTGTCTTTAGATATTTTAAAGACTATTAACGAAATAATAGATTTTGATACAGCGTATCTTGTTGCAAAAGAATTAGGAGTAACCTTGGATTTAAAGATTCAAAAAACATCAGAAGATATAATATCCGAATATCATGAAAACGAGGAAGATAAAAGTGAGTGTCTAGAACCTCGACCACCGATTGTTACTATAATGGGGCATGTAGATCATGGTAAGACATCTATATTAGATTATATTAGAAAAGCTCATGTGGCGGTTGGAGAAGCTGGAGGCATTACTCAACACATAGGAGCATATTCGGTAAAAATCAAGGAACAACAAATTACGTTTATTGATACCCCGGGACATGCGGCCTTTACTTCTATGAGAGAACGAGGGGCAAATGTAACTGATATCGTTGTAATAGTAGTAGCTGCTGATGATGGCATTATGCCTCAAACCATAGAAGCGATAAATCATAGTAAGGCTGCAAAAGTTAATATTATTGTAGCGATTAACAAGATAGATAAAAAAGGAACAGATATAGACAAAGTTCTTACCCAATTATCTGAACAAGGGCTAGTTCCAGAAGAATGGGGTGGGACCATTCCCTGCGTTAGGGTTTCAGCTAAAACAGGAGAAGGCATTATTCAATTATTGGAAACAATATTGATAACTTCTGAAGTAATGGAATTATGCGCTAATCCTAACAGAAGTGGAAAAGGGACAATAATTGAAGCTAGACTTGATGCACGTAAAGGTCCAATCGCAACTGTAATTGTCCAAAATGGAACTTTAAAAGTAGGTGACTATATAGTAGCTGGCACAATTACTGGAAAAATAAGGGCTATGCATGACGAAAAAGGCGAACTTTTAAACGAAGCAGGTCCATCTACTGCGGTTGCTATTTTAGGCCTTAAAGATGTTCCAAATGCAGGCGATAATCTTATGTCAGTCGATGATGAAAAGTTGACAAAACAGGTCGCCGATGAAAGAATAGCTCGTGAAAGAGTAAACAAAATCAAGAGTGGGACAATTTCTTTAGAAGATTTATACAAAGGGTTTGCAGAAGGAGAACTTGCTTCTGTTAATTTAATAGTAAAAGGGGATGTTCAAGGGTCTGTTGAAGCGCTTAAATCAAGTTTAGAGCAACTTTCGAATGATGAAGTAAAAGTAAATGTTCTTCAGGCTATCCCTGGTTCAATTAATGAAAGCGACGTTACTTTAGCAAAAACTACTGGGTCAATAATTATTGGATTTAACGTGAGACCTGATTCGAAAGCAAAAATATCTGCGGAAAATAAGAATGTTGATATTAGATTGTATAGAATTATTTACGATGCCTTAGATGATGTGCAAAAAGCTATTAACGGATTGTTAAAACCTGTATTTAGAGAGGAGTATATTGGAAAAGCGGAGGTTAGAGCTGTCTATAAAATCCCAGGCGTAGGTGGTATTGCTGGATGTATGGTAAAAGATGGAAAAATTGTTAGAAATGCTAATGTAAGACTAATTAGAAATGATGTAGTTATTGCAGATACAATGATTACTTCACTTAAACGGGTTAAGGACGATGCAAAAGAAGTTGCTTCAGGTTTCGAATGTGGGATTGGATTAAAAGATTTTCATGACTTTCTTGAAGGAGATATTATTGAATCTTTTAAATTAGTCCAAAAATGAGGTTAATAATGAATATCGAGAGAGTTAATTCAGAATTACAAAAAAATATAACAGATATTTTACGCAATGATATTAATGATCCAAGGCTAGATTCTTTTGGGATCATTACAATTATGGAAGTACAGGCCACGTCGGATTTGGATAATTGCAAGGTATTTATTAGTGTATATGGAGGCGAAATAAAAGGTAAAGAAGCAATTAAAATTCTTCAATCAATGTCTAATTATATTCGAAAGCTTCTTTTCGAAAGAATGAAGATTCGAAAGATTCCCTCTCTATCATTTCACTTAGATAATACATTAGATTATGTTTATAAGATTTCCAATCTCATTGAAGAAGCAAATAAAAAAGAAGAATAAATTAGATTAAGGAAACTGTGTACGAAATATTTATAAAAAAAATATTATCAGCTCAAAAAATTGCGATTTTTATGCACATTAACCCAGATGCTGACTGCATCGGAAGTAGTTTAGCAATGTATAAATACTTAATTAATTATGGTAAGCAAGTTGATGTTTTTTTAGAGCCAGGAAACTTGATTAGAAAAAACCTATTTGTATACCCTAACATTTCGGTTATTAATAATTCTAAACCGACAAAATATGATCTAGGTATTTGTTTAGATTGTGCTACCGTTGAGAGAATGGGAAAAAACAGTGCCAATATATATTTTGATAGATGTCAAGACAGGATCTGGATTGATCATCATATATATCCTTATATTATAGAAGATTCTATTATAGAGACAACATCAGCATCTACTTCGCAAATTCTTTATAAAATTTTTAAAACATTAGATGCTAGTATAATTGACAAGGAAATAGCTTTTTGTTTATTTGGAGCTTTAGCTGCGGATACTGGTGTTTTTTCTTTTTCATCGACTACAGCTGAAACTATGGCAATAGCTTCTGAACTAATCTCTTACGGAATCGACAATAACTACATAGTAGATAAAATTTACAGAGAAAAAAGCATATGCGAGTTTAACTTAATGGTTGAATCGCTTTCTAAAACACAGTTTTTTTATGATAATAAAATGGCAGTTATTACTTTCTTAACAAATGATTTCGTTAAGACTGGTTGTGACATTTATAGCACTGAGGGAATCATTAATAATTTAATCGAAATTGATGAAGTAATTTTAGCTATTGCCATCGCGGAAGAAAGAGAGAATGTATATAAAGTTAGCATAAGATCAAAAGATCCTTTTGACTCTTCTGCTTATGCAAGAATATTTGGCGGAGGAGGGCATAAGAATGCGAGTGGGTGCAAGTTTAAATTACCTTATGAAAAAACCCTTGAAACGCTTGTTAAAACCGCATGTAATTTCATCAAATGTTAAATGGTATTATTGTAATAGATAAAAGTGAAGGAGTTTCTTCTGCTTTTGTGGTTGGGAAAGTAAAACACATACTTCAAGATTTAAAGGCCACTGAAAAATATAAAGTTGGTCATTTTGGAACTTTAGATCCGTTTGCCTCTGGCGTTTTACCTGTGGCTGTTGGAAGAGCTACAAGACTTTTTAAATATCATTTAATGAAAACAAAGCAATATTATGCACGATTCTTTTTTGGAAAAGAAACAAATACTTTAGATACAGAAGGAATAGTAATTAAAGAAAGTTCTTTAATCCCAAGTATTGAAGAGGTCCAAAAAAAACTAAAGTCATTCATCGGGACTTTTGAACAGAAACCTCCATTGTTTTCAGCAAATTCTTTAAACGGCGTACGCGCATATAAACTAGCTAGGTCTGGAACTGATTTTGATTTGAAAGATAAAATGATAAAGGTTATATCCTTTGATCTTATTGAACAAGTTTCTGTAAATGAATTTGATTTTCGTATCGTATGTAATTCTGGGACTTATATAAGAAGCCTTTGCAGGGATCTGGCCGCCATGTTAGGAACAGTTGGTTATGTTGAACTATTAAGAAGAGAATCTAGCGGAAATTTTAAAATAGAAAGTGCGATTAAATTGAACGAATTAAATCAAGGTAATATTCTATCTTATCTATATCCTTTGGAAAAATGTATGCCGGATATTGATACTATAGAAATAGATTCAATGACATTAAAAGCCCTTTTGGATGGGAAAAAAGTATTATTCTCGGAAATAACTCAGTTAAATACAAGAAAAATTGTTGTAAATGAAAATAAAATTGTAGCAATTTGTACTTTAGAAGATGGTATATTGATCCCAGATACTTGGCTTATATAGTAGTAGGTGGCTAGATTGAAATATGTAATTTCGATAGGTTATTTTGATGGTTTACATTTAGGACATCAAGCGTTGCTAAAGTCTTTAGTCCGGCTTGCTTTTAAAAATGGTGCTAAACCACTGGTAATTACTTTTGGAGATGATTTTTTTTACTCTTTAGGGCTAGATATTAAAATAATAGATCTTGAGAAAGAAAAAATTAATAAGATTAAGAAATTTGGGATAATGAATGTTGATTTAATCAAACCTGCCAATAGTTTTTTGAAAATGAGTGGTAATGAATTTGAAAATTATATAATGACAAAATATGATTTATGTGGAATATGCATAGGGGAGGATTTTACATATGGCCATTTTGCTGCCTCTGGGATTAAAGAATTAGAAAAGTTGTCTAAGAAAAACAAAATATTTTTGCATGTGGAAAAGTTAACTAACGTAGAAAACAAAAAAGTTTCGTCTACACTATTAAGAAATTTATTAAAAGAAGGTAATGTAAATGAATATGAATTATATGCAGGATGCAAATACACTATTAATGGTAGGGTAATCCATGGAAGATCCGATGGCAGTAAATACGGGTTTAAAACAGCGAATATAGATTATAACCCACTAAAAATGATTCCTGGTAATGGAGTATATATAACAGAAACAAATGTCGAGGGGAAAAGATATAGATCTTTAACACACATAGGGGAATGCCCAACATTTGAGAATAAAGAAATAACAATTGAGACTATGCTATTAAATTTTTCTAAAGTTATTTATGAAAAAAACATTGAAATTACTTTTTTAAAAAAGATTAGAGAGAATATAAAATTTATTACACCTGCTGAGTTGAGAAAACAAATAGATAAAGATGTTGAGAGGATAAAAGAATTATATGATTAAATTCGGTGTAGCTGGAAATTCGGATAGTTTTTATGAAGAAGGTAAAAAACACACATATCAAGCTGCTGATTGGTGCAGAAAACGTAATCTTGATCTATTTGAATATTCTTTTGGCCATGGAGTAAATATGACCTTTGACACAGCTTCTTTAATTCGTAAGTCTTTTGAGGCTTCCAATATCTCTCTTTCCTCACATGCACCATATTATATAAATATGGCAAATGAAGATAAATCAATGATAGATAAATCAATAAATCTAATATTATCGACAATGGAAAAATCTTTACAAATGGGTTCAAACAGAGTAGTTGTCCACCCTGCGAGTCAAGGAAAAATGACTAGAAATAAAGCGAGAATTTTAATGTTGGACAATATCCGTTATCTTTCTGACAAATTATTAGAATTTCCGTTTTCAAATGGTCTAATATTGTGCTGGGAGACAATGGGGAAAGTTGGTCAAATGGGAACGGTAGATGAAATTATTGAAATATGCGAAATACGAGACAATTTTTATCCATGTATTGACTTTGGACACATTAATGCCAGGGAGCAAGGAATTCTTAATAAGCCTAATATGTATAATACTATTATTGAAAAACTACATGAAAATATCGATAATATTAAATTTTTAAATATGCACATACACTTTAGCAAGATACAATTTTCTTCTAAGGGAGAGGTTAAACATTTAACATTTAAAGATGATATTTATGGCCCAAATTTTGAACCTTTAGCTGACTTGATAGTTAAGTATAATCTTCAACCATGGATTGTATGCGAAAGCGATGGTACCCAAGCTGAAGATGCTATAATTATGAAAAATATATACGAAAGCAAATTTTATTTATAGGAGGAACATTTTGTTTATCATTAGACTTTTGTCGGGTCCAGGAACTTTTATAGATAAATTAGCATTAATTTTAGGTTTTATATTAATCGGTGGATTTTCAATAATTATTCATGAATGGAGTCATGGGTATGTTGCTTTATTGAATGGTGATCTGACTGCCAAAGCGGCTGGAAGACTTTCTTTTAACCCTAAAGTACATTTTGAAGTTAAGGGTTTAATTTTTTTGCTTTTGATAGGGTTTGGTTGGGCGAAACCTGTTCCGATAAATTCCATGAATTTTAGAAATTACAAGAAAGGTATGATTACTGTTTCTTTTGCTGGAGTAACGGCTAACTTTCTTCTATCATCCGTTTTAGCTCTAATCTTGTTTTTAAGTGCAAAAATGTTTTATTTGACATCTATAGTTAACTCAATACAACAATTTTTCTTAGTATTTTTTTATACTATTTTAACAGTTGGGATAAAAATTAATCTTATGTTAGTTTTATTCAATTTATTGCCGATTTATCCGCTCGATGGGTATAATATTATTAATACAATTTTTCCAAGAAATAATTTTTTTCAACAGTTTATGATTAAATATGGAATGTTAATTCTTTTGATTATTATTGGCTTGGGTTTTTTAGGGCGAATGATTGGTGTCCCTTGGTTAGATGTGTTTGGAAGTTTTAGTGATTTATTGACGGATATGATTGATAAAATAGTTAGTGCGGGGTTGAAAATATAAATAGATATGAGTGTTGTTATTGAAAAACTTAATTCTCCAATTTCTTATCATTTATACAATGAAGATGTGGCTTTAGACACATTACTTGACCTTTGTTCAAAAAAACAGGTAGCAATTAAAGATATATTCATTTCTGATATTACAAGCCAATTTATAAGTTATATTGAAACTATAGAAAATAAAGACTATGAAGAAATCTCAAATTTTTTGATTTTAGCTGCAACGTTGCTAGAAATAAAATCAAGCGAGTTACTCCCCAAAATTGATTTTGATGATATCAACCCAGATGAGTTGTCTGATGCAGATATGTTTATACTTCGAACTGAAGAATATTCCATGTACAGAAATGTCGCAATTAAACTAGAGCAAATGGAAATTTTACATAGATTTTATCGTTCACCAGCATATGACGAAAATGATTACAAAATAATAATTAAAAATTTTGATATTGATAAAATGGTACTTGCTTTCACAAATTTACTTGAAAATGTTGAATTTAGTGAAGATCCAGAAACTCCAAAAACTATACCATTAGAAAGATTTACTGTTGCCGACAGGATGAGATTTATAATAGAATATTTAAATGTTCATACAAAAAGCAATTTATTGTCCCTTTTTGAGGAAGGATTTTCCAGGTTGGAGATTATCAACACTTTTCTTGCTATTCTAGAATTAGTTAAAGAATCATATATTGAGTTATCTGTTAAAGGAGAGGATTTGTCTCTTATTGAGATATCTCTTTTAAATAAAGGAATAACGCTAGCTCAAGAGGAGGAGTTATTTACAGATGTTGAAACATATAATTGAGGCAATTATTTTCGCTAGTGGTTCGGGTATACATAAAGATAAACTTTTCGATTTTCTGAAAAATGATTATGAGTATTCTATAATTAATGATGCTTTTGAACAGATAAAAAAAGATTATTCTGGAGATAGAGGAATAATTTTTATTGAGGCTAACAATGTAATTCAATTCCAAACTAATCCTGTATATGGACAAGTTTTGTCCGACATTCTATTAGAAACTAGAGAAAGAGAAATATCTAAAACATTGCTTCAAGTTCTTGCAATAATTGCTTACAAGCAACCCGTAACAAAGGGAGACATAGAAGAATTGAGAGGAATTAATTCTGACTATGTCATTTCCATGTTACTGAAACTTGGATTAATAGATGCCATTGGACGTAAAGAAACTGTTGGAAGACCAATTCTATATGGAACTACAAACGAATTCTTGAAAAAATTTGGCATTAAATCTCTATTAGAATTACCAGATTATGACGATTTGATGTTTAAAATTAAGAATACTTATGAAAAGTTTTACGCAAAAAGTTCGGATCTTTACAGAGAGGATACAATCAAAAACAAATCTGAAGAAAAAAGTTTCATACTACCTCAAGAAACTATCCCAGATTTTATGAAAGGAGAGGATTTTGTAGAAGTTGATTGAGGACCTTTTTGAATATATCGTGAAATTCTTAAATCTTAAGTGATAGCTATCGACAACATTATTACTCTTATGTATAATATAATTAAGATTACGCGTACGCACGAGTGACAATGGAGATTTGATGGTTATTAAGCTTTCTAGTTCTTTGAATAGTAAAAAAGTAATCGGGAAAGTATTTCTCGCACTCTTTCTTACTGTTTTATTTATTTTCTTCTTAGCTTATTTTTCTTTAATGAATGCTAATGTCCAATTTATTGACCAAATCTATGCTGAAGCTATTGATGTTTCTGATGGAACAACTTTTATTGATACCGTAAGAAATAATCCTACTGCTAGTATAGTTTTAACTAACAACATAACAATCAACGATCCTACTTTTGCAACCAAT